>JBAXXD010000001.1:0-144558 GCA_037128135.1 Verrucomicrobiia bacterium
TCTTTGACGATCACTTTCTTGTTGTCGGTCTGCCCAGCTCGGACGACCGGTGAAAAAGTCGCCGTGACGGCCACAGCAACCCATAGGATTTTTTTGATGTTCATTTTTTGTTTTTCTTTTGTTTTTGTTTCGTCGCCTTTATGACGACTGAATTGATCGTTATTCAATCTCCTGCTGCCGTCAACGAAAAAAAACGAAAAAGATGAATATCTTTTAATGCATGTCCGGCAATGACATATGCCACTAACTTACGAGACGAAAATAGAAAAATCTGAAAAGATCTCTACTTCATCCGATTTTAAAACGACATTATAGATCGTTATTATCAATCGGTCTCCGAGTGCGAATCCCTGATGGAAGGGAGTCATCCGGATGCAAGACATCCGGAAAAAACGTCCGCTTAATTATTTTTTTGACGGTTCGTAGATCTGGTCGAAGACGCCGCCGTCGGCGAAGAATGTTTTTTGTGCGTTCGCCCATCCGCCGAACTGGCCGTCGATCGTGACCAGATCGATTTTCGGGAATTGGCCGGCATATTTCGCCCGGGCGGCCTCGGAGATCGGGCGATAGAAATGTTTTCCGGCGATGTCCTGCCCGGCGTCCGAGTAGAGGAATTCGAGATAGGCGGTGGCGGCCGCCCGGGTGCCGCGCTTGTCCACCACCTTGTCCACGACCGTCACGGGAGGCTCGGTCAGGATGCTGAGCGACGGGGCGATGATTTCAAATTCGCCGGGTTTTTCTTTCTGGATGAGAAAGGCCTCATTTTCCCAGGAGAGGAACGCGTCACCGATCCCGCGCTCGGAGAACGTGATCGTCGAGCCGCGGGCGCCGGAGTCGAGCACCGGGACATTTTTGAAGAGCTGCGAGACAAACTCTTTCGCCCGGGCCTCGCTGCCGTCGTAGTGCTTCAGTGCCCACGCCCAGGCGGCGAGGAAATTCCATCTGGCCCCGCCCGAAGTTTTCGGGTTCGGCGTAATGACCTGCACCCCATTGTTCACGAGGTCGCCCCAGTCCCTGATGCCTTTCGGATTTCCCTTGCGGACGACGAACACGATCGTCGAGGTGTAGGGCGAGCTGTTGTGGGGAAGCCGCTTCTGCCAGTCGGCCGGAACGAGCCCGCCCCGGGCGGCCAGCTCGTCAATGTCATAAGCGAGGGCCAGCGTGGCGACGTCGGCCTCAATCCCGTCAATGATCGAGCGCGCCTGCTTGCCCGATCCGCCGTGAGACTGGTTGATCCGGATGTCCTGCCCGGTCGTTTTTTTCCAGTGCCCGGCGAACGCCGCGTTGAAATCAGCGTAGAGCTCGCGCGTCGGATCGTAGGAGACGTTGAGCAGCTCGGTGGTCTTCGCGCCAACCGGGAGTGCCGCCGCGAGGACAAGCATAAGGAGTAATTTCATAGAAATTAATATGCGACTATGTTGGTCGTTGTGTTTAGCCGGTCAACTGAAAAATATCAAAAGAACCGGCGGGGTATCTGAAAAGTGCACTGCAAAGCGCACAGCATGGCGGCTACCCGCGGGGGTGGAATTTTTTGAGGACGGCCCGGAGCCCGCTTTTTTCGACGTGGGTGTAGATCTGGGTGGTCGAGATATCGGAATGTCCGAGAAGCTCCTGGATGATCCGCAGGTCGGCGCCGCCGCCGAGCAGGTGGGTCGCGAAGCTGTGGCGCATCAGGTGCGGATAGACGTTCGTCTCGATGCCGACGCGGGCGGCATATTGCTTGATGCGCTGCCAGATCCGCTGGGAGGTCAGCTTTTTTCCCCGCACAGACAGAAAAATTTCGGCACCGGTCCAGCGCCGGACGAGCGGCGGGCGGGCGGCGTCGAGGTAGCACCGGATCGCGGTGGCGGCGGGTGCGCCGACCGGGATGAGCCGCGTCTTCGCGCCTTTGCCGGTGACCCGGATGAACCCGGCGTCGAGGTCGAGGTTTTCGAGACGGGCGGCGCAGAGTTCCGAGACCCGGAGCCCGCTCGAGTAGAGGAGCTCGAGCATCGCCCGATCGCGCAGGCCCTGGGGATCCGTCGGCAAGATGCTTTCGATCAGGCGGCGGACCTGCTCGACATTGAGCGTCTCCGGCAGATGCTTTTCCGGTCGGGGAAGCGACATCGTCTCCGCCGGGTTCTCCGCCCAGCCCAGCCGGGCAACCAGAAAGCGAAAAAAGATCCGGATGGCGACGGCATCTAAGCGAACTGATGCGGCCTGGAGTCCGGAGCGCTTGCGGAAGGCCAGAAAGTCGGTGATCCGCGAAGCGTCGAGCGATTTCCAGCCGGCCCCCGCGTCCCCTGCGCGAAGCCAATCCGCAAGCGATTCCAGGCTGCGCTGAACCGTGAGCTGGTAGTTCACCGAAAGCCCACGCTCGGTGGCCAGATACATCAGAAACTGCTCGATCTCGGCGGTCATGGAAAAAATGTTCGTGGCATCGGCTTCCAGCCGATGCGTGACTGTTGCCCCTTTAGAAAAAAGGCAGCACCCAGCCTACCAGTTCTTGATCCACTTGGGTGCGTTGGTCGAATTGGTCGTGGATCCAGCCGTGGACCAGAGGTCGAAGGAATTCGATCCGTTGCGGTTTGTAGCTCCCGGATAAGTATACCCATAGGTAGTCCCAAACGGATCCACGATGCCATTGGTATTCGTCATCCCCTTGTTGAATATAAAGTAATCCTTGCCGCTTTCTGGCATGAGAAGGGTTAGAAGGAAGACATTGTTGCCGCCAGGGTTGTTCGTCCAAGTCGGATAATCTCCGGTATCCGCCTTGTAGCTCTCCATTGCGGCCGAAAGGGCCGCGATTTCCGCTTCCGCCCTTGTTATTGCAGTTTTAGATTGGATTAATGGAAGACCAAAAGTGACGAAGATAATGACGGAGATAATAAAAATAACGATTGATATCGATCCCATAATCACGCCCGCGAAGGCCATGCCTTTCCCGTTTAAGTCAGATCCATTGCGAATACGGCGTCTCGCTACGACTCCACAAATCACCGCAGGAATACCGAGGATGATGGAAAAGCCGAAAATGCCAAGAACGCCGAGAGCGAGAGCCCAGATAGCTAGCGGTTCAGTTTTGCGCTGAACTACTTCCTCACGCTTCCCTACCAGTTTTTGATCCATGCGTTGGTGTTTGTGCTGGCGGCGGTGGACCAGATGTCGAAGAAGTTCGAGCCGTTGCGGTCTGTGGCTCCCGGATAGGTGTAATTATAGGTCGCCCCAAACGGATCCACAATGCCGTTGGCATTGGTCATCCTCTTGTTGAATTCGAAGTAAACATTTCCACTGGCCGGCGAGAGGACTCCGTAAAGCGAATTGGCGTTGGTGCCCGAATTGGCATTGGTCGGATAATCCCCCATGTCTGCCTTGTAGCTTTCGAGAGCAGCCGAGAGGGCGGCGATTTCGGTCTCGGCGCGCGAGGTGGCACCTTTTTTCTGGACGTAGCCCGCCGTGCTGAGGATCAGCGCGGCGAGGATCGCGATGATCGCGATGACGACGAGAAGCTCGATGAGCGTGAAGCCGGAAGAAAAGGATGAAGGCTTGCGCAAACCTGCCTGCCCTTTCAGCTTTCCAATTTCAGCTTTCAGCTTTTTCTTCGTCATGTCTGCGCCTGCATGCCGGTGATGATGCTGATGAGCGGAAGGAAGAGGGCGATGACGATCGTGCCGACGACGACGGCGAGGAAGACGATCATGATCGGTTCCATGAGCGAGGTGAGGCCGGCAACCGCGTTGTCCACCTCGTCGTCATAGACCTCGGCAACCTTGAGCAGCATCTCGGGGAGCTGGCCGGTCTCCTCGCCGACGTCGATCATGCTGATGACCATGGGCGGGAAGACGCCGCTGGCCTCGAGCGGATGGACGATGGATTCGCCCTCCTTGACGCTGTCGTGGACCTGGGAGATGGCGTCGGCGATGATCATGTTGCCGGCGGTTTCGCGGGTGATGTTCAGCGCCTGGAGGATGGGGACGCCGCTGGTGACGAGGGTTCCGAGCGTGCGCGTGAACCGGGAGATCGAGCTCTTGCGCGTGAGGTCGCCGAACAGCGGGGCCTTCAGCTTCACGTTGTCGATGATCCGGGTGCCCTTTTTTGTGCGCCCGATGAACTTATAGAGGACGACGAAGCCAACGATCACGCCGGCGATCTCGAGCGAGTTGTTCTTGACCGCGTTGCTCACGCCGATGACGAACAGCGTGAGGCCGGGGAGCGGCTTGCCTCCGAGCATGTCGGCGAAGATCGCCTCAAATTTCGGGACGATGAAGACGAGCAGGAACGCGAGGATCACGATCGCGATCACCAGCACGATCACCGGATAGAACATCGCGGCGACAACCTTGTTTTTGATCTTCTGCGCCTTTTCCTGGAACTCGGCGAGGCGGAGGAGGACGAGTTCCAGAACGCCGCCGAGCTCGCCGGCCTTGACCATGTTCACGTAGAGCTTGTTAAAAATCCTCGGGTGGCCGCCGAGGCTTTCCGAGAACGTCCCGCCGCCCTGGACCGACTCCGCCAGGCTGTTGATGACGTTTTTGAGCACGGGATCCGGCTCCTGCTTCGAAAGCACGGTCAGGCCGCGGAGCAGCGGGAGGCCCGCATCAATCAGCGTCGCCAGTTGCCGCGTGAAAATCATCAGGGTTTTCGGCTTGATGGTCTTCTTCTGCAGGAAGGAGATCGTGATATTTTTCTTCCCGACGGACTTGCCCTTCTCCGGACTCTTGGATTTGATTTTCGGCCCCTTGCCTTCCTCCGCGATGCTCTTCGGAAAGTATCCCGATTGCCGGAGCTGTCCCAGAGCGTCGTTTTGAGATTCGGCTTCGATGACCCCGGAGGATTCCTGCCCGCGGGAGTCCAGCGCAACATACGAGTATCTTGACATAAATAACGGAGGGACTTGAAAGTTTGAACCTCTACCTGAACGGGGACGGCCTGTCGAGCAAAGAAAAATTATAGAATAGTCACGCGACGTAGGGGTTGTGTGTTTTTTCAAAACCGACTGTTGTGGCCGGCCCGTGTCCGGGCAGCACGACCACGTCGTCGTCGAGCGCGAACACCTTTTTTCTGATGCCCTCGAAGAGGAGCGGTCCGTCGCCGCCCGGCAGATCCCATCGCCCGACCCCGCCCCGGAAAAGCACGTCGCCGCCGATCATTGTGCGCAGCTCCGGAAAATAAAAGCAGAGGCTTCCGGGGCAGTGGCCGGGGACGTGCAGGATGCGCATTTTCGTTCCGGCGACCTCGCAGGCGTCGGATTCCTCCAGCAGCCGGTCGGCATGGAACGGCTCGATCTCGATCTCGAAACCGTGCCGGCGGAAAAACCCGGCGTCGGTGACCATCGGCGCGGTGTCCGGATGGTAGGCGATCCGGCATCCGTGGCGGCGCTGGATTTTCGCCGCGTCGGCCACATGGTCGAAGTGCCCGTGGGTCAGGAGGATCCAGTCCACCTTCTCCCCGGCAAACCGCCCGTCGGCCCCCTCGGGCGCATCAAAGAGTAGATTGCCGGAGGCGGATTCCAAAAAAAACGCGTTCGTGTCGAGTGGCCCGCCGGTAAATGATTTGAACTGATTCATGGTCGTGTGGTCAGAATGTTGATGACGAAGTTTGATTTTCCAAGCGATCTCTGCAAGGTTTCCCACGTGCCTATGAGAAAAATTTTTGCGATCGGGCTTGTTGCGATCCTGGCGGCCGGGCTCTCGCTCCGTCCGGCGGAGGCCGCGGCATCGCCGGATTCCGGTCAGGTCGCCCTGGCGGTGGCGCGCTGGCTCGAGCAGGGGCACTACAGCCGGCAGAAGCTCGACAACGCGATGTCCGAAAAACTGCTCACGACGTATCTCGAGTCGATCACCCTGGATTACAACCGGATGTATTTCATTCAGGCGGACGTCGACGAATTCCAAAAAAAATTCGGCGACAACCTCGGGGAATATATTTTCCGCGGCGACCTGAGTCCGGCGCACGAGATCTATGCGCGGTTCCGGCAGCGCGTCGAGGATCGCGTCGCCAGCAACAAGAAGCTCGCGCAGAAGAAATACGACTTCGCCCGCAACGAGTCCGTCCAGGTGAACCGCCAGAAGGCGTCATGGCCGAAAGACATAGCCGAGGCCGACAAGCTGTGGAAGGATCGCGTCGAGGCCGAGCTTCTCCAGGAGCACCTGAACGAATTCCCCCTGCGTCCGCCCGAGCAGACCGTCACCAAGCGCTATGACCAGGCGCTGCGCAACGTCCGCGAGACCGACAGCGACGACGTGGTCAGCGCGTTCCTCACCGCGCTCGCCCAGGCCTACGACCCCCATTCGGAATATATGAGCAAGGAGGAGAGCGACAATTTTGACATCACCATGAAGCTCTCGCTGGTCGGGGTCGGAGCCGTCCTGCGCAGCGACGACGGGTATGCCCGCGTCATGGAGCTCGTCCCCGGCGGGCCGGCGGATCTCGACGGGCGCCTCAAAGAAAACGACCGGATCGCCGCGGTCGCGCAGGGCTCGGGGGAATTCGAGGACGTCGTGGACATGAAGCTCGACAAGGTGGTCGAGAAAATCCGTGGGAAAAAAGGCTCGCTCGTCCGCCTGCAGGTGCTTCCGGGCGATGCCGTGGATCCCTCGAAGAGCCAGATCATTGAAATCACCCGCGACGTCGTGAAGCTCAAGGAATCCGAGGCCAAGGCCGAGGTGCTCGACGTCGAGGGAGCGGACGGCCAGAAGACCCGCATCGGCTGGATCACGCTTCCCCTGTTCTATGCGAACATGAACGGCGGCGGTCCGGCCAAAAGCACGACCGAGGATATCGCCGCCCTCCTCGGCCGCCTCAAGCAGGAAGACATCCAGGGGCTCGTCATAGATCTCCGCAAGGACGGCGGCGGATCGCTCGAGGAGGCGATCAACCTCACCGGGCTCTTTATCCCCAAAGGCCCGGTCGTGCAGGCGAAAGGCCCGGACGGAAAAATCACGGTCGCGAGCGACACGAACCCGGAGATCGCCTACCCCGGGCCGATGGTCGTCGTGATGAACCGGCTCAGCGCCTCGGCCAGCGAGATTTTTGCGGCGGCCTTGCAGGATTACGGGCGCGCGGTCATCGTCGGAGACGAGCGCAGCTTCGGCAAGGGCACGGTGCAGACGGTGCTCGACATCGGCAAGGTCATGCCGTTTTTCAGCCTCGGGGCCGCAGATGCGGGGCGGCTCAAAATGACGATCCAGAAGTTCTACCGGGTGCTGGGCGGATCCACGCAGCTGAAAGGCGTGGAGTCGGATGTCGTCCTCCCGTCGCGCACCGACAACGTGGAGATCGGCGAGGGCTCGCTGAAGAACCGCCTGGAATACGACGAGGTCGCCCCGGTGAAGATCACGCCCTTCGCGTCGCCGCTCTTCCTGGACGAGCTCCGCGCCCATTCCCAAGCCCGCATCGCCGCCGACCCGGAGTTCCTCTACATCAGCGAGGATATGAAGCGCCTGCGCGAGCGGCTCGAAACCAACGCGGTTTCCATCAACGAAAAAGACCGCCGGAAAGAGCTCGCGGATGACAAGGCCCGCAAGGAGCTGCGCAAAAAAGAACGCGCCGAGCGCGGCCCGCTCGTCCACGCGCAGGTCTGGCAGCTGACGCTCGACGACATCCGCTCGAAACGCGAAAAGCTCGAGACGGTCGCCTACGAGCGCGAGCGGGACAAGCTCCACTTCTATGATCCCGAGGAAGCCGCAGCGGAGAAGCGCGAGGGCCCGAAGCCGCCGGAACCGGATCCCGTGCGCAACGAAACCCTGCGCATCATCGAGGATCTCGTCGCCCTGACCCGCCAGAACAAAACCGCCAGCACCCTCGCGAACTAACCGGTGCGGGTTTTCAATCGGCCAGCGGGTTCCAAACCTTCCGGAAGCCGGCGTCCTCGAAGTCCTTCACGTTCGCCGTCGCAAACTCCGTCACTCCCTGGGCGACCATCGTGAGTGCTGTGCGCACATCGTAGAGCCGACGGAAGGCGAAGGTCTTGGCGGCAGCCTTTTTCCAGAGGGCATCGTGCAGCGGGCGGTTTTCCGAGGGAAACCCGATCAGCCGCCAACGCGGATGGGAGCGGTATACGGCGATGACTTCGACGGCTTCGGCGGCGGCAAGGGGATGCCTGAGCACTGCGGGATTGCGCAGCAGACCGTAAAGTTCGGCGAGGATGAACTCGGAAATCGCCACATCTTCTTTCCGCTGGATGGAATTGATCCAAGCGAAGGCGGCCCGATGGCTCGGCGAGTCCGCATTGAAAGCGTGCAGCAGAATATTCGTGTCAACCGACAGCATGGCCGCTTATTTTTTCCCGCGCCCGAGCACGGAGATCTCGTTCGCGGTGAGTTGGGCATGGGCCTTGATCTCGGCATCTCCGAGACCTCTCCAGCCCAGCCGACGGGGCTTCGGCGGTTGCCAATCCCCGCCGCCGGGTTCCGGGGAATAAACGCTGAGAATGTATTCGATGCCGCGGCGGGCGAGTTCGGCAAGCGAGATCTCGCGCACGGCACACAACTTTTTCGCCCGGACAAAAACCTCGTCCGGCAACTGGATCTGCGTTCGAATCATGCCCACACTTTGCCATCATAAAAAACTGATGTCAATCAGCAAGCGCGACAATCAGCCTCAAACTCGACCGCTTTCGCGTGCCGGATGATTTTTGATGGGGTGCCTGGTGCCAAAAGCGCGGACAAGTCCGCGCACTCCATGGCGCTTCGCGCGAAACGCAGATGCTGCATTTCGCCAGCGCCAGCGGGCTTTGGAGTGCGGCGGCCTGACGCCGCTTTTGTTTTTCAACCGATTAAAAATCCTGACATTCGAGAATCGCGACCCATATTCCAGCCATGCTCCACGTCGTCCTGATCGAGCCGGAGATTCCGCCGAACACCGGGAACATCGCACGCCTCTGCCTCGCCGCCGGAGCCCGGCTCCATCTCGTCGGGCCGCTCGGGTTTTCACTCGACGAGAAGTCGCTGCGGCGCGCCGGGATGGATTACTGGGACCGCTGCGACGTGAAGCAATGGGCGTCGTTCGCGAACCTCCGCGCCAGCGATCCGCAGGCCAGGTATTTTTTCTTCACCACCAAGGCGAAACAAATTTACTGGGAGGAGCCATTTTCCGACGGCGACTATCTCGTCTTCGGGCGCGAGACGCGCGGGCTCCCGGAGTCGCTCCTTGCGGAAAATGCCGCGCGGTGCCGGGCGATCCCGATGGCCCCCGAGGCCCGCAGCCTCAACCTCGCCACCGCCGCGGGCATCGTCCTCTACGAGGTGCTCCGCCAAATCCGCCTGCCCGCCGGATCTGCCAGATGACAGCGAAACCGGGCGGGCAATCGGAGGTTGCCATGCCGGAGCCTTGCCGGTAGCCCTTTGAAGCAGGATCGCATGAGCCACACGCCCACCATCATCATTCCCACCAAAGATCGCCCGCGGGAATTGAAGCGCTGTCTGGATCGCCTGCTGCCGCAGCTTCCGATGGACGGCTCGTGCGGGGTGGTTGTCAGCGAGGACGGCACCGCGCCGCAGCCCGCGCTGCCGGAGCCGGTCACATGGATGCGCGGGCCCGGAAAAGGGCCGGGCGCAAACCGCAACTTCGCCGCGAGATGTTCTCCGGACGGCTGGCTGATTTTTGTTGATGACGACTGCCTGCCGGAGCCGGGATTTTTGGGCGCCTACCTGGACGGGATCGCGCGGGTTTCCGCTGGCCCGCCGGTCGTGTTCGTGGGAAAGACGGTTCCCGGCGAAGGCCCGCACGATTCGCTGTTGTGGGAGTCCCCGGGCTACGGGGGCAGCGAACCCGCCCCGCCGTCGTGCAACTTTGCGATCACCCGGGCGCTCATGGAGGAAACCGGCGGGTTCGACGAGCGGTTCCGGTTCGCGTTTGAAGATATGGAATATTTCGCGCGTCTCCGCCACTCCGGCGTCGGGTTCCCATTTCTTCCCGGCGCGGTGGTCGAGCACCCGATGCGCCGGATCCCCTCGGCCGCGAAGCTCGCCGCACGCTGGCAGCCGCGCGTCCTGAGCACGCATGATCTGGGCGCATCCGGCCCCGAGATCCTTCGGCTGCTCCCGCGGCATGTGGCGGCGGTCATCGTGTCGCGCTTCCGCGGCCCGAAGGCGCGAAGTGGCCGCCTCGCCGCCGCAATCCGGTTTTCCGCCGAGTATTTTCTGTTCCTCGTCCAGCTTCCGCTCTGGGTGCTGGACGCGAAAAAAAAACCGGGAAGCGCGTTTTGGGAGCGGGTCGTCGCCGAGGGGAAATCCCCTCCGCGGTTCGGGCTCTGAGACCGGTGAAGATCTCCGTCATCATCCCCACGTTTCGGAGGCCGTCGCATTTGTTGACCGCGCTCCGCGCGCTGGCCGCGCAGAGCCGGGCGCCGGATCAGATCGTGCTCGGGCTCCGGCGCGGCGACGAGGAAACCCTGGCGGCGCTGCGCGGCCCCGTGCCGGGTCTTCTTCCCGAGAAAGCGTTTGCGGAGATGCCGGGGGTGGTTGCCTCGATGCAGCGTGCGCTCGAACTCACCCGGGGCGACGTCGTCTGCCTTCTGGATGACGATGCCGAACCGCTTCCCGGCTGGATCGAAAAAATTGCGGAGCGCTTTTCATCGGATCCGTGCCTGGGGATGGTTGGCGGGCGCGACCTACTTCGCGACCATCCGGAGATGCGGGCCGCCGAGCCGACGACCGGGCGGGTGGGGATTTTCACATGGTATGGGAGGTTTCTCGGGAACCACCACCGCGGCGGCGGGAGGTTCCGGCGCGTGGATACGCTGAAGGGCTGCAATGCCGCAGTGCGCGGGGATCTTCTGCGCCGGATCGGATTCGAACAGAGGCTGCGCGGAGCGGGCGCGCAGGTCCACTGGGAGATCGCGCTTTGCCTCGACGTGGCGGCCGCGGGATTCGGCGTCGCGTTCGATCCCGAGATCCGTGTTGTCCACCACATCGCGCCGCGCTATGATGCCGATCAGGGCCACCGCGGAGGATTTTCTCCCGAGGGCCTCTACGATATGGTTTGGAACGAACACTTCGTGGTCTCACGCCGGATGACCGCCGGGAAAAGGGCGCGTCATCTTCTCTGGGCCTTGCTCGTCGGATCATTGGACGCGCCCGGAGCGGCCCAATACGTCCGGCTTCTCCTCCGCCGCGACCCGCGACGAAACGAACGGCTCGCGATCACATGGAAGGCCATCCGCGACGGAAGAAACACCCGCACCAATGAACCCGGCTGAATTTTTCCAAAGGCTCTGGCGAAAGGCGGAAATGCGTGCGCCCTCGCCGTCATCCGCCCTGCGCAAGGCGCTCTGGAGGCTGCGCGGCGCCTCGATTGGTCCGCGCACTCGGCTCCCCGCGTGCCACGCGGTGTGGCCGCACCAGATCCGGATCGGGGCCGACTGCCGGCTGCAGCCCGGCATCTTTTTCAACTACGATCATTATTGGACGCCCGGCCCGTCGATCGTTGTCGGCGACCGCGTGTTTGTCGGGGGCGGGGTCGAGTTCAACATCCAGGGCCGGATCGAAATCGGCGACGATTGCCTGATCGCGTCGGGATGCTATTTTATCGATCACGACCACGGGATGCGGAGCGGCCGCGCGCTCAACCGCCAACCGAATGAAATCCAGCCGATCCGCCTCGAAAAAAATGTCTGGCTGGGCGCGCGGTGCATCGTTTTGAAAGGGGTCACCATCGGCGAGGGCGCGGTCATCGGTGCCGGGTCGGTGGTCACCAAATCCGTTCCCGCCAACGAGGTTCGGGCCGGCAGCCCGGCGCGGCCGCTCCGCTCGCGGGAAGCCGGCGGACAGCCGCCCTCCGGCGCATGAGCGATTTTCCCAATTCTTGGACGGTGCGAAAAGACCGTCTGCGCGCGCACATTCCATCCGGGTGGCTGAAGGTGCTGCACCATATGAAAATCCGGCTGGAGGAAAGGATGTTCAAACCGCACGTCGCGACGCAGCGCTTCGGCGATATGAAATTGAAGATCCAGATCAGCGATCCCATGGCAGAGGACTGGTATGGACATGGTGGGGGGTTCCTGCCGGAGATCCGGCTGCTGCTGCGCGGGCGGCTCCGGCCCGGCGCGCGGGTTTTCAACGCGGGCGCCCACCAGGGAGTTGTCGCCCTGCAGCTGGCCCGTCAAGTCGGCCCGCACGGGCTCGTGGTCGCGGTCGAAGCCAACCCGCACAACATCCCGATCGCCCGCGAGAACTGCCGTTTGAACGGCGCGCAGAACCTGGTGATTGAACACGCGGCCGTCGCCGCCCGGCCGGGATCGCTTTTGTTTTCCAAGGACTGGGACGGCCAATCGGTCGGCCGCGGGGGATGCCGGGTGCCCGCGATCACGATCGACGAGTTGAGCGGGCGATACGGACAGCCGGACGTTCTTTATATTGATGTCGAGGGATACGAGTGCGAGGTGCTGGCCGGTGCTTCCGCGACGCTGGCCGGCGTGCCGGATCTTTATATCGAGATGCACCCGGGATGCGGCCTTGAGGACTTCGGCGGCAGCGTCGAAAAGGTGCTGTCGTATCTGCCCGCGCACGCCTATGAGCTTTTTGCGATCCGCCCCGCCCATCCGCCTGATGGCACAGACCTCGTCTGCGCCTTTGATCCAGGCCTGGACTGGCTCTGCGGGCGTTTTTATCTCGTGGCTCTCGGAAAAACCGGCGGGCGGATCCCGCCCGCATAACATGGCCCTCATGATATGGGATTGAAAATTGCCGCCACGGGATTTGTCTCCGGCCAGGCCGGGAGCGTGGCCAGCGCGAATGCGCTTCTGCTGCGCGCGCTGCTCGACCGCGGATGCGAAATGCATTTTTTTTCCAAGGCTTCCTTTGTGGATCCGCGGCCGGCGGCCGGCAGTCATGAGGGGTTCCGGTTTACGGATGTGGACAACCGGATCTCCGACCGCATCCGCGCACGCACCGAGCGGGTTCCGGTCGTCGGCCCGCTGGCGCGGATGCTGGATGTGGCCCGCTACAACCAGATGGTGGTGCGGGCGATTCAGCGCGAGCACAGCCGCGCGGCGTTCGATGTGTGCGTGTGGTTTGGAGATTACGCACGCGGCCGTGCCCCCGGCCTCCCGACGGTGAGCTTCGCACAGGGAGCGCCCGGCACCGACGCGCGATCCGTCCTGCGCAGGTTCCCGGAGATCGTGCGCGTGGCCGGGGCGGCGGCGGCCTGGAAATGGCGGCTCCTCGCGATGCTCCGCCTGTCGAAGGCCGGACTCCCGCGCATGAAATTTTCCGATCTGATCATCGTGGGCAGCTCGCAATCTCGGAAGACGCTGCACGGAGATTTTGGGATTCCTGAAAGCCGCACGGCAAGCGTCCCCTACCCGATCGATTTGGAAACGTTCCGGCCCGGTCCGGCCGCGCAGGCCGCCACGCGGAAGCGATGCCTCTGGCTCGGGCGGATCATCCCGCGCAAGCGACTGGATCTTTTTTTGGACGGGCTCGCGCGGGCGCTGGCCGGCGGAGCGGATCTCGAGGCGACCATTGTCGGGCAAGTCGGGTTTGTTCCCGGATACGAGAAGCTGATCGCCGCGTTTCCATTCCCGGATCGCCTCGCATGGATTCCATCCGTGCCGCGGGGCGAGGTGCCCGGGCTGCTGCGGGCGCATGACGTGCTGATCCAGCCGAGCGAGGAGGAGGATTTCGGATCTTCGGTTGCCGAGGCGCAGGCGTGCGGGATTCCCGTGATCGTGGGAAGAACAAACGGGAACGCCGACTATCTTTGCGCGGCGGATATTCCGCTCCGGACCGATGATCCCGGCGAGCTGGCCGGCGCGATCGTCGAGATGACCGGCCGCCCGCGCCCCTCGCCCGAGGTCTCGCGGGCGTTCGCCGCGCAGACATTCGACAAGGCGGCGATCGCCGCGCGATTCGCGGAGTTGCTTGTCAATGTTGTCCGAACCCGCAACGGTGGTGCCGCATGAAGCCGCGCTCGCTGGTGATTTTCTCGAGCCTCCCGGAAGTCGGCGGCCACACGACGACGACGCTCAAGCTGTGCGAGCTCCTCCGTCCGATGTTCGGCGACATCCGCGTCCTCATCAAAGACATCCCCGGGCATGGATTTTCCGCCTCCGCCGCCGGGGAGCTGTCGCGGACCGGCGTGCGGATCGCACGGTGCACGGGCCGGCTTTGCCTCCCCGGCGGGAGGGGAAGGCCGGACGTTTTTCTGGCCGTCGGGATGCGACACCTTTCGCCGGTTCTTGCCTTGTTGCTTCGGGCCCGGCAGTCGTTCTACTACCACATCACGCACGAGTTGAACCCGCCGGTTCTCCGTCAGCTCCGGATCTACAGCGCGTTCTTTTCCAAGCTGGTGTTTATTTCGCCGGCAACGGCGCGGCGGTATCCGGCGCGCGGCGCGGCGGTCTGGGCGGTGCAGCCGACCGAGCTTGCGATGCGGCCCGGCCCGGCGGGCGCACGTTTGCCGGGGCCGCCCCGGTTCGGATTCCTCGGCCGCCTGACCGCGGAAAAAGGCGCCGGCGTCCTCGCGGATCTCATCGAAAAAAGCCAGGCCCCCTGCGAGTTGCATATCGCCGGACGCGGCCCCGAAGAGGAAGCCCTGCGCCGCCGGCAGGAAAAAAATCCCGGACGCTTTTTTTTGCACGGCGCGTTCGCCGCATCCGAGCGGACGGATTTTCTCGGCCGTTTTTTTTCCGGGATCGACCGGTTGTGTGTGCCAAGCTTGGATGATCGCGAGGGCATTCCGAATGTGATTCTCGAAGCGTTGCAGTTTGGTGTTCCGGTTCTGGCGACCCGCACCGGCGGGATGCGATCCTTTGCGATGGACGAGCTCGGGCCGGCTGATCCCGACGTGGTCCGGCTGGTCGAGCCGCACGAGCTTCCGGAAGCACTGTCCGCGGCTTCTCCTCCGTCGCCCGAGCTGCGCGGGCGCTGCCGCGAATATTACGGGAGATTTTTCTCCGATGCCGTTCTGGCTTCGCACTGGCGGAAGCTCCTCTCCATTCCCGCCCCTTGATTTCATGGACTGGATTATTGCCGCACTCATCATCGCTCCCGCGCTGGTTCTTTATTTCAAGAACCCGAGCTGGCTCATTGACTATCTCGTGTGGGTGACGGTTCTGAACCGCGGGATCCGCCGGTTCGTTGACTGGATGGCGGGCTCGTTCAATCCCTTCTCGCCGATCAGCCTCACGCCGCTGATGATCTCGGGCCTGATCTTCCTGTTCGTGGTCGGGCATTACCAAACCTTCCCGCGCTACCTCCGGCATATTTTTCATCTCTTCGCCGGCGCGCTGGCGATCGGGTTTGCGGTCGGATTCGTACGCAACCAATTCGCGGCGGTTTACGCGCTCGCCGAATATGTTGCGCCGCTGGCGATGATGGGCTGCGCCGCGCTGGCGTGCGGGAACGAGCGGATGCTCGACCGCTGGGTCAAATCGGTCGGCTGGGCCGCTGTGGCCGTGAGCATTTATGGATGGTACCAGTATTACACAATCCCCCCGTGGGATGCGTTCTGGGTGAGGGCGGTGGGATTCGAGGGCTACCTCGGGCAGTTGCGCCCGACCGAGATGACGGTGTTTTCGACGATGAGCGAGCGCGGCGTGCTGGCTGGTTTCCTTGCCATGGCGGTGATCCCGATGCTCGTGTCGCAGCGCTGGCGGAATGCGGGAGGCTGGCTCAGCCCGGCGCTGATCCTTGCCACGATCCTCCTGACGTTTGTGCGGACGGCTATCATCACCATCGGGATGGCTGTGGTGCTGGTCCCGATTCTCAACCGGGGGAAAAGCACCCTGCGCACCGTCGTTTTGCTCTGCGTGGCGGCGATGGTCGGGAATTTCGCGCTCGGGCGCATGCCCGGCCGCGAAAAGATTTCCGAGCGCCTCCAGACGATCGGCTCAATCACGGAAGACGGATCCTTCCGCGGGCGGATTGAGATTGCCGGCTACGGGATCACTTCGCTCCTGAGCAATCCGATCGGCAACGGGCTCGGCGCGACCGGACTTGCCGGGCGCGTCAACACCGGAGCAATGGACGCCGGCGGCACGATCGGCGACAACGGGTATTTTGAAATCCTGCTCTCCTTCGGGGTGATCGGCGGCGGGATTTTTTTCTATGCGCTGTGGCTTATTTGGAAGCAGGTGCGGATTTTCGAGCACGCGGGGCTTCGGAGCGAATCGCTGATGATGTTCAAGGCGCTGTTCGTCACCGGGGCGGTCGTGCTGTTTGCTGGGAACTGGCTGGCCGGGCCCGGCAGCGTGGTTTTTTCGCTGTTCGCGGGATTCGTCCTGTTCCCGCGCGCCGCAAAAGGCGGCCCTCCGCCGCAATAACCGCCATGCGCATCGCCTTTGCCATGATCAACTGCAACCGGCGCGACGGCAGCGCGCGCCCGGTGAACGAGGTCGCCGAGCGGCTTGCCCGGAAAGGCCACGACGTGCATCTCTTCGCCAGGAAGGCGGAGGATCTCGACCTCGGGCTTGTGAAATGGCACAGGATGCCGGGCCCGGGATGGCCGGAGGTTGTGGATTTTTCGAGCTACCACGCGCTCGCAAACATCCGGCTTCGCCGGCACGATTTTGATATCGTGCATTCGATCGGCTGCAACACCAGCCAGGCTGATGTGGTGACGATCCAGAACATCCAGCCCGCGAAGCACGAGGCCCTGCGCCGGTTCGGCGGGCAGGAGCGCGTCTCGCTGCCGCGGCGGTTCACGCGATGGCTCTACCACCTGCGCACATGCGCTGCGGAAAAAGCGCTCTACGATCGCGGCGCGGGCCGCGCTCCCCTCGTCTTCCTGCCGGTTTCCCGGGGCGTGGAGCGGGAACTGCGCCGGTTCTATGCGATCGGGGATTCGGTGGTGCGGATCGTCCCCAATGCCGCCGACACCGCGTTGTTCCACCCGCTGCCGCCGGCGGAGCGCGACGCCTGGCGGAAAAAAAACGGCTTTGCGCCGGCAGACTTCCTCGCGGTTTTTTCCGGCGGCGAGTGGGCGCGGAAAGGCTTGGATCTCGCGATCCGCGCGATCGCCACCATCGAAGACCCGCGGCTGAAGCTCTTCGTCGCGGGTGACGACCCGGATCGCCAGCGGTTCCAACGGCTGGCATCGGAACCCGGCCTCGCCGGCCGCGTCACCTTCGGGGGCTTCCGCAACGACATTGCGGACGCGATGGCCTCAGGCGACGTCTTTCTTTTTCCGAGCCATTACGAGGCGTTCAGCCTCGCCACCATCGAAGCCGCCGCATGCGGGCTGCCGGTTCTCGCCCCGCGGATCAACGGGACCGAGGACTTCATCGAGCCTGGAGTGAACGGGGAATTAATTTCCCACGACGCGGCCGGGATCGGCGCCTGCCTGCGAACGCTTCTTGCGCGTCCGGATTCCGTCCGCACAATGGGCGGAAACGCCCGCCGGATTGTGGAAGAAAAATATACATGGGATCGGATTGCCACGATGACCGAGGACGCCTACAACGGGGCGATCGAACTCCGGAAGAAAGGGATCGAACGATGAAGATCGCGTGGTTCGCAACCAAGGGCAGCGGCTCGAACGAAGCGCAGCGGATGCAGGCGCTCCTCTCGGGCGTGCCGGGTGCCGTGGAGCTTCCCTTCGACAAGGCCGACAAACGAGGAAGCCTCCTCGGCCTGTGGAGGGCCGTGCGGGTTGAGAAGCCGGATCTTCTTGTCATGGAGGGCACCGGGATCGCCGGAGGCGCGGCGTGCCTGCTGGCGAGGATTTTCCTCGGGGTGCCCTACGTTTTCAGCAGCGGCGACGCGGTCGGGCCGTTTGTGCGCGCGCTGCATCCGCTTGCCGGCATCGCCTTCGAGGTTTACGAGCGGCTGCTCTGCCGGTGCTGCGCGGGCTTCATCGGGTGGACGCCCTATCTCTGCGGGCGGGCGATGGCGTTCGGCGCCCCGAAGGCGGTCACCGCCGAGGGCTGGGTGATCGGGGAATCCAACGCATGCCCGTCGCGAAGCGAGATCCGTGCGCGCTGGGGCATCCCCCCGGATGCGATTGTCGTGGGGATCGTCGGAAGCCTCGCCTGGAATCCGCGCCTTCAATGGTGCTACGGACTCGATCTCGTCCGCGCCGCACGAAACGTGGAGCGGCCGGATCTCTGCCTGCTGATCGTCGGCGGAGGGGACGGCCTGAAGCCACTGCGCGAGCTGGCGGGCGGGCACCTCGGACGCCGCGTTTTTCTTCCCGGTCCGGTGCCGCTGGCGGAGGTGATGCCGGTCCTCCGGGCGATGGACGTGGGAAGCCTGCCGCAGAGCGTGGACGGGGTCGGGTCGTATCGCTACACCACGAAGCTGCCCGAGTATCTGGAGGCACGCCTGCCCGTGATCACCAATCAGACTCCCATGGGCTACGACCTTGGTGCCGACGGGATGTGGCGGCTGCCCGGACGCGCTCCCTGGGATCCCCGATACCAGTCCGCCCTGGAGGATCTGCTCCGCCAACTCAACGCCGGGATGATCGCAAAAAAGAAAAGCAGGCTCGCCGCGCGCGACGGCCTCTTCTCCCGCGAACACCAGATCGCCCGCGTCTCCGCTTTTGTTCAAGACCTTTTGCAGGACGGGAGGACGCCATGAGCAGCCGGATGCCCGAACGCCTGTGGGCGATTTCCCGCGCGCTTTATCGCCGGGATTTGCGGCTCGCCGCACGCGCCGTCAAGACGCTGAACTGGGCGATCCACAAATGCCTGCTCCCCGCCGAGGCGGTCGTCGGAGCCGGCGTGACCCTGGAACACCACGCGCTCGGGATCGTCATGCACCCGCAGGTCACGCTCGGCGACAATTGCCGGATCTATCACCATGTCACCCTGGCCGCCGAGTCGTGCATCGGCTCGGATCACCGGATCATCCTCGGCGACCACGTCACTATCGGCGCGCATTCCATCGTGGTCGCCCGGGCGAACGCCTCGCTGCGGATCGGTGCCCGCAGCGTTCTGGGCGCGGGTTCCGTTCTCACCAAAGATGTCCCGGCCGGCCAGATCTGGGCCGGCAACCCCGCCCGCTTCCTCCGGGACGTGGCCGCCGGCGCTGTCGCCCGTTGACGTGCGATTCTGCCGTGTTAGTTTGATCCGATTGCAGACGGACTTGTCACGGATTTTGCGGAACGCGCGCTGCGCCGGAGGTTTCCGGGGATGAGCGCGGCGAAGCGTTTGGCGAGTGGCGCGTCCGACGCGTGGAAGCAATGGGATGCCCGGATCGCGAACAAGGCGTTTCTGGAATACCAGAGGCTCCTGTCACGGCTCTTTGCCAGAAAGAAACTGAAGCTTCACTTTTCGCGCAGGGAGGAATGGATGATCCCCCTCCGGGCGGGGTTCGAATCCACCGGGCATGAGATCGCGTTCGGGGAGTTTTCGCACGCCGCCATCCGGGGATGCGATCTCGCCGTGCCGCTGACGATGGACGACCTGAAGGTGCTGGCCGGAGCGGGCGATCTCGCCGCCGGTTCTCCGATCCCCATCCCGAGCATGGAATGCCTCCTGCTGTGCGACAACAAATACCTGCTGAACCAGGCGCTCATCGAAAACGGCTTCGGAAAATTTGTTCCCCGGATGGGCGGCCACCTTCCCTTCCCGTTCATCCTGAAAAAGAAAGTCGATGAGTGGGGGAAAAACAGCCGCGTGATTTCCGACGAACAAACGGCGCGGAGATTCTCGGACAAGCTGGCCGACCCGGATTATTTCACCCAGGAGTTTCTTCCCGGGCGCTATGAATACACCACGCACATTCTCTTCCAGGATCGGAAAATCGTCCGCTCGCTGAACGTCGAATATTATTTTGCCACCGAAACGCCGATCAAGGGAAAGGACGTGGCGGTTTGCACGAAGGTCTGTCGCTGTCCGCATCTGGATGTGTTCGCGTCCATTCTTCTTTGCCTCGGCTTCGAGGGGCTGTGCTGCTTCAACTACAAGCTCCGGGGCCGCCAGCCCTTCATCCTGGAGATCAACCCGCGGTTCGGCGGCAGCCTTAGCCCCTTCTTTTTTTCCTTCCTGAGGCACCTCGGGTGACGAACTGCAATACGTCATCGCTTTCTGCAGGGGCCGCGACTTCGGAGTCGCTTTGGGGTTCCAGAATTTCCGGGACTGAAGCCGCTATTCCTCGGCGAGCCGGGCGATTGCGGGCGGGAGCTGCTTGTCTCCGCGGGCTCCGAGTTTCTGAAGCTCGAGCGTGCGCCGCACGAGGTTTCCCCGGCCGGTGGCGAGGCGGGAAAGCGAGAGGTCGTAGGCCGCCTTGGCCTGGTCGAGGCGCGAGCCGATCTCCTCGAGGGATCCGGCGAAGAGAATGAACGCATCGTGGAGGTTCCCGGCCTGCCGGGCGATCTCCTGCGCGTTTTCCGTCTGCTTCCGGTGCCTCCAAACGCTCTCGACCGCGCGGAGGGCGACGAGGAGGGTCGAGGAGGAAACCAGCACGACATTCTTCTCGAACGCATCTCCGTAAAGCGCGGGATCCTCCTGGAGAGCCAGGTGGAGAGCGGGTTCGACCGGAACGAACATTAAAACAAAATCCGGAGACCGGAGGTTTTTCAGGGCGGGATAATCTTTCCGCGAGAGCTCCTCGACATGCCGTCGCACCGACGCCACATGCTCGCGGAGGGCGGCGGTCCTCGCGGCTTCGGCGGGCGCGTTCACCGCCCTCTCGTAGGCGGTGAGCGAGACCTTCGCGTCAATAATCAGGCACTTTTCTTCGGGGAGGCGGATCACGACGTCCGGCATCCGGCGGGTGCCGTCCTCATCCTGAAACGAAGCCTGCGTCTCGTATTCGACGCCCTTCGTGAGGCCGCACTTTTCGAGGATGCGCTCGAGCACGAGCTCCCCCCATGTTCCCTGGGACTTGGACTGTCCTTTGAGGGCGCTCGTGAGGTTGCCGGCTTCCTCCGCCATCTGGCGGTTCAGATCGTGGAGGCTCTTCAGCTGGGTTCCCAGGGCGGCGGCGGATTTTTCCTCCTCGGTATGAATTTTCTCCATGCGCTCGCGGAATTCGCCGAGCCTCTCGCGCAGCGGGCTCAACAGGGCCGAGAGGTGCTGCTGGTTTTGCTCGAGAAACTTGGTGCTCTTTTCCTCGAGCAGGCGGCTCGCGAGGTTTTCGAACTCGAGCTTCATCCGCTCCTGCATCTCGGCCAGCCTCCTCGCGTCGCCATCCAGCCGTTCCATGAGGTGCGCGTGATCCGCCCGGGAAGTGGCGAGCGACGAGGCGAGATCGGTGGCCTTCTGCCGTTCGGTGGCGAGCGAGCCGTCGAGCTTCAGAATCTGGCTTTCGAGCTCGGCCCCCCGCGCCGCAAGGGCGGAAGCGCGTGCGCCGGCCCGCGCAACGCGGATCGATGCGGCCAGCCAACCAACCAAAATCCCCAATGCCAGAACACCGGCCATCGCCGGCCATTGCCATGTCGTCATGGGCTCATCCTACCCGCGATGGCGTGGACATGGCAGAAAAAATGAAGCCGAAAGAGGCCTGTATTTTAAATGGGCATTACCCGACAGGCAGCGCCGGTCATTTGGTTTTCGGCGGGGCGTGGACGGCCAGGGCTTTGGGAAGCGGGGAGGAAAACCTCATCTCCGCTCCGGTGGCCGGGTGAGGGAATTTGAGAAACGTGGCATGCAGGCCGAGGCGTCCGGCGGGATCCGATTGGGCTCCATATTTTTTGTCGCCGATGATCGGGCAGCCCTCGGCGGCAAGCTGGACGCGGATCTGGTGGCGGCGTCCGGTTTCGAGGCGGAGCCGGACGAGCGATCCGCGCGGGCTCTCGGCGAGAACCTGGTAGTGCGTGATCGCGTGGCGGGTGTGTTCCGAGGCGCGGGCGATGTGGACTTGGAAGCGGCTGCGCTCGTCGAGATCGGATTCGAACACACCCGCATTTTTTTTGAGGTGCCCCTCGACGACCGCCTCGTAATGTTTTTCGACGCTGTCCCAATGGCCCTGAAGAAATTCTTTTGCCTCCGGGGTTTTTGCGAAGACCATGAGCCCGGATGTTTCCTTGTCGAGCCGGTGGACGATCCAGACCCGCTCGCGAGCTTTCGGCCGGTTTCCGCGGAGGTAGTCGGTGAGCAGGAAATAGGCGGTCTTCTCGTCCTCGGCGTTGCTCGCGATGCTGAGGAGGTCGGGCGGCTTGTCGATGACGATCACGTGTGCGTCCTCGAACCATGCCTTGATCCCCGCCGAAAGCGGCGTCCGGGGCGCGGCATATTTGACGAGCCGGATCCCGATCACATCCCCAGGGTTCACGGGATGGTTGAATTGGGTGACCGGCTCCCCGTTCACGAGCACAGACTGGTGTTTCAGCCAGTTGCGGATCTTGGATTTTTTTGTTTCCGGCCACGCTGAGAACAGGAAGGTAAGCAGCTCTCCGGGGGCGCGGGCCGTCTTATTCATGTGGCTGTGGGCGGCAGGGGCCGTTCACTGGTTCCAGATGAGCAGCGCGCAGGCGACCAGAGCGATCCCCCACGCCACGCCCCCGGCCGCCGCGGCCTTCCATCGCAGCGGGCTCGCCGTGACCCACGCGACCGCGTCGCGCAGGAGATAAGGCATGCCCACAAAAAAAAGTCCCGCGATCGCCCACGCGTAGGCGAGGACGACGAGCAGCAGCCGCGTGGGCTCGGTGCGCAGCACGGCCGACTCGAGCAGCGGCTCGGCCGCGAGAAGGAGGAGCATCCCGAGCGCGCGCACGGCCAGAAACTCCGGGACGTAGATCCACGAGAGCACCGCGCCCGCCGCGATCGCGACAAGCATCACGTTCCTCAGCGGAGAAAACTCGCCGAGATCAATCCCGCTCACGAGCCAGAAGCTCCAGACCGCCACTACGGCCAGAAGTGCCGTCGCGGCCGGACGGCTCCGCGGGAACGCCCTCGCCCAGGCGATGCAGGATTCCTCGCGCGCCAACGCGAAGGCATGACTGAAAATCAGGAGGGCTCCGGCGGCGAGGCCGGTGGCAATAAGCGGAAGTTGATAAATCATTTCGAGGTTTTTTTCGGGGAGGTTTTGCGGGTTTCTTTTTCCCATGGGCGCTCGGCGAGCGCGCGCGCGGCGGCGGCGACCTGGGCTTCCTTTTTGCTCAGCCCCTCTCCGCTGCCCAGCTCGATCCCATTCCACAGCACCCGGCAGACAAATTTTTTTGAATGTTCGGGGCCGGTCTGCGAGAGGAGTTCGTATTCCGGGGCGTTCGGGGCGAGTGCCTGGAGGAGTTCCTGGAGGATGCCCTTCGGGTTGATTTCCTCCGGCTGGCCGGCAAGGACGCCGAAGGTTTCCTCCATCTGCTGGAGCAGAAACATCCGGGCGGCCTCGAACCCGCCGTCCAGAAAGATCGCTCCGACGACCGATTCGAAAGCATCCGCCAGGGTCGAGGACCGCTCGCGTCCGCCGCTGGCCTCCTCGCCGCGACCCATCATGAGGTAGCGGCCGAGATCCAGCGCCAGCCCGCGCTCGCGCAGCGCCGTCCGCGAGACGATCCGCGTCCGCAGCTTCGTCAGCCGTCCCTCGCTGAAATCCGGAAACATCCGGAACAGGTGCTCGGTGACCGCGATCTGGATGACGGCATCCCCGAGGAACTCGAGACGCTGGTTGTCGAACGGATAATCTTTTCTTTCGAGCGAGATGCTCGGGTGGGTCAGCGCCTCGGCCAGCAGCAGGCCGTTGCGGAATTTGTATCCCATCCGCACCTCGAGCGGGTTCATGATCGAACGCTTCAGCATGCTACGCGCGCTTCCCGATCAGGCGGTCGGGATTCAGCTTCTTCAGGGTGGGTGCCGTGAAGAGCCCGTCCTTGCGGATCAGCTTCCCGTCGAACCAGACCTCGCCGCCGCCGTAATCCAGCCGCTGGATGCAGACCATGTCCCAGTGGATCCGGCTCGTGTTCCCGTTCCCGGCCTCCTTGTAGGCCTGCCCGGGGGTGAAGTGAAACGAGCCCGCGATCTTCTCGTCGAAAAGGATGTCGCGCATCGGGTGGAGGATGTGCGGGTTGAACCCGAGGCTAAACTCCCCGATGAACCGCGCGCCGGCATCGCTGTCGAGGATCCGGTTGAGCGCCGCCGTGTTGTTCGCGGACGCGCCGACCACACGGCCTTTGGCAAACTCGAGCCGCACGCTGTCGAACGCCTGCCCCTGATAAATGCTCGGCACGTTGAACGCCACGTGCCCCTCGACGCTGGTCTTCACCGGACACGAGAAAACCTCGCCGTCCGGGATGTTGCGGTCACCGCCGCAGACGACCGCCCCGATCCCCTTGATCGAGAACCGCAGATCCGTCCCCGGGCCCTTGATGTGCACGCGGTCGGTGCCGTCCATCAGCGCTTTCAGCGCGTCCATGCCGGGCGCCATCCTCGAGTAATCGAGCGTGCAGACCTTGAAAAAAAACTCCTCGAACGCGGGAGTGCTCATCTGCGCCTGCTGGGCCATGCCGGGCGTCGGCCAGCGGAGCACGACCCACTTCGTTTTGTTGATCCGCCAATCCATCACCGGGCGCATCCGGCCCGTGATCATGCGCGTCTTCTCGTCGGGGACATCCGACATCTCGGTGATGTTGTGGCTCCCGCGCACCGCGATGTAGGCGTGCATCTTTTTCATCCGGAGCAACTCGACGCTCCGCGCGACATCCATCTGCGCCTCGGTCGCACCCAGCGCCATCTCGCGGGCGATCCGCGAATGATGCACGTTCACAAACGGCACCGCCCCGGCGGCCCTCACCGCCCGGATCAGCGATACCGCCATCTCGTCGGGCGCATCAAAAATCTCTATGAGGACGTTCTCCCCCTTGGCTAATTTCGTGGAGTGCCGGGTCAATACCCCGGCCAGCTTGTCGCATCGTGGATCCTGCATCCCGGCGAATCTCTCCCTTCTTCAGAAAAAATCAATGCCCGAGTGCGCCCGGGGCGCGAAGGGTTCATCTCTGATGGCAATTGGTGATCGTTGGCCAGGGAGCATTGGGCGTCCCGCCCGTTTGGGCGCTGGCACTCGTAGCCACGTGACATGCCCCCGAGGAAGATCCGAAAACGTGCCATCAGAGCAGCGCCTCCCCCGTTGCGCGAAGCGCAGATTTGTCTCGCTTTCCCCCTGCGGAATTTGGTATTTTCCCCGGCAACCTGCCCGCCATTGGATTTTTACTCTCATGTTATTCACATTCGGACGCACCCTTTTATTGTGCAACCGGTGTTGAAATCCCTCTTTTTTCTCCGGAATCTTCCGTGAAATCACCCAGTTCCAGATCGATAGCCGCCCTCGTGGCCGCCGCGGCATTTTTCCTTGGCGGCCCGGCAGCCATAGCCGTTCCCCCCGCGCCGTTCGTCGTCGAGCCCCCGCCGAATGCGGCCTACCCGGATTACGGGCCGGGCAACATTCCCGCCACGAGCCTCCGCAGGCAGCCGCCGAAGTTGTATAACTTCGACCGGGCCGCGCTTCGCGATGTGCTCCGCTTCCTCGCCGATGATGCGGGGATCCCGTTTGTCGGCATCCCGGAAAGCGATGCCGCCAACCAGCGACTGGTCACATTCACGATGGAAGCCAGCCCGTTCGTCGCGCTCGAAAGCGTCTGCCGTGACAACGGCATTCGCCTCATTTACGACAACGGCGTCTGGTCCATGCGGACGGTGGACGAGGAGCGGGAACGCCGGCTCAAAGAGGAAGACGACAACAAACTCGTCGGGATCATCTACCGTCTTCATTATGATCCGGTGGATCGGGTGGATTTCAAGGAGTCGACAACCACTCCAACTCAGTCAACGACCAGCGCAACCTCTATTCCCCTTCAAAACTCGCAGAAGGTTTTTCACTCGAAGGAGCCGCGCATCGTCAATGAAATCCGGGTGATGCTCGGGCTGCCTGCCATCAAATACAACACGGATGGCACAGTGCAGGGAGAGAACGTGACCGCCGGAACCAACGTCGCCTCGACGTCGCAGACATCCGGCCGAGCTTCGCCCCAAGCAGGGGGAGGAACAACAGCCGATCCCGAGCGCCTGAATCCCACCTACGTCCCCCCCCAGACGCCACAGGTGGTTTACAATTCGGACAACAACACGCTTTGGGTGGTCGCCACCAGAGCCCAGCACAAATGGGTGGCCGACTACCTGCTGGCCGTGGATCTGCCCCAGGATCTCATCGCCATCGAAGTGAAATTTTTTGAGACATCCAAAGATCCTTCGAAAGCTTACGGAATCAACTGGGCGGGCACATTCGGCGGGAAGGGGCTGACATTCAACGGATCCGCCCAGGCCAGCGGATCCGGCGGCGTGACAGTGACGACGCAAAATGGAAACACGGCGAACAACGGGTTCAATAATTCGGGGCAAGCCGCGACCGCATCCCAAATTGGGACTGGTCCGCAACAATGGACGACCGACGCTTTTGGCAATCCTGTTCTCGGTCCCGGACAGCCTCCCTACAGCTTTATTAGTGGCAACCAAAGCATCTCCACCTTCAACAACCAAAACAACACCCGCGGCCAGTCCTACAACGCCACGTTCAACGCCCCCTACTCGGCGGTGCTGAACATGGAGCAGGCATCCATCTCGATCAAGGCCTTCATGCAGGACTCGGACACGACCGTGGTGCAATACCCGAGAGTTCTGACCGTGAACAACCGCGAGGTGGCGATCAGCAGCGCCGTGAACACCCCGATCTTGTCTTCCTCCCAAACAACAGGACAGGGCGGATCGTCCACGTCCACCCAGCAGGTCAACTATTTCCCGATCGGGACACAGATCAACATCCTCCCGAAGACGGTAGGGAAAGAGGACATCGCCATGAGTGTCGCCATCACGATATCCTCCTACGTCTCGGATAAGTCCATCGCCGGGAATCTTTATCCGATCACGGCTTCGCGGATTTACAATGCGGCCCTGCAGGTCTCGCAGGGCTATACCTTGGCCGTGGGCGGTCTGGAGTCCACCGACGACCGGGCCTCGAACGACGGGGTGCCTGTCATGCGCGACATCCCGCTTGTGGGCCAGTTCTTCAAGAGCAAGGGACGCGCACGAAACAAGAAAAACCTGATCATCTTCATCACGCCGACCATCATTAAAAACACCAAAGCCACGCGCGGGATCAGCGAGACCCCCGGGGCGGTGATCCCGATCCGCCCGAACGATCCTACCCCGCCGTCATTCACGCCCGACGGGCAGCTTGTCGGCGGGGTCGCCGCGATCAATGCGGCGTTCGCCTGGTTTGATTTCCAGATCAATTGGTTCAAGCAGATCAACAAGGAAAACCGTACGGATCGCGAGACGATCAAGCAGCTCCGCGCGGTGATCTCCTCGGTGCGGATGCTCGCCAAGAACATCGCGGACATGCAGGAGAACGCCGACCCCGTCCGCGCACAGGAACTCGCCCGCCACGAGGAGCGCGCCATGGCCACCCTCACCGAGCTCAACAAGATCCTCTCCTACGCGCAGAACAACGTGATGTAGGAACGGCTCGCCGAAGCCGTCCGTAGATTGCTCGAGCGGCGACGCCACCACTCTTGAATAGATCCGCTCGCGAGACATAAATTTAAACTGTGGGCTGGGCCTCGCGCTTGGTGCCCTTGCTGTGGCAGAGCCGGTGTTCATCGTGTCTTTTCCTTTCTTTTGTTGGTCGGGTTTTCCCAGTCACAGTGGCGCGGCATAGGTTCATTGGGCGGAACTCGGGCTTGAAAGACCCGGTTGAACGGCAGACATCCTGACCTGCGAGGAATTGGCATGATCCCAAAGCGGCTTCGGAGGTGCGACAACGCTTCGCTACGGTTGTGCCCCTGCACCAAACTCTCGAGTTACACCCCTTCCACGAAGCGCTATCGCGCTGGTTTAGTGGAGAGCCTGTAAGTTGTTGGCTATGAGGGGGGAGCGGGTAGCGGGAATCGAACCCGCATGGCCTGCTTGGAAGGCAGGAACTTTACCACTAAGCTATACCCGCGAAAGTCATGAAGAATGTAGCGCTCGGGTGGGCGCAGGGTCAACTCCGAAGTGGATCTGTTTTTTCAAGAAAACCCCGGCGGGACGTTGTGGAGCCGGCTGTAGTGGCCATTCTGCCGGAGCAATTCCGCATGGGTGCCGCGCTCGGCGACGCAGCCGCGTTCGAGGATGCGGGGGTCTTTCAGAACGACGCGGGCGACGGCGATCCGTTGGCGCTGCCCGCCTGAGAGCTGCACACCTTTTTCTCCAAGCCACATCTCGTAGCCGTGGGGAAGCTGGGAAATAAATTCCTCCTCGGTCAGAATGTCTGAACTGGCCGATCGCGGGTTTACCGGTGCAGATATCCTTTCGCCAGCGCGAGGAATTTTTCGACTTGAGAATCCGCCCAGGCCATGTCGCGGCCGAGTTCGCGGGCGAGGAGTTTTGCCGCGGCCGGGGCGGCCTCGATCGCGGCGCGGGCGTCGAGGATGAGCGCACGGGTGCGGCGGGAAAGGACGTCTTCCAGCGTGCGGGCGTGCTCGTGCCGGGCCGCCCAGACGACGGAGGCAAGCGGGTAAGGGAGTTTCGGATGCAGGAGTTTGGCGAGCTGGGGATGGGATTTCATGAGGGCCCGGACTTTGGTGGCGTCGCAGCCGTAGACATCAAGCCCCTCCGGCAGGGCGGACGCATTCGGGCTGCGCCAGCCGTGGATCTGGAGGTTCGCGGTGACACACGGGCGGTCGGGCAGACCGCCGAGCGTGGCCGCCTGATCCAGCGTGTCTTCCGCCATCTTGCGATACGTCGTCCACTTGCCGCCGACGATCGTCACAAGACCGGAATTCGAGACGAGCACCTCGTGGTTGCGCGAGATCGCTTTTGTCGCCGCGCCGCTTTTTCCGGGCGGGCGGACGAGCGGGCGCTGGCCGGCGAAGACGCTCAGGATGTCGGTTTCCTTCGGATCGCGGGCGAGGAAGCGGGCGGCGTTGCGGAGGATGAACCCGATTTCCTCCTTCATCGCGCGGGGCTCGATGTCGGGATTTTTCATCGCGGTGTCCGTGGTTCCGACGAGAACCTTTCCGTGCCACGGAATGACAAAAAGCACGCGCCCGTCGTCGGTGTGCGGGACCATGATCGCGGAATCCCCCTGGAGGAACGAACGGTCGAAGACGAGGTGAACCCCCTGGCTGGGCTGCACGGCCGGCGGGGCCGAGGGGTCGTCCATCATCCGGATCTCGTCGCAAAAAATTCCGGTCGCATTGATGACGACGCTTCCGCGCGCGGAATATTTCCGGCCGGTTTCGACATCGACGAACGCGGCTCCGCTCGTGAGCCCGTTGTCTTTCGTGATGCCCGTGACGCGGGCGTAATTGAGGACGCAGGCCCCGTGGTGGGCGGCGGTTTGGGCAAGGGCGATGGCGAGGCGGGCGTCGTCGAACTGCCCGTCGAAATACTCGACGCCGCCGAGGAGGTTTTCGCGCTCGATGTTCGGGATTCGGGCGATCGTCTCCTCGCGGGAAACCATGCGCGAGGGCGAGAGGTTGAGCTTGCCGGCGAGCGCGTCGTAGACCTTCATCCCGATGCCGAAAAACGGCCCCTCCCACCACTGGTAGCGCGGGACGATGAACGACAGGTGGTGGACGAGGTGCGGCGCGTTCCGGTGCATGAGCCCGCGCTCGCGCAGCGCCTCGAGCACGAGCGGGATGTCGCCCTGCTCGAGGTAGCGGACGCCGCCGTGCACGAGCTTCGTGCTCCGGCTCGAGGTGCCCTTGGAAAAATCATCGGCCTCGAGAAGCAGCGTCTTGTAGCCGCGCGTCGCGGCATCCACCGCCGCGCCCAGCCCGGTCGCTCCTCCCCCGATGATGATGATGTCCCAGTGCTTGGTCTCCTCGACTTGTTGGATCAGCTTTTCTCTTTTCATAATGTGGTCTCCCAATTTTGCGCGCGCCTGACGGCTTTTTTCCAGACCTTCATCCGCGCGCTGCGGTCTTTGATGGTGATCGTCGGCGCGAATTTCCGGTCGGTTTCGCGGGTTGCGGAAAGCGATTCGACATCCGGCCAGATCCCGGCGCCGAGCCCGGCGAGCATCGCGGCCCCGAGCGCCGTGCTTTCGATGTTTTTCGGCCGCTCGACGGTCAGGCCGAGCAGGTCGGCCTGAGTCTGCATGAGCAGGTCGCTCGCACAGGCTCCGCCGTCCACACGCAGGACGGAGATTTTTCTGCCGGAATCTTTTTCCATCGCGCCGATGAGATCGGCCACCTGGAAGCAGATCCCCTCGAGCGTCGCCCGTGCGATGTGGGCGGAGGTCGTGCCGCGCGAAAGCCCGAGGAGCGCCCCGCGTGCGGTGGGATCCCAATACGGCGCGCCGAGGCCGGTGAAGGCGGGAACAAGCACGACGCCCCCGCTGTCGGTTACGCGGGAGGCGAGATCGTTGACCTCCGGCGCGGAGCTGATGATACCGAGCCCGTCGCGCAGCCATTGGATCGAGGCCCCGCCCATGAAGACGCTGCCCTCGATGGCGTATTGCATCGGAGCGTCGCCGATCCTCCACGCCACGGTCGTCAGCAGGCGGTTCGAGCTCGAGATCGCGTCGGGTCCGGTGAACGTGAGCAGGAAGCAACCGGTTCCGTAGGTGCATTTCACGAGGCCGGGCTTCGTGCAGAGCTGTCCGAAGAGCGCGGCCTGCTGGTCGCCGATCGCGCTCCCCACCGGAAGCGCCGCGCCGAAATGCGAGGCGTCGCACACGCCCAAAACTCCGCTGCTCGAAACAATCCGGGGCAGGATCGCGGCCGGAATATCAAACAGGGCAAGAAGCTCGGGGTCCCACTGCCCGGTGCGCACGTTCATGAGCATCGTGCGCGAGGCGTTGCTCGCGTCGGTCACATGTTCGCGTCCACCGGTGAGCTTGTAAATCATCCAGCTGTCCACCGTTCCCGCAGCCAGTTCGCCCGCCGCCGCCCGCGCGTGTCCGTCGGGGATCTGCCGCAGGATCCAGTGCAGCTTGCTTGCGGAAAAATACGGATCGAGGAGGAGTCCGGTGCGCTGCTGGATGAGCACCTCCTTGCCGGCCTCGCGCAACGCGCTCACATACTCGCCGGTCCGGCGGTCCTGCCAGACGATCGCCCGGTGGACCGGCTCGCCGGACTTCCGGTCCCACACGACAACCGTCTCGCGCTGGTTCGTGATCCCGATCGCGGCGAGGTCGCCCGCCGGCACGCCGGATTTCGCGATCGCCTCGCGCGCGGTCGAGAGCACGGTCTCCCAGATTTCCCTGGCATCGTGCTCGACCCACCCGGGCTGCGGGAAGTGCTGTGCGAATTCTTTCTGCGCGGAGGCGAGCGGGCGGAGCCGCCCGTCGTAAACAATCGCCCGCGAACTCGTCGTGCCTTGGTCGAGGGCCAGGATGTGTTTCATACGGAGAGACGGTTAGAAATTTCCGAGCGCGGTGAGCGCGGGGAACACGCCCGCATTTTTTCATCGGCCGTATTCCGCCGCAAGACATTTCCGACAGACCTTTCGCGCGACACCGGAATGGGTTCGGGCGAATCTTACCGCGCCAGCATGCGGGTGAAGCCCACCCTTCTTCCATGCACCACTAACCGAGCGGGTTCCAAACTCTGCGGAAACCGATGGCGCGAAAGTCCCTGCTGTTTGTCGTGGCAAATTCCTCCACGCCGAAGTGTCGCAGGGTCAAACCCAGTCGCACGTCGATAATCCGCCGGAAGGCGAAATCTTTCCGGCGGGTCCACTTCCACACCCCGGCCATGACCGGCGCGGATTCCACGACCCTCCAATTCCGGTTCTGGCGAAGACGCTCGCAATAGGCCCCCGCTCCCGATGACGTCATCGGGCTCTTGAAGATCTTCGCGTTGCACAGTTTCAGAAACACCTCGACCAGCATCAGCTCGCAGATCACCACGTCTTTTCTCCCTGCCACCTGCTGAAGGAAGTCCCTGGCCTTGGCATAATGCTCGGAATCCTCGTTGGCCGAGTGGACAACGATGTTTGTGTCAAAACTGATCATGCCTCATCCCTTGCCGCCAGGCCCCACTCCTCTTCGGGAAGAGCGGGCCTCCCCATGCGCCGGGCCTCGGGAAGGCTCCACTGGTCGGGGGCGGTGCGCCCGGCGGGATATCCTTTGACGGCATCTTCCAAGCCCCGCCTCACAACCTCTGCAAAACTCATCTCGTATTCGGCTGCGATCCGTTTTGCCTCGCGATACAAGTAGTCTGGAAACTGAACTTGCGTTTTTACCATGATGGCAATTTATCAACCCCGCGGGAGCTTGTCCATCTTTTCATCACCGCCGGACCAAAGGAGAATACCGGGAATAATCTGGAATGCCGGACCGCGCGGGTTCCTCATCCGACTCCACTATGGCTGACCAGATGGCATTCGGTTTTTCGGAATCCCCCGGCGCGGCATCCGGCGAAAGCATCGAGGCATGGCAGGCGGAAGGGCACCGAGGGCGATGCCCTTCATCTATCGTTTCTCCGCGCTCCGGTTGTGCTCCTGCACCAAACATTCGACTGATCCCATTTATGAAGCGCTATCGCGCTGGGGATTTCCTCCGGGGGCGGGCTAAAATTTTCCGAGTGCGACGTAGAGATGTGCGGCGAGCGAGCCCCCGATGAGCGGGCCGGCAACAGGGATCCACGCATACCCCCAGTCGCTGGTGCCCTTGCCGGAGATCGGAAGGATCGCATGCGCGAGGCGAGGGCCGAAATCCCGCGCCGGATTGATCGCGTATCCGGTCGGTCCGCCGAGCGAAAGCCCGATGCCCCACACCAGCAGCGCCACCGGCAGAGCGCCCAGAGCGCCCAGATCAATCGGATAGACCGCCCCGCCCTGCGGCTGCCCGGTCGCACCCTTCAAACAAAAAATTCCGAAGAGCAGAACGAACGTCCCGATGATTTCGCAGAGCAGGTTCGCCGGCGCGCAGCGGATCGCGGGCCCGGTACAAAAAACCGCGAGCTTCGCGGCGGGATCCTCCGTGATTTTCCAATGCGGCAGAAATGCCAACCACACGACGGCCGCCCCCGCCATCGCCCCGAGCACCTGCGCGAGAATATACCCCGGCACCGCCGGCCATGGGAAATTTCCCGCCAGCGCCATCGCGACCGACACGGCCGGGTTCAAATGCGCGCCGCTGATCCGCCCGACGGCAAACACGCCGACAAAAACTCCGATCGCCCAACCGGCCGAAATGACGATCCACCCGCCGCCGTGCGCCTTGCTGCGGCCCAACAAAACATTGGCCACCACCCCGTCGCCCAAAATGATGAGCAACGCCGTCCCGATAAATTCGGCGAGCGCGGGAAACACGCCCGCATTTTCCACCCGCCACATTCCGCCGCAAGACATTTCGGAGGGCGGAAAATTTTTCCTTACAAGAACCCGATCCTATGCCAATATCTTATGCAAAATATGATCACGCAAATCACCCAGCTCGCCATCTACGTCATTTTCGGAATCACGCTCGTCGTCGGCCTCGTGCTGGTGATCGTGCTGGCCAACTTTTTCGGGGTCTGGCTGCGGGCGAAAATCGCGGACGCCCCGGTTCCGTTCGCGAAGCTGATCGGGATGCGCCTGCGGCGGGTGCCGGTCGGGCTGATCGTGGACAGCAGGATTACGGCCGTGAAGGCGGGCATTCCGCTCGGCACGGATCTCCTCGAGGCCCATTTTCTTTCCGGAGGCAACGTGGCCCATGTCGTGCTGGCGCTCATCGCCGCCGACAAGGCCGGCATCACGCTCGATTTCAACCGCGCCTGCGCGATTGACCTCGCGATCAAAGGCACCAGCAAGACCGTGCTGGAAGCGGTCCGCACGAGCATCAGCCCGAAGGTCATCGACTGTCCGAATCCGGCCACCGGGCGGGTGACGATCGACGCGGTCGCCCGCGACGGCATCGGGGTCAAGGTCCGCGCGCGCGTCACCGTGCGTTCGAACTTGGACCGCTTTGTCGGCGGTGCCACCGAGGAGACGATCATCGCCCGCGTCGGCGAGGGCATCGTCACCTCGATCGGGTCGTCGACCTCCTACAAGGACGTCCTCGAAAATCCCGACCGGATCTCGAAGACCGTCCTCCAGAAGGGGCTCGATAGCGGGACCGCGTTTGAAATCCTTTCGGTGGACATCGCGGACGTGGATGTCGGCGACAACATCGGCGCGAAGCTGCAGGCCGAGCAGGCGGAGGCGGACAAGGTCGTCGCGCAGGCGAAGGCGGAGATGCGGCGCGCGGCGGCGGTCGCCACCGAGCAGGAGATGAAGGCCCGCACGCAGGAGATGCGCGCGAAGGTCGTCGAGGCCGAGGCCCAGGTCCCGCAGGCGATGGCGGAGGCGTTCCGCAGCGGCAACCTCGGGATCATGGACTACGTGAAGATGAAAAATATCCAGTCCGACACCTCGATGCGCGAGAGCATCGCCGGCTCGGAAAAAACTCCGCTCAGCTGAGCTTCTCATAAACCCATGGCTATATGGAACACAAGGGGCACTGCCGCGTCCGTACCGGACGCGTTGACGGATCACGCCCGGCACGGGCGTTGCTACAGTTTGGCGGCAGTTTGACTCAGAACGCCGTCGGTTAAAAACAACCTCGCTTCCCCGCAATGGAACAGCTCGTCATCCTCGTCATCATCGGCCTCATCAGCCTCGTGAACTGGCTGGTTCAGAGATCCTCGGAAATCCGCGAGCAGCGGAAGCTCGAGCGCGAACAGCAGGGGATCCCCGAAGGCAATCCCTTCCTCCCGTCCGAAGAAAAATCCGCCGCGCCCGCGCGGAAAGATCCCTCGGAAGAAATGCGCAGGCTTATGGAAGTGCTGGGAGTCCCGGTCGAAGAGCCGCAGCGGGAATCCGCCGCGCCCCCGCAACTGCCGCCGGCCCCGGTCTTCGTGACGGCGCCTTCCAGAAGAAAAAATCCGCCGTCAGCCCCCAAGCCTGCCGCCGCCGCGCCATCGCCCCAGCACCCGGCTTCTTCCTCCCGCGCGTTTTCGGATGCCCTGCGCTCGCGCGCCGGCGTGCGACGGGCGGTCGTCCTCCGCGAGATTCTCGGCCCGCCCATCGCCTTCCGATAGTTTTTTGCGCGGATGGGGGGCAGTTCCCCCCTTGAAGCAAACGTTCGCGTGTGGCACCGTCATTGGCATGATCACGGTTGTTGAAGCCGTTTAAGAAGACGGTTGTCTCCGCTTTCCGGAGCCGCTGCCCCTGCGCGAACATACCCGCGTGAGCCCGGTCTCGCCGCTGGATGACCGGAGCGAGAGGGACGAATGGCTGGCCCAAAGCGAGCGACGCCTGGGCGAGTGGCTGGGCCTGTAGTTCAGCCCTCCCGCTCGGCCGAAAGGTCGTCCCCGCCGATTTCCACGCCAACGAAATCGCCGCCTGCACCGCCTTGGGTTGAAAAACGGATCCTGCCCGCGAAGGGAACGGACCAGCGCGAATGAAGAGAGTCAGGAGCTTTTGCGGAGTTGTCATAGAGTTCGGAAGGCCCGTTCACTGAACGCTGAATCTCAGTAAAGGAGGCACTCTTACAATGCACAGAACCCATCAGACGATGTTGCTATTTTCCGCCATATTCAAAAACCACCTTGCCGGTTTTCGCCTCAGACATGGCCTGATAGGCTTCGGGGGCTTGGTCCAAGGAATAATGGTGAGTGATGAGCGACCCGACCGGGCAGCCTTTGCGATAGAGGTCGAGCATCGCGGGATACTCATTGAAGTGGTAGAACCAAGATCCGATGGCCGTGATGTCTCGCGGATGGAGCGTCGGCCGGCGTCAATGGCGGCGAGTATTTCAGGGGTTTCCTCAACTGTCCCCAACTCGATTTCCTCCAAACACTGCCAGACCTTTTCACGCTCGACGCGTCCAAGCCGGGGCAGTTCTTCAAGGATTTCTGTCATGCTCATGGGCGGAACCTGCTCGAGATGCAGCAGGGGGCCTGTATCGGCCGCAAAATTCTTCACGCGGCCAAACCGGCTTCGCGCAGTGCTGTCGCGACATCCTCAAGCTGGTGTTGTTCCTGCAAAGCGAACTGCCCGTGTAACTTTTGTTCCGCGAGCCCTCAGAGCCGGTCGAGGAGCTTCTGGTGGATTCCATCGAAGCCCCCGTTCGAGAAGACGGCGACGACATCGCCCGTCCGAGCGAGCGGGGCGAGCCGCGCGACAATGTCATCCGCGGTCGGCTCGTAAAATGCCGGCTTGCCGGAGGCCGCGATGTCGGCCACCACTTTTTCCGGGTTGAGGCGCTCGTTTTCCGGGAGCTGGTCGAGGCGCGCAACCTTCGCGATGAAGACGCCGTCGGCCTCCGCGAAAGCGGCGGGAAGAACATTTTGAAAAACCGCGCGGCGGGTGGTGTTCGAGCGCGGCTCGAAGACCGCCCAGATCCTCGCCCGGCCGAATTTTGCGCGGAGCCCGGCGAGCGTTTCGCGGATCGCGGTCGGGTGGTGCCCGAAGTCGTCAATGACCGTGATCCCGCGCACCGTGCCGCGCACCTCCTGTCGGCGCTTGATCCCTTGAAACGAGGCGAGCGCCGCGCGGATCATTTCCGGCGAAATCCCGTAGTAGTGGGCCGCCGAGGCCGCCATCGCCGCGTTCCGGATGTTGAAGTCCCCGGACATCGGGATGGAAAAATTTTCTCCGAAGAGTTCGAATGACGAGCCATTGGTGCCGTGTGCGGGATGGCGGATCCGGTTTCCCGCGTTCGGCGAGAACCCGACCTCGACGACCGGCGCGGGGCAGGTCTTCGCGACATCCAGGCAGTGCGGGTCGTCCCCGTTCAGGAGAACCATGCCCTCCGAAGGCACGATGTTCAGCAGCCGCCGGAAGCTCGTCTTGATCTCGCCGATGTCGCGGTAGATGTCCGCGTGGTCGAACTCGATATTGTTGACGATGACGAGCTCGGGAAGGTAGTGGATGAACTTCGCGCGCTTGTCAAAAAACGCGGTGTCGTATTCGTCGCCCTCGATAATAAAATGCTTCGATTCGCGCAGGCAAGCGCCCTGGCCGAGATTCGCAGGGATCCCGCCGATCAGGTAGCCGGGCGCGAGTCCCGCAGACTCGAAGATCCATGCGAGCAGCGAGGTGGCGGTGGTTTTTCCATGCGTGCCGGTGACGACGAGGTTGTGCCGTCCGCGCAGGAAGAACTGCTTCAGCGTCTCCGGCAGCGAGAGATAGAACAGCTTCCGGTTGAGCACCGCCTCGACGGCCGGATTCCCGCGCGTCATCGCGTTCCCGACCACGATGACGTCCGCCGCCGGAATGTCCTCCGCGCGGAACCCCGGCGTGATCGCGATCCCCTTGTCCGCGAGAAACACGGACATCGGCGGATACACCTTGTCGTCCTGGCCGGTGACCCGGAACCCGCGATCCTTCATCGCCGCCGCCACCGAGCCCATGGCCGTGCCGCAGATGCCGAGAAAATGGACGTGGTGGAAAGGATTTTTCATTGCTCCCATCAATCAACCGCTTTTTCTGCGGGTTCCAGCAGGGCTGAAAAGCACAACCCGTCAAGCGCTTTGAAAAAAGCCGAGCCAAATGTGTGCGCGGAATATTGCCGTGAAAAGTTCATGGATGGAACAAAGCTCACTTGTATTCCGAATCGCTCGCGTGGTAAAGCACAGGATCCCTGAGATGAAAAAATACCCGGCGCGCGCGGGAATCCGGGTCGGAGGCAAACCGATTTGCGAAACCTCAAACCTGAAATGATATGAAGCGAAAAACCGTTTTAGCCATTGGGGCGCATCCCGACGACGCCAGCATCATCTGGTATGACGGCAAACTCCTCGCGCTGGAAGGCAAGGGTTGGGCAAACACGGGATCCTATTATGATCGTCTGCCGGAAAAAGCTCAAGCCGATGTGACTCCTGCGGTCTGGGAGTTGAGCCTCGATTCAGCCGGGATGTCCGTTTACTTCTCGACCGATTCGTCTGCGGTCAACGTCAAGTGGACCCTTCTGAAAGACAAGCTGGCTGAGCCTCACATGCCGGCTACGGGAGTCAGCGGATTAGATCTCTATGCCAGAGAGAAGTCGGGCAAGTGGGCCTTTCAGGGAAACGGACGTCCGGAGGGGATCTCCAACAACGCGTCATTCAAAGTGGAACCAGAGAGCGAATGCCTTCTTTACCTGCCGTTGTACAATGGCCTGAAGTCTCTCGAGATCGGAGTCCCCAAAGGGAAGACGCTCTCCACTCCGGATCTTTCCCCGGTGAAGCGAGGCAAGCCGATCGTGTTCTATGGCACGTCGATTACCCAGGGCGCGTGCGCTTCCCGTCCAGGCATGGCGGCCACTTCCATTGTTGGACGCATGCTGGATGTGCCCGTCATTAACCTCGGCTTTTCCGGGAGCGGAAAAATGGAACCTGCGCTGGCGATGCTGTTAGCAGAGCTTGATCCGTCCATTTACGTCCTCGATTCCCTACACAACATGCCGGCCGATGAACGCGTCGAACCGTTTGTCAAAACGTTGCGCAAAGCCCATCCCTCCACCCCAATTCTGCTGTTCGAGGAATCCAGTTGCTTAGGCATCAGCCCGACTGATAAAGGCCGCAAATTACGAGCCATTTGTGAAAAGCTCGAAAATGAGGGGATGAAGGATCTCTGTTTTATGCCTAACACCGACATGCTGGGAAGCGACGGCGAAGGCACCGTTGATGGCGTCCATCCCAACGACTTGGGGATGATGCGTCAGGCGATGGTTTTTGTGAAAAGATTGCGCCCTCTTCTGCCATCGAAAACCAAACCTGAAATCATATGAATCAAAAAACCGTTTTAGCCGTTGGGGCGCATCCCGACGACATCGAGTTCCTCTATTCCGGCACGCTCCTCCTGCTGAAGAAGCAGGGATGGGCGATCCACATGTGGAATCTGGCTAATGGGAACGCCGGATCCAAGACGCTATCCGCCGAGGCCACTGCTGCCAAACGTTGGGAGGAAGCCCGAGCCTCCGCCCGGATTTTAGGTGCCACGATGCATCCTCCGCTCTTTCAGGATCTGGGCATTTTTTACGATGCCCCCTCGCTGGCCCGTGTTTCCTCGGTGGTGCGAGCCATCGATCCCTCGATCATTCTGACGCATCCCCCGTCCGACTACATGGAGGACCATGAGAACACCTGCCGCCTGGTTGTTACTGCGGCAATAGCCAAAGGGATTCCCAACTATCCGGTTGACCCTCCTTGCGAGGCGAAAGACGGGCCGGTGGCCCTGTATCATGCCCCGCCCTTGGGCTGCCGGACCGGTCTGAATGAGCCCGTCGTCCCCACTCTGTTTGTGGACATCGGGTCCGTGGTGGAAGAAAAAATCCGGATGCTGCTGGCCCATGAAAGCCAGATGGAATGGCTTCGCCAAACCCAGACGATGACCAGCTTGGAAGAGGTGGTTCTGGCCGAGTCGAGAAACGTTGCAAAGCTGAGCGGGGTGTTCCAGTGCGCGGAGGCGTTCACCCCACATGACCATCGCGGCTACTGCCCCGGGAATTTCAAGCCGCTCGAGGAGGCTCTCGGAGCGAATGTCTTCTACAAGCCGCAGACATGACCCGAGGCGCTGGCCCGATCCAACTTGAGAACCCGATTGCCGACGGGATCGTCCAGCATGAGTTCAGCTCTTCATTTGACGAGTCCCCGCAAACCTTCCTCGAAAAGGATTTTTGTCAGACAGCGCCCACTGGCGAACGGTTGGTGTTCATCTATCTGCACGGCGCGCAGTCGCACCAGGAGCAAGGAATGACCGCCGGAATCTACAGCGGGGCATTTGAACGCTGGGGAGAGGAACTGGCGAGACGCAGTGCCGTCCATATCTGCCCGGAGTATCGGGGAAATTCCTGGATGGGCCCGGCTGCTGAGGCAGATCTTCAGGATATCATTCGAATGGTGAATCAACGATACCCAGGCAGGCGCTTGATCCTTGCCGGCGGCAGCATGGGAGGGACATCGGCCCTGATCTTTGCCAGCCGGTTTCCAATGGCCATGGACGGGGTGATCGCTCTTTGCCCCGCGACCGATCCGGTTGAGTTTTTTAACTCGTTGCCCAATCATTTTCTGGAATCCTACGGTTTGATTGAGTCCTATGGCGGTTCGCCTGAGGAGGTTCCCAGGATCTATTCTGACAGAACGAGCCGAGACCGGGCGGATGCACTCGCCGCTCTGCCTGTGGCGATCATTCATGGCTCCTCCGATGCTATTATTAGCGTGGAACACAGCCGGATCCTTGTCCGCCGACTTTTGGCGAGGGGTGCCCGCTGCCACTACACCGAGCTCCCGGAAGGCGACCATGACGCGCCCATACACGTCCCTCTATCGGAGCTGCTCGATTTTGTCATCCCCACCAAAGCCCCGGAGCAGGGTTAACCTCTTTTTTTAGTGAATTTCCAAACGGGATTCAGGCCGAGCGTCCGCAGCAGGACTTGAACTTTTTTCCGCTTCCGCACGGGCAGGGGTCGTTGCGGCCGACCTTCGGGAGCTCGCGCTTGATCGGGAGTTCGATCTTCGGCGCGGGAGGCAAATCCGCTTCCGCGCCGGGCTCGTCCGAAATGGCGGGCGACGTACGGACGCGGGCGGCGGGATCCGCGCGCAGGAGGCTTTGCGGGAGGCTGGCGAGGAGCTGTTCAAACGCCTGGAGGTTGGTGGTGCTGCGGAAGAGGTTGGTGAGGACCTCGGCCTTGATGTTGTCCATCAGTTCGACGAACATTCCATACGCGTCGTTCTTGTATTCGACGAGCGGATCCTTCTGTCCGAACGCGCGGAGATAGACGGCCTCGCGGAGTCCGTCCATTGCGTAGAGGTGTTCCTGCCAGAGGCGGTCCACCGCGTTGAGGAGGATGTAGCGCTCGAGCCCGCGGAGGGCGTCGGGGTTCTCCAGGGCGGCCTTGCGCTCGTAGGCGTCGCGGATCGTCTCGGCGAGAAATTTTCCGTTGTCCTCGACCGAGCGGGAATCGAGCGCCGCCTTTGCGCGGCTGAGCCCGAGCGGGAACGTCGAGTTGATCCACTGGAGGAGGCCGTCGGGATCCGGCTCCTCGCCCTCGGGGACCTCGAGGAATTCCGCGGCTTTTTTCGGGACGACCTCGGAGATGACCTCATGGATGAGCGTGCGGGTGTTCTCGGAATCCATGACCTCGTTGCGGTATCCGTAAACGACCTCGCGCTGCTGGTTCATCACGTCGTCGAACTCGAGCGTGCGACGGCGCATCAGGTAGTTCCGCTGCTCGACCCGCTTCTGGGCGGTCTCGACGCTCTTGTTCAGCCACGGGTGCTCGAGCTCCTCGCCCTCCTTGAGGCCGAACGTCTCCATGATCTTTGTCATCCGGTCGCTGGCGCCGAAATTCCGCATGAGGTCGTCCTCGAAGCTGACGTAGAACCGCGAGCGACCGGGATCGCCCTGGCGGGCGCAACGGCCACGGAGCTGTCGGTCGATGCGGCGCGACTCGTGGCGTTCGGTGCCGACGACGTAGAGCCCGCCGAGGGCTGAGACACCCTCGCCGAGTTTGATGTCGGTGCCGCGTCCGGCCATGTTCGTGGAAATCGTCACCGCTCCGCGGAGCCCGGCGCGAGCGACGATCTCGGCCTCCTGCATGTGGTATTTCGCGTTGAGGACGGTGTGCGGGATCTTCTGGAGCTTGAGCATCCGGCTGAGCAGCTCGCTCGATTCGACGCTGGCGGTGCCGACGAGCACCGGCTGCCCGCGGCCGTGGGCCTCGCGGATCGCCTCGATCACCGCATGGTATTTTTCCCGGCGGGTTTTGTAGATCCGGTCGTTCTCGTCCAGCCGGGCGACCTTCCGGTTCGTCGGGATCACGTTCATGTCGAGCCGGTAGATGTCGTGGAACTCGTGGACCTCGGTCTCGGCGGTGCCGGTCATGCCGGCGAGCTTTTCGTAAAGACGGAAATAATTTTGGATGGTGATGGTGGCAAGCGTCTGGGTTTCGCGGTCAATCTGGACGCCCTCCTTCGCCTCGACCGCCTGGTGGAGGCCGTCGCTCCAGCGTCGGCCGGGCATCTTGCGTCCGGTGAACGTGTCCACGATAAGAACCTTGTTGTCCTCGACGACGTATTCGACGTCCTTGTCGTAAAGGCAGTAGGCCTTGAGGAGCTGGGCGATGTTGTGGATCCGCTCGGCCTGCGCGTCGCAGTGCTGCTGGCGACCGGCCTTTTCCTGAGCCTTCCCGGCGGCGTCGAGCGCGGGATTATTTTCGATGTCCGCGAACTCGGTGAGGAGGTCGGGGAGGACGAATGCGTTCGGGTCGTCGGGGTTGAGGTAGTCGCGGCCCTGCTCGGTGAGATCCGCGTCGTGCTGGCGCTCCTCGATCGTGAAGAAGAGCTCTTCCTTGAGCTCGACGAGCGCTGCCTTTCCGTCGGTGTCCTTGTAAAATTCGAGCTCGGCCTTGTCCATGACCTTGCGCATTTCGGGATCCTCCATCATGCGCAGGAGCGCCTTGTTGCGCGGCTGGCCGAGCTTGAGCTTGAAGAGCGTGCGTCCGGCCTCCTCGCGCTTGCCGGCCTCGAGGAGTTCCTTCGCGTCGGTGGCGAGGCGGTTGCAAAGCATCGTCTGCTTGCGCACGAGCTGCTCGATGAGCGGTTTGAACCGGTCGTATTGGTGGGTCGAGACTGTCGCGGGGCCACTGATGATGAGCGGCGTGCGGGCCTCGTCGATGAGGATCGAATCCACCTCGTCCACGATCGCGTAGTAGTGCCCGCGCTGGACCTGCTGCTCCCGGCTCGTGGCCATCCCGTTGTCGCGGAGGTAATCGAATCCGAACTCGCTGTTCGTGCCGTAGGTGATGTCGCACTGGTATTGCGCGCGGCGGTATTCCGGAGGCTGGTCGTTTTGGATCACGCCGACCGTGAGCCCGAGGAACGTGTAGAGTTGGCCCATCCACTCGGCGTCGCGCTTGGCCAGATAGTCGTTGACCGTCACCACATGCACCCCGCGCCCGGTGAGGGCGTTCAAATAAACCGCCAGCGTCGCGACGAGGGTCTTGCCCTCACCCGTCGCCATCTCCGAGATCCGGCCCCGGTGGAGGATGATCCCGCCGATCAACTGCACGTCGAAATGCACCATGTTCCACGCCAGCGGCTGGTCGCAGACCGTGATCTCGCGGCCCACCAGCCGCCGCGCGGAGGCCTTCACCACGGCGAATGCCTCGGGAAGAAGCGCTTCCAGCTCGGCCGCCAGCTCCCCGCCGTCCTCGATCTTTGCAAGCCGATCCTTCCACTCCAGCGTCTTCGCGCGGAGCGCTTCGTCCGGCAGCCCCGCGAGTCCCGCCTCGCACTCGTTGATTTGGCGCACGACCGGCTGCAGGCGGCGGATTTCCCGCTGGTTCTTAGAGCCGATGATTTTCTTGATGATCCAATTGAGCATGATGAATAGACGAATCCTTCATCAAAGGCGGATTCCGCGAAAAGTAAAACGGGAAAATGGGGGGGCGCAGCCCATTAGCCCATTCGCAGGGCTGATTTTTCTCATTTTTTCGAGCGACCGGGGCCTTGATGGTGACGAGGTCGAAGGCTTGGCGGTGATTGTTGGCGTTGAGATGCTCCAGGAAGTTGCGGGTCGGCGAGACGAACATCTGCGTCCACTTGGGCGAGACGCCCGTGTCCCCTGAGCTTTCGCGTCTCACAAGTTTTCCTCGCAGGTCAGGATGTCTCATCCTGCATCTGCACCAGGCATTCCTGAAGGAACGCGTAGAAACCGAGTTGGAAAAGCGCCATCGCGCGCGGGTCTTCCGGATCCGGGCCCACCTCGGCGGCCATGTCTTTTTCTCCGAAGCCGGATTCCTCGGCGATCGCGAGCCGGGCCTGGTTGAGCGCGCTCATCCAGGCGTCGCCGTGCGTCTTCGGGATGCGCATCGAAACCCCCTTCTTGTGTTCGGAGGCCCGGTGCAGATCCGCCTGCACGGTCTCGCGAGCGGACTGAAACAACACCTGGAGCTCCGGCTGGACGAGCGATTTCCAATCCTCGATGAGCTCGTCGTCGGATGCCGGGTCGGGGAAAAATCTCGCCTCGACGCGCGGGTGGTCGGACGCCGCCCGGACGGCGATCTCTCCGAGGAGCCGGAACAAAAACGGAGGAATTTCCTCCAGGAGCAGGGCTCCGTCATCGGCGGCATGGAGTTTCATTGCTGCGGAGCGGGTTCGAGCGTGGCGAGCAGGAGGTGGGCGTGGAGCTGCTGGACGTAAAGTTCCGCCTTTTCTCGCGTGCCGGTCCAGACGATCGAGCGGCCCTTGTGATGCACTTCGAGCATGTGCGCATCGGCCTTCTCCTGAGAGAAGCCGAACACCCTCCGGAAGATCAGCGCGACGTAGCTCATCAGGTTCACGGGATCGTTGTGAACGACGACGTTCCACGGCTCATCCAAGCCGGCCTCTTCGAGGGTCTCCTTTTCCGGGCAGTCGAGCGATGGCATTAGGAAATGAAACCGCTATTTGCGGCAAAAGTAAACGAAGGCGGGCGGGAGATTCGCGACGACGACCGGCGTGCGCCGGATTTCGCGGAAGTGGTTCCCCAATTTTTTTCGGAACCCGCGCCCGGCCTTCATCCAGTGCGGGCCAAAGTAGGCGAACGTGGCGAACGTTCCGTCCGGGTGCAGCGCGGCGGTGATCTGTCCAAGAATCGCGTCCTGCAGCGGCCCGCCGAACGCCGCCCACGGCAGCCCGGACACGACGGAATCCGGCGGCCCTTGCCCGTCGAGGTGGGCCGACAGCCCGGTGGCGCAACCGGCGACGACCCGCACAGCAGGAAATCTCCCAGCAACCGACCGCGCGAGATCCGGGCTCTTCTCGATTGCCACGAACCGCGCGCCCGGCCGGAGGCACCGCAAAATTTCGCCCGTGAACGCCCCGCTCCCCGGCCCGATCTCCAGAACAAAATCCGCCGCCGCGACATTCGCCGCCTTCACGATCGTCCTCGCCAGCGCCGGCGACGACGGCCAGACCGCCCCCACCGAGCCGGGGGATTTTAAAAACTCGCGGAAAAAGCGCAGGGACATGGGATCAACGTATCACCCGATACCGCGTGAGAAACGAAAAAGATCTCACCCCACCAACCGCCCCGCATCGAGGAGGAAAACGGCATCACCGCCCGAACGGTCGGCCCAGTCGAGAAACGTCGTGGTAATAATCGCCTGGCTCCGAGCGGGCAGGGACTCGAGGAGGCGGTTGCGGCGCGGCCGGTCGAGCTCGCCGAAAATGTCATCGAGGAGAAGGATGGGCGCGCGGTGCTGGACGGCTTCCAGGTGGCGGGCCTGGGCGAGCTTGAGGGCGAGGGCGATCCCGCGCTGCTGGCCCTCCGAGGAAAATCCGGCGGCATCGAGCCGGTTGAGGGAGATTCCCAGATCGTCGCGGTGCGGGCCGGTGATCGTCTGGCGCAGGCGTTGTTCCTCCGTCCGCGAGGCGGCGAGCGCGTCCGCGAGCGGGCCGGAGGCGCCGGGCCGATACGCGATCTCCAGCGCGTCGTTCCCGCCGCTGATCTCGATGCATGCTTGGCAGGCGAGCGGCGCGAGATCCGCGACGAGCGAGGCGCGCGAAGCGAGAAGGATCTCCCCTGCCTCAACGAGCGGCTGGTCGAAGGCCTCGATCTCTCGCCGCGGGCGGTTGTCCTTGAGCAAGGCGTTCCGCGAGCGCAGCGCCCGCTCGAACGCACGCAGGGATTTCCGGTATCCGGGGAGGCACTGCGTCCCGAGGAAATCCAGATACCGGCGGCGGACGCCTCCCCCCCCGCGCACGAGTTCGATGTCGGCGTTGGCGAACCACGCAACCCGCGCGACATCCAGGTAGTCGTCCGTCCGGGACTGCGGTTTCGAGTCGAGCGCGATCTCGCGGCCGTCGGACGAGTGACGGCAGAGCAGGTGGGCGTCCGCGCAGTGCCCGTCGAGAGAAAACCCGGAGCTCCCGAACCGGATCGCCTCGCCCGTGGCGGTTGTGCGCGGGGATTGCAGGCGCAGGAGAATGCAGATCGCCTCGAGGATCGAGGTCTTCCCCTGCGCGTTTGCCCCGGAAACAAATGTTCGCCCGCGCCCGGGAAAAAACTCCAGGGCGTCAAAACATCGGAAGTCCCGCAACCTCAGATCCGTGAGCACCCCGGCATCATGCCCGGCCCCCGAGCGAGGTCAAACATAGCCATCTGTTTTAACGGCCGACGATGGCAGCCCCGCATCCGCCGGGGCGCGCCGGCAACAAATCCCGGATGCTCACGCGGATTCCGGCTTCCGCGTTCCGCCCCGGCATGGTATGTTTACCCGAGCATGCACGTCCCGTCCCTCATCGAAAAAAAACGCGACGGCGGATCCCTGGACGCCGGGGAGATCGCGGGCCTGATCTCCGCATATTGCCGAGGCGAGGTGCCGGACTACCAGATGAGCGCATTTGCGATGGCGGTTTTTTTCCGCGGGATGACGGACGGGGAGACGGCGGCCCTGACGGCGGCGATGCGAGACAGCGGGCGCGTGTTCCGCTGGCCGGAGGGCTCGCCTCCGAAGGTGGACAAGCACTCGACCGGCGGGATCGGCGATAAGGTTTCCCTCGTCCTGGCGCCGCTCCTGGCCTGCGACGGCCTCTGGGTTCCGATGGTCTCCGGGCGCGGGCTCGGGATCACCGGCGGCACGCTCGACAAGCTCGAGAGCATCCCGGGGTTCAACGTCCACCTCGACGAGGCCGCCTGCCTGCGCCAGATCGAAAAAATCGGCGTGTTCATGGCCGGTCAAACGGACGACTTCTGCCCGGCGGACAAGCGGCTCTATGCGCTGCGGGACGTCACCGCCACCGTGCCCTCGCGCCCGCTGATCATCGCCAGCATCATGTCGAAAAAACTCGCCGAGTCGCTCGACCGGCTGGTGCTCGATGTGAAATTTGGTGGCGGTGCCTTCATGAAATCCCGAGGGGAGGCGGAGCCGCTCGCGGCCGGGCTCGCTGCGGCGGGAAATGCCGGAGGCGTCCGGACATCGGTCCGCCTTTCGCCGATGGACGAGCCGCTCGGGCGCACGGTCGGCAACGCGCTGGAGGTGCGCGAGGCGGTCGAAACCCTCCAAGGCAAGGGCCCGGAGGATCTCCTCGCGCTCACGCTCGACCTTGCGGCCGCTGTCTCCGACTCGCCGCGCGAGGCCCTCGCCGCGCGGCTCAGCGACGGTTCAGCCTGGCGGAAATTTCTCGAGCTCGTCGAGGCGCAGGGCGGCGATGCGCGGGCCTTTGAAAGGCGGGAGGATTCCCATTCCGCGCCGGTCGTGAGCCCTCTCGTTTGCCCGCGCGATGGGGTGCTCGGGAAAATGGACGCGGGCTCGATCGGCGCGGCGGCCGTGCAATTGGGCGCGGGGCGCCACCGGACGACCGACCCGATCAACCCCGCCGTCGGATTTTCCGGCATCCGGAAAACCGGGGAGCGCGTCGTGAAAGGCGAGCCACTCCTCTGGATCCACGCCGCATCCGACGCGGAGGCCGCTGCCGCCGCACGGGCGGTGCGCTTTGAGGTTCTTGAGCACCGGCTCATCAAAAATGATGCGGCTCCGCCGGGCTTGCCTGAAGGGAAGGAAAACGGGCGGTTGAAAGAGAGCTTGGTGAAAAGGTTCGTTTCCTGCGATACTGCGACTTGTTGTGAAAACTGAAGGCGGACAAAAGCACATCATCGTCGTCGGCGCGGGGCCGGGTGGCCTGACTGCGGCCATGCTGCTGGCGGCGCGCGGGTTCCAGGTCACCGTCTTCGAAAAGGAGCCGCATGTCGGCGGGCGCAACGCCGCGATCGTGAGCAACGGCTACAAGCACGACACCGGCCCGACATTCCTGATGATGAAGTTCATCCTCGACGAGGTGTTCGAGGAGGCCGGGCGGCACATCGACGACTACCTGAAGTGCGTACAGCTTGAGCCGATGTATCGGTTGCAGTTCGAGGATGTGCGGCTGGAACCGACGACGGATCGCGAGGCGATGCTGCAGCAATTGGACGAGCATTTTCCCGGCAACCGCGCGGGCTACGACAAGTTCATGGCGGTGGAGAAGCGGCGCTTCCGGCTGATGTATCCGTGCCTGCAAAAGGACTACTCCACCATCTGGCAGTATTTCACGCGCGATTTGCTCAGGGCGATGCCGAACCTTTCACTCGGCCGCTCGCTGCTCGGCGTGCTCGGCGATTACTTCAAGGAGGAAAAACTCAAAGTCTCGTTCACGTTCCAATCGAAATACCTCGGCATGTCGGCATGGGAATGCCCGGGCGCGTTCGCCATCCTGCCTTACGTCGAGCACGCGTTCGGCGTGTATCACGTCATGGGCGGCCTGAGTGAAATCCCGGAGGCCATGGCGAAGGTCTGCCGCGAACTGGGGGTGAATTTCCGGCTCGCCACGCCCGTGAAGCAGCTTGTGCTCGAAGGTCGCAGCGTGCGAGGCGTGGAGCTGGCGGACGGCGAGCGGGTGCTGGCGGACGAGACGGTGCTGAACGCGGACTTCGGATATGCGATGAAGCATCTCGTGCCGCCGGGCGCACTGAAAAAATACAGCCCGGAGAAAGTGGACGCCCGCGAGTATTCGTGCTCGACGTTCATGCTTTATCTCGGCCTCGACAAAATTTACGACCTCCCGCACCACACGATTTTTTTCGCCCGGGATTACAAGGCGAACATCCGCGACATCTTTCAGCGCAAGGTTTTGTCCGACGACCTTTCGTTTTACATCCGCAATGCGAGCGTGACCGACCCCTCGCTCGCGCCGGCCGGACATTCCGCGGTTTACGTCCTCGTGCCGGCGCCCAACCGGACGGCGAAGGTGGATTGGGAGAAGGAGAAGAGCGCGTTCCGCGACCGCGTGATCGCGGCGATGGAAATGCGTGCTGGCATGGCGGGCCTCCGGAGCCACATCCGGGAGGAAATCGTTTACACGCCGGAGACGTGGCAGGACATGAACATCCAGTTCGGCGCGACCTTCAACCTCGCGCACTCGCTGAACCAGATGCTTTATTTCCGGCCGCGCAACAAGTTCGAGGAGCTCGACAACTGCTATCTTGTCGGCGGCGGCACGCATCCCGGCAGCGGCCTGCCGACCATTTACGAGTCCGGCCGCATCGCGGCAAATCTCATCGCGCGCCGGCACGGCGTGGAGTTCGTCTCCAAGAACACGCGGGTCTGAACCTGCCGGCGCCATGAACTGGCTTCAATTCGGCCGTCTCATCCACTCGATCTACGGGCGGGGCGGCAAGCTGCCGGATCTCGAGTGGATCGAGGGACTCGGCCTGCTCGCGGTGAAGCTTGGCCAGGTCCACGCGCTGAGGATTGATTTCCTGGATCCGGAAAAATGCGCGCACCTCGCCCGCCTTTACCGCCGCAACACGGTCCTCGCAGAGGAAGATTTTCTGGGCCTGCTGCGCGCGTCCGTCGTCCCGGGATTTTTCGACCGCTTCGAGAGCATCGAGCCGGCCGCGCTCGCCTCGGCCTCTGTCGGCCAGGTGCATCGCGCGCGGTTGAAAACGGGCGAAGCTGTCGTCATCAAAGCCATCAAGCGCGATCTGCGCGCCGGGTTCATCGCCGATGTCGCCAGCCTCAGGCGTTTGTTTCGTCTGGCGACCCTGGTTTATCCCAAGCTCCGCCAGGTCGGCGATCCCGAGGGGATCCTTGGAGACATCGAGGAATACACGCTGAGCGAGCTCGATTTGCGCCATGAGGTGGCCGGTCAAAAATCCTTGCGCGCGATTTACGAGCAGCACCGCGACACCTTCGATCTTTCCGGCTTGGTTTTCGCGCGTGTGGACGAGCCGCTGTCGAACGAGAACGTGATGGTTTCCGGGTTCGTTCCCGGCCGCAGCTTCGATGAGCTGCTGGAGGCCGGCGACCTCGGCTACGAGCGCCTCCTTGAGCTGTTTCACATCCACGGCTTCTACATGTTCTGCGCGGGCACGTTCCACGGCGACATGCACCCGGGCAACGTGCTGCTCGCGGACGGCAAGCTCTGCTTCATCGACACGGGGTATATCGGCCACGTCGGCCCGAAAATCCGGCGCGGCCTGTTTGATTTCTTCGCCGCGCTTTCCGAATACGATTACCCGCGATGCGCCGCCGCGCTGAACCGGATGTCCGAACGCCAAATCACAGGCGCGGAATTTGACGCGTTCCAGGGTCGCTTCGTGGAGCTCTACGCCGGCTTCGACGGCGCCACGGTGGCGCAGGTCAGCCTCACCCGGCAAATGATGCGGACCATCAAGCTCGGCGTACATTCGGGGATGGTGTTCGAGAAAGGCATCTTCGCCATCATCCGCAGCCTGATGTATCTCGACGGCATGGTGCTGCGCTGCAAGCCCGACGCCGTGCTGCTCCGCGACATGCGCCCCTTCATCAAAGAATTTGAAAAGCTCGTGTGAGCCCGTTCCTCCCATGAAACCCTCCATCGTCTGGTTTCGCCACGACCTCCGCCTCGCCGACAATCCGGCGCTTCACGCCGCAAAGAAACGAGGGGGCGCGGTCATCCCCCTGTTCATTGACGCACCCGGGGAGGAAGCCCCGTGGCAGCCGGGGGGCGCATCGCGCTGGTGGTTGCACCAATCGCTCGCGGCGCTCGACGCCCGGCTACGGGAGGTCGGCTCGCGGTTGGTGATCCGTCGCGGGCCGGCGCTTGCCATGCTGCGCGCGGTCGCGAAGGAGACCGGTGCCGGCGCGGTTTTCTGGAACCGCCGCTACGAGCCGGCCGTCATGGCGCGCGATCATCACGCGAAGGAAGCCCTGCGCGGCGACGGGCTCGCCGCCGAAAGCTTCAATGCCGCGCTGCTGCACGAACCCTGGACGGTTCAGAACCAAAGCAGGAAGCCGTTCCAGGTCTTCACGCCGTTTTGGAAACACTGCCTCGCGAAGCCCGACCCGGACGCGCCTTTGCGCGCACCCTCCCATTTGCCCGCACCCGCGAAGTGGCCGGCGTTGCTCGCGCTCGATGAACTGAAACTTGAGCCGAAACTCCCTTGGCCGGACGGGCTTCGCGCCGCGTGGCAGCCGGGCGAGGCGGGCGCGGCCGCCAACCTGAGCCGCTTTCTTTCCAAAGCCTTCGACGACTACTCCGACCACCGCAATCGCCCGGATGTCGCCGGCACGTCGCGCTTGTCGCCGCACCTGCACTTCGGCGAAATCAGCCCGCGCCAGGTGTGGCACGGCCTGCGGCGGCTCGCGGCGAAGCGCGGCCTGCCGGCCTGTCAATGGCGCGGCTCGCAATTCCTCGCCGAAATCGGCTGGCGCGAGTTCGCTCACCACCTGCTTTTTCACTTTCCGCACACGCCCGCCGAACCCCTGCGCGCGGCTTTCAAAAGTTTTCCGTGGCGCAATGACGCCGCCTTGCTTCTCGCGTGGCAGGAAGGCCGCACCGGGTTTCCCATCGTGGACGCCGGGATGCGCGAGTTGCGGGCGACCGGCTGGATGCACAATCGCGTGCGCATGATCGCCGCGAGTTTTCTTGTGAAGGATCTGCTGCTGCCCTGGCAGGAGGGCGCACGGTGGTTTTGGGACACGCTGGTGGATGCCGACCTCGCGCAGAACACCATGGGCTGGCAATGGACGGCCGGCTGCGGGGCGGATGCCGCACCCTACTTCCGGGTTTTTAATCCGGCCACCCAAGGCGAGAAGTTCGATCCCCGCGGCCGCTACGTCCGCAAGTGGTGCCCCGAACTCGCAAAACTTCCTGACAAATGGCTGCATCAACCGCACAAAGCGCCGGCGGAAATCCTGCGCGCCGCCGACGTCGGAGACCATTATCCGCGCCCTGTCGTCAGTCACACGATCGCGCGGGAAATGGCACTGGAAGCTTTTGCCCGAATGAAGGGCGGCGCGGCCATCCGGTATGCGGACTTGGAATCCTTCGTCAAGGATCTCTGAGCGCCACGTCATTGTCGCAAGCCGTGGTTAATCTGAGGCCTCGTGGTCGGCGACCCGTCGGACATGGCTCATTCGCTTCGATGACCTGATCGCGCAAGAATTCTCAGAAATCTTTGACTTCCCTGACCCCGAATCTTCCCCTCCACTGGATGAAGCGGGGAGTCCATTTCCTTCCTTGGCGTGCTCTGAGCCATTCTCCTCACCGCATCGCTAAGGCGTTCTCAGCGGCACGGCCGGGAAATACGTTTTGAACCGACTCTCGTCAGCGGTCGCCAGCGGCCAACCCATGATTTGCGCATGGGCGCCTATGAAAAAATCGGGGAGAGGCAACGCGGGCGCATCCTTGCCGGAGTCGGCCTTGCGGCGCACCCGGTAACTCAGATAGGCACGTGCGCACACCTCCGAGGCGGCAGCCGGAATGTCCAGCACGGCCACGCCCCAACTCCGGATCCGGTCGGCCACGGTTTGCGGCTCGGCATCCCCCACGCACACCTCGGCCAGGCTGACCGCGTTGACTGCGGCCCCCGCACCGGAAACGCTCTCGGCAATCATGCGCCGAGCCCAACGGCAGTGGCTCGACTTCGCGTCGGATGCGTAGATCAGCACATTCGTGTCCAGCAACATCATGGCTCGCGAGTCAGTTCACGGAGTGTCCCCCAGTCCATCTTCGGGTGCAGTGGTGCGGCGTCAATCGCCCGCAGGCACTGCGCACGGGTCAATCTCGCTTCTGGTTCCGGTCGGGCCAGCCGCAGGAGCACAAACCGACCATCCCCCTGACGTTGAATGTCGAACACATCGCCCGGCCTCGCCACCGGCAACACAATCCGCTTCTTGCTGTCCGCCGTCGTTGTCATCGTGGGATAATCCCACTTGCGGTGGCCCAAGTCAACCGGACATTGCTCAATCGCTCCGATGATCTGATCGCGCAAGAATTGTCAGATATCTTTGACCCCAGTTCCCATCAGCACCTCGCCACATCCTCGGCAGGATCCCAGTTAGGCAAAAATGAACGAAACCAAGCGATCCTATTGTGTTTTTCTACCGCACGCGCCGCGCCAGCTTGAGGCGTCAGGGCGAAGTAATTCTGATGCGATAAAAGCGACTGCCGGTGCCCGTCAGGGTGGCAGAGTCGTTTACGATCACCGTGCGCAGTCCAGAACCGGAATCCGTGACTGTGCTGAGCGCTCCGCTGGGAAGTTTTTTTGCCCCCCCTGACTCTGCGCTATCGGAGTCCATGAGCCAGCGGCAAGAGTAGATCAAAGGGGTCCTTGCTCTTTGACATTTGCACTGAAAAGGACAAAGGGGTCTGGCATTTTTTATTGATATTTGGAAATTCTGTTCCCGCTGAAAACCGACGCTCGGGTAAAACCATCAGGGCAGGCGACATTAACCCGGAGCCGGCGATTCCTCACGCAAGATGCGGAACTCGCGGAGAAAAACGGTTCTCGGGATTAAAGTTGATGCCGCCTTGATATGCGGGCGTCCAAGTCAAGGGATCCGTGCAGACGTGCAAAACAACGTGAAATCCCATCAAAGCGGTCAGCGCGACCAGAGTGGCCCGGCAGATTTGAAGCTCTCAGAGGCCATCTGCGATAGCGTCACGGATTTCCTTCAACCTCTCCTTGGCGGGCATGATCGCGAACCGTTTCTTCGCTGCAGCCTCGATGACCAGTTCCCTGTAACTCAAACAATATCTTCACTCCCCAAGTCGTAGCTGGCGGTGAATTCCGCTTCGCTCTTCGCCTCTCTGGGCAGGTAGTTTTTTCCTCCCGAACCGGAAGAGTGCGCGGATCGCCTTGCGGCAGTTGTGTTTTGTCCGGCTCGTGTTTTTCTTCATCGAGGCCAGCCATACCCCCTTCGTTTCCAACACCCGCGCCTTTTTCTTCTTCGCCATACCGATTGGTTGCCCCAAACTCGCCCCAAATGCAGGAGTCATCACAGATTACCATAGAAAAGGAACGGGCGGGACGTCCGTTCTCCCTGTGCTCTGCCATCAGAGATGCGCCCTGCGTGGCGGCCGGGTTGACCGCGCGCTGGACAAACGGGCGCGGGGAATCTACCAAAGGGCGCACATGAGCAGCCCGAACCTTGATGTCCGCGATGTCGCCCGCCTGGCGCGCATCGAGCTGAACGACGAAGAAGCCGCCACATTCCAGTCCCAGCTGGGTAGCGTCCTCGAATATGTCGAGCAGCTCGGGCGGCTGGACGTCTCGGGGGTCGAGCCGACAGCGCACGCGAATCCGGTGTTCAACGTCTTCCGCGAGGACATCGTCCGTCCGGGGCTCGACCGCGCGGCCGTGCTCGCGAATGCCCCGCACACGGCAAACAACCTCGTCGTCGTGACCAAAGTCATCGAATAGCCATGAGCGATCTTTCCCGCCTCACGATCTCCGAACTCCAAAGCGGTTTCCGCAGCGGGGCGTTCGCGCCGGCCGATGCCGTGCGGGCACTCGAGGATCGGATCAAGACCGTCGATCCGCAGATCCGCGCCTACCTCGCCCGGGATTTTGATTCCGCCCTCGCGGCGGCGGAAAATGCCGACGTGTCGCTCCCGCTCGGCGGCGTGCCGATCGGGATCAAGGACGTGATCAATGTCCTCGGGGAACAGTGCACGTGCGGGTCAAAAATTCTTGCCGGATACCGGGCGCCCTACGACGCGACCGTGATCACGAAGCTGCGCGCGGCCGGGGCGATCCCGTTTGGACGGCTCAACATGGACGAGTTCGCGATGGGTTCGTCCACCGAAAACTCCGCGTATCAGATCACGCACAACCCGTGGGACACGACGCGGATTCCCGGGGGCTCGAGCGGCGGCTCCGCAGCGGCGGTATCCGCTCGCGAGGCGTTCGCCACGCTCGGAAGCGATACCGGCGGCTCGATCCGGCAGCCGGCCGCCCTCTGCGGCGTGGTCGGGCTCAAGCCGAGCTACGGCAGGGTCTCGCGCTACGGGCTCGTCGCCTTCGCCAGCTCGCTCGACCAGATCGGACCGTTTGCCCGCAGCACGCGCGATTGCGCCGCGATCTTGAACGCGATCGCCGGGAAGGATCCCCGCGACTCGACGTCGCTCGATCTGCCGCCGGAAGATTTCACCGCCGGCCTCGGGCGCGGGCTCAAAGGCGTCCGGCTCGGAATTCCCAAAGAGTATTTTGTGGACGGCATGGACGTGCGGGTGCGCGAAAAGGTCGAGGCCGCGATCCGGCAGTGCGAAGCGCTGGGTGCCGAGCTCGTCGAGGTTTCGCTCCCGCACACCGAATACGCGATCGGCGTCTATTATATCATCGCCACGGCCGAGGCCTCCGCGAACCTGGCCCGCTTCGACGGCGTCCGCTACGGCCACCGCGCGAAGAATCCCACCGACCTCCTCGACCATTACCGCCGCACGCGCGAGGAAGGGTTCGGCAGCGAGGTGAAGCGCCGGATCATCCTCGGCACCTACGTCCTCTCGAGCGGATACTACGACGCCTACTACCTCCGCGCCCAGAAGGTGCGCACGCTCATCCGCCGGGATTTCACCAGCGCCTTCGAAAAAGTGGACGCCCTCGTGTGCCCGACATCCCCGGACCTCGCGTTCAAAATCGGCGAGCGCGTCAACGACCCGCTCCGCATGTATCTCGCCGACATCTTCACGATCGCCGCCAACCTCGCGGGCATCTGCGGGATCAGCGTCCCGTGCGGACTCGTCGAGGAGGACGGAAAACCCCTCCCGGTCGGACTCCAGTTCCTCGGAAAACCGCTCGACGAAACCCGCCTGCTCGGAATCGCCGACGCCTACGAACAGGCCGGCGCAAAGGAGATCCTTGCAAAAATCCCCTGACAGAATTTGGGCGTCCGGCGGGGCGTTCGGCAGGGGCATCCGGCAAGATGCCGGATGTCCTACACGCAAGATGCGTGCGCTCCCGCCCATTCCGGGATTTCGCATTCTCCATTTTGCATTCTCCATTTTTCAATGAGCTTTCTCTTTTTTAAACGTGTCCTGGCGAACCCGCTGAGGGTCGGCTACATCGTGCCGAGCTCGCCGTTTCTGACCCGCCAGACCGCCATGCGCCTGGATTTTTCGCGGCCGCGCGTGGTCGTCGAGCTGGGTCCGGGCGAAGGCTGCCACACCCGGCAGATCGTGAAGCGGATGGATGCCGACTCGCGCCTGATCCTCTTCGAACTCGACACGGAATTTGTCACCCACCTGAAAAAGCAGTTCCGCAAAGACGCGCGGGTGACCGTCCTTCAAACCGACGCGCTGCACATCCGCGAGGCCCTGCGGGAACTCGGCCACGCGAGCTGCGATTACGTCGTCTCCGGGATCCCGTTTTCCGTCATTGAAAAGTCCGAGCGCAGCAGGATCCTGGAGTGCATTGCCGGGGCGATGGACGACGACGCGCGGTTCATCGCCTACCAGCTCTCAACGCAGCTCTGCGACGAAGACCACCTGTTCGAGCTGGCGGAAAAATCGTTCTGCGCGCTCAACGTTCCGCCCATCAACATCATGGAATTCCGCCTGGCCACGGTGCCCGGATAGCGCGGGATTCTTATCCGATCGCGCGGGCGATCTGCCACTCGTTGAGGAGGATGTGCGGTTGGCCGGGGTAGGAGGGCAGGAGAAAAAACACGAACGGCTTGTCGCCCGGTTGCCAGCCGATCACATCGCGATCCTTGTCGGAAAACGAGAAATACGTCGCGGGCTGGGCGGGCGAGATCGTCTTCTTGGGCACCTTGGTGGTTTTGGCCTGGGCGGGATCCTCTGACTTCTCCGACTTCCAATCTGCCGGGGCTCCGTTGAGCGCAAGGATCGAGGCCATCTCGGCCGGCGAGAAGCCCGGCTTGCTCCCGCTTTTGCGGATCACCGCGAGATACCGCGCGACGTCATCGAAAAATCCGACGACGATATCGTCCCCGGCCTGCGAATAGGAGTAGGCCTTTTCTCCCTGTGCCGTCATCCCGAGCAGGCTTCTGGCCATCACGGGTCGCCCGAGCAAGGCATCCACCGAGGCCTTGCTCGAGCCGAGCACCGCCGGGCCGGCCGGCGGTTTTTCAGTAGGCGGCTTGGGCACCTTTGAGATTTTTCTTTTTGATCCAGGGCATGAGCGCGCGGAGGCGCTGGCCGGTCTTTTCGATCGGATGCTGTTCGCCTTTTTTGAGGAGAGCGTGGTAATTTTTGTTGCCGGTCTGGAATTCTTTGACCCACTCCCTGGCAAATTTTCCGTTCTGGATATCCTTGAGGGCGGCCTTCATCCGCTTCTTCACCGACGCGTCAATGATCTTCGGGCCGACCGTGACATCGCCCCACTTGGCGGTCTCGCTGATCGAGAACCGCATGCCGGCGATGCCGGATTCGTTCATGAGGTCGACGATCAATTTCAGTTCGTGCAGGCACTCGAAGTAGGCCATCTCTGGCGCGTAGCCGGCCTCGACGAGCGTCTCGAACCCAGCCTGCACGAGTGCCGAGCACCCGCCGCAGAGCACGGTCTGCTCGCCGAAGAGATCGGTCTCGGTCTCCTCCTTGAACGTCGTCTCGAGGACGCCGCCGCGGGTTCCGCCGATCCCCTTCGCCCACGCGAGCGCGATCTTTTTTGCGTCCTTCCCGGGGTTTTGATAGACGGCGATGAGGGACGGGACGCCTTTGCCCTCGGTGAACTGGCGGCGCACGATGTGGCCCGGGCCTTTCGGCGCGACCATGATCACGTTCACGTTCTTCGGCGGAACGATCGTCTGGAAATGGATGCTGAACCCGTGGCTGAAGATCAGGGTTTTCCCGGCCGTGAGGTTCGGCGCGATGTCTTTTTTGTAAACCGACGGCTGCTTGGTATCCGGGATCGCCACCATGATCACATCCGCGCGGCGGACGGCCTCGGCCGTGTCAAAGACCTCGAAGCCGTATTTCTTCGCGACCTCGCGGCTTTTGGATTTCGGGTAGAGCCCGATGATGACCTTCGCGCCGCTTTCTTTGAGGTTGAGCGCGTGGGCGTGTCCCTGGGATCCGAATCCCAGAACGGCAAGGGTCTTGCCCTTGAGAACTTTGAGGTCGGCGTCTTTGTCTGTGTAGATCTTAGCTGGCATGGTTATTGTGGGTTGTTGTTGAAAAAATTATTCGTTGGTGCGCGAGAGGGCGACCTTGCCGGTGCGCGTGAGGTCGCTGATCCCGAAGACCGACATCAGGGAGAGAAACTTGTTGATTTTCCCCTCGGTTCCGGTGATCTCGATCGCGAGCTTGCTCGAATGCACGTCGATGATCTTCGCGCGGAAAATGTCGCAGATCTGCATGACCTCCGCGCGGGTCTTCGAGGTCGCGTTCACGCGCAGGAGCAGGAGTTCGCGGTCCACATATTCCTCGTCCCGGAAATCCTGCACCTCGATCACCTCCACCAGCTTCTCCAGCTGCTTGGTCACCTGCTCGAGAACCTTGTCGTCGCCCTGCACGACGATCGTCATCCGGGAGGCGGAGGGGTCGAGCGTCGGGCCGACGTTCAGCGTGTCAATGTTGAACCCGCGGCCGCTGAACATGCCGGCCACGCGGGTCAGCACGCCAAATTTGTTTTCCACAAGGATCGAGAGGGTGTGTCGCATGGATCGAAAGAGTGGTTGATACTGCCCGGGCGGGTGGGCGGAGTCAATCGTTTCTGGAAAGCGAAAAAAATGCCCTGTCTGGAAAGCCCGCCGCATTTCGATGAGCCGGCAAGCGCGCGGCTCAAGGATTCAAGGAATCAGGACGCCTTCGCTGTCAGCAATTGAAAATCGCCGTTCTTGTCGCGATAAAACCCCCGGAGCAGGATCTTCCTGTTGCCCTGAAGCGTCTTGAGGCGGTCGGTTTCCTTGAGGTCGTTTTTGGTCCACCCTTTTGCAATGATGCGGCCATCGCGGTCAATGACCTCGCCGGGCGGCTTCGTGAGCGCGTCGTATTTGGCTTTCGGGAGGCGCACGGCGGCGAGGGATTTCAGGTTGTAGAGCGAAACCCACCAGGCGCCTTCCGAGTCGGGCGCTGTGGGCGGGGTGACCTCGAAGGAGATCGTCCCCGCTGTCGCCTTCCCTTCCTTGAGACCGATCTTGTAAAGCGCGGCGACTTCCTCGCGGCTTCCGAGAAAACCCGCGAAATAGGCGCGCAGGATTTCATGGAGCTTCACGTTGTTTTTCCGGCTTCCGTAAATGCCGAGCTCGACCCCGGCCGGATGGTTCGGATCGCCGTAGATGTTGAGTTCGATATCGCGGTTCACGAGAAAGGAAAGGTAGGGGACGTTGCGGAAATTTCCGACCGTGACCGTCGTGGCCGGGATCTGGACGACCGACTTGATCTGGTCGTGCGTCCGGAGGTCGTTTGCGATCACCCGCCACGAGGGCAGCATCCCTTTGCTGATGAGTTCGGTGAAGTATGTCGCGGTGTCCGGCTCGTCAAGAATGCGGACGATCTCGCTCTTCGGATAGGATCCCTCCCCGAATTCCTCCTGCACGAGGATCGTGTCCACCGAGTTCTTGATGATCAGCCCGCGGATCGTGCGCCCGTCCTTGAGGACGATGCTGTCGGGCGCATGGAACGAATCGTCGGCCGCGCGGGCCGTGGTGAAAAGAAGCGCGACGGATGCAAAAATGGCGATGGCCCTGGAGTTCATGGTTGAAGTGTGTTGGCGCGGCATATAAAAGGCAAGTGTGTTCACCAAATCCGCCATGAAAAGTCCGCTGCTGTTTCCCGCCCTTGCCGCACTGTTCCTCACGGGATGCGTCCTGGCACCGAAGCCCTACAAAAAACCGGCGGCGCCTGGAAAAAGCGCGCAGACCGGAAAGTTCTGGTGGGGCACCTCCACGGCCAGTTTTCAGAACGAGGACTTCGGAGTCGCCCACGGATCGCCCCATGCTTTCAAGACCGACTGGGACATTTTCGCGGAGGAGGGCCATATCCCGCCGCGCGGGGATGACGCCACTTTCTCCTGGACGCGTTTCGACAAGGATCTCGAGGCCCTGAAGAAACTCGGCGTGAACCACTACCGGTTCGGGATCGAATGGGGTCGCGTCGAGCCCAAGCCGGGCGTCTTCAACGAAGCCGCCATCGCCCAATACGTGCGGATGGCAAAAGACCTCCGCGCGGCCGGCATTGAGCCGATCGTCACGCTCTGGCACTTCACGTTCCCGGCCTGGCTCTACGACTCGAAGAACAAGGGCAAATCGAATTTCCTCCACCCGGATGTCCAGCCGGCCTGGAGGGGATACGTGACCCGCATGGCCACCGCTTTCGCCCCGTATGTCCGGGTCTATGTCCCGCAGAACGAGCCGAACGGCGACCTCTACATCGGGTATTTCGGAGGGGTCTGGCCGCCGGGGCTCCTCGCCACCCCGTGGGCATTGAAGAAGGCGACCAACGTCGCCGTCACCATGTTCCGCGATGCGGCGGCGATCATCCGCAGCAAGCGCCCGGATGCCCTCATCGTTGGGATTTATTCGATCCCGAACTGGCGGCGCAACTATTTCCAGGATCCCACCCAGTTTGTCTATAACATGATGATGCACCAGAATTGGGACCACCTCGACCGGGTCGTTGACACGATGGATCTCATCGGCGTGAATTACTACTACTCGCAGGACACCTCGGCGCGCCGGTTCATCGTCCGCCCGCACGGCGAACTCTCCTCGAACTACACGCAGAACGGCTGGGAGATCGCCCCCGAAGGCTTCCATACCGTGCTCACCAACGTGTATCGACGCTACGGCAAGCCGATCATCATCTCGGAAAACGGGATCGGCACCCAGAGCGAACAGAAAAAAATCCGCTACTTCCGCGAGCATGTGAACCAGATGCGCCGCGCAATGAACGACGGGGTGGACATCCGCGGGTATTTCCCATGGACCCTCATCGACAACTACGAATGGGCCGAGGGATACGCCGCCAACTTCGGCCTCACTTCCCTCGACAAGAAATCCATGCGGCTTGTCATCCAGCCCTCGGGCGAGTGGTTCAGGAATTTCATCAGGGCCAACCCCGAACCCTGATCATTCCAAGAGACGGGGTCACTCGTCCTCGTCCGCGCCTTTTTTGTAGGTGAGCCCGCGGAGTTTCCCCTCGATGAAGGCGTCGATATCGCCATCCATGACTCCCGGGATATCGCTGGTTTGGACGCCGGTGCGGAGGTCTTTGACCATCTGGTAGGGCTGGAAGACGTAGGAGCGGATCTGGTTGCCCCAGGCGACATCGCCTTTTTCGCCGTATTGGCGGTCGGCCTCGGCGCGCTTTTTGTCGGCCTCCATCTGGTAGAGCTTGGCCTTGAGCATCTGCATGGCCAGCTCGGAGTTCCTCCCTTGGTTGCGCTCGGCCTGGCAGGCGACGACGATCCCGGTCGGGACGTGGCGGAGGCGCACGGCAGTCTCGACCTTGTTGACGTTCTGCCCGCCCTTGCCGCCCGAGCGGAACGTGTCGCGCTCGATGTCGGCCGGGTTGATCTCGATCGGGACGTCCTCGATTTCCGGGACGGCATCGACGCTGGCGAACGACGTGTGGCGGCGCTTGTTCGAGTCGAACGGGGAGATCCGGACGAGCCGGTGGACGCCGCGCTCGGTCTGGAGATACCCGTAGGCATTTTCGCCGGTGACGCGGAGGGTGACGGACTTGACGCCGGCCTCGTCGCCGAGCTGGATGTCGGTGATCGTAAACGCGAGCCCGTGGCGCTCCATCCAGCGCTGATACATGCGCAGGAGCATGTCCGCCCAGTCGCACGATTCCGTGCCTCCGGCGCCAGCATGGATGATCAGGAACGCGGGGTTCGCGTCAAACTCCCCGGAGAGGAGTGAGGCAAGCTCGAATTTCTGCAGGTCGGCCTCGATGGATGCGAACTCGGCGCGAACCTCCGCCGCGGCGGCCGCCTGGTTTTCCGGAGCCTCTTCCCCCGCGAGCTCGCGCAGAACTTCGAGGTCGGCGGCGCGCGCCTCCAAGGCCTCGAGCGGAAGGATTTTCCCCTTGAACGCCGAGACCTGCGCGACGTCGCGCTGCGCGCTCTCGCGGTTGTCCCAGAATCCGGGTGCGGTCATCCGGGCCTCGATCTCGGCGAGCTTGCGGGTCAGTTCAGGCAGGTCAAAGAAACCTCCGCAGCGCGGCCAGGCGGGCCGAGATGGCGGAGGTATCCAACAATGAAAGGTCGTCGTTCACGCGTTGGCCATACCATGCCCGGCCCCGGGAGGAAACAGAAAAGCGGAGGTCGGCACACGATTCCCACGCTTGCACTCTCAGTTTCCATCTCGAATCGGGTCATCCGTTTTCCTCGCCCTTTCATTTTCTCCGGGAGAGGACAGGAGATGGCTTCCCATGCGGGTCGCTCACGGCTTGGCTGCGAGCCATTCTTTTCCGTGGAGGAGAAACTCCCAGTGCCCGCGGTAGGTGCCGAGCTCTCCGAAAAAGCCGAGGCTGCCGCTGCTTGCCTGTTTGCGGATCAGCAGCCTCAGATCCTTGTCGTGGGTGAAGATGTCGTAGTCCTCGCCCAGGACGCGGACACGCACGTAGCCGCTGTCGTCAATGGTCGCCGGGGCTTCGACGAAAAAGACGCGCCCGTCGTAGGAGCCGTCGCGCAGGTTGGTTCCCGCCGGGAGTTCGGAGATCCAGACCGCGCAATCGAAAAGATCGACGAGAGAGGTCTCGACGCGGATCGGGCGTCCGGGGCCGGATCCGGTGAGGCTCGGCTGGTTGAGCGGCATCCACCGGTCGCGGGCTCCGTCGTCCACCGTGCGGAAGCGTGCCGAGACGGGAAAGTGGTCGGAGAATCCGCCCGGGGTTTTCGAGCGGGACCACCGGATCGGGCGTCCGAAAACGTCGGCGTTGAGGCCGGGGATTTTCATCACGGCAAAGCTGTTGTCCTCGTATTGGACGCCGTTTTGATCGTAGAGCCCGCGGGAGAGGATGAGGTGCATGAGGGTGCCCCATTCCTGATTGTAAATGTCGCTGCCGCGATTGTTCGAGGGGAGTTCGAACCAAAGGTTGTAGAGATCCACGGCTTTGCCACGGAGGGCGAGCTCGTTGCCCTGCGCGCCGAGCACGTCGTTGATCCCGGTCTTCTTCATTTCGCGGTAGCGGCGCTTCTGGTTGTAGTGGGAGTTCAGGTCGCCGGCCACGATCACGTCGGCATTCGGATCGACGGCAAGGATTTCATCGAGCCGCCCGCGCAGGGTCTTCGCGTTTTCCAGGCGGATCGCTTCGCTTTCGATGTCGCCGGCTCCGGATTTCCAGTGGTTCGCGAACACGGTCAGCGGATGCCCGTCCACGTCGAGGGTCGCCTCGAGGATCGCTCGCGCATTCGGTGTGGGGTGCGTGCGGACTGACGTGATCGGAAACCGCGAGAAGATCACGCTCCGGATCGCCGCGTTGCGTCTGTCCCCGGAAGAGCCGGGCTTTTCATCGGTCGTTGCCACATGGTATCCCCGCAACCCCGCATCGGAGCAGGCTTTGAGCAGCCAGGCCTCGGCGGGAATCCCGGCCAGCGCGCGCGGAACCGCCGGCCCCGCCAGCAAGTCGGAAACCTTTTTGCCCTTCACCGAATCCAGCCACGCATCATAATCCCTGACCGTGGATTCCGGCGTTTGGTCGAACTCGATTTCGTTGAACACGACGATGTCCGGGCCGCGGCCCTCGTCCACACGGGCGAGCACTTTGGCAATGTTTCCGACCTTCACCGCCAGGTGCGCCGGGGTGTAGGCCGCCGGCTGGAAATCCTCATACGCGGCCACGCCATCGATATCGAAAAGGTTCTCGACGTTGTAGGCCACGACAGAAAACTCCCGCCCCCATGCGGATAACGCCACAGCCAGCCAAACGGTCAAAATCAGTTTGAGCACAGAAAAGAAAACGAGAGCGTGCCCCAATCCTGCTGCCGGTGGAAGCTTACGGGGAGGCTGTGCGGCGAGGTGGACGACAGGACGGGTTCGGGTTTGCCGCGATAATAATCATAGCGGCTGAAGGAAAACAGCCACTGCGATCCGGCCTGCGGACGCGGCCCTTCCGCGACCATGTCGAAGGGAATCGCCGCGAGCACCCTCCATCGGTTGACTTCCGCGCACACTTGAACGCGGCTTTCGATCAGGCGATCCGCGAGCATCCAACCGGGCGGGATCCCCTCGCCCTTTCTCTCGGCAGAAAATTCCCCGGCGGAGGGGATCCGCAACTGGAGCTTTTGGTTTTGCGGCGACACATGGAACTCATAGTAAGCCTCCTGCCCGAGCGGGCGCAGGAACATCTCGAACACGTCGCCGTGCCGGAAGGAAAGGGAGTTCAGCTCGGTGACGGGATTGAAAACATCGTCGTCATCCAACTCCGCGAACACATGCAACTTCTCCGCGGTCCAGCCGGTGCGAACGCGAGCGGATCGGAAGCCCTCCTGTGGATGATCCAGCCAGAACTGCTGCAACAGGATCAATGGCGCGTCACGAAATGCCCCGACGACCGACTCCCAGTCGTCCGAATCGAACGGCGGAAGGCGGCGGCAGTCAAGAGGGCTACCCATTTTACCGGCCCAGGATCGGGCGGTCAGGCGCTTTTCCGCGAGCCTGGAGGCGCGGGCTTGGGCTTCTCTTTCTTCGGTTTCTTGACTTCTTTTCTCTTACTGTTGTTTCCTTTTGCCATAATAAACTCCTGGTTGCTCATCAGGCTCGCTGCTTTGAAGAAGCTTTGCAATAGCGGAGAGAAATCGTCTTGAGTATTCACCGCCTTCGGAGAAGAATCTTCGCCATGCGGCTGGCACTTGCGATCTGGTTGGTTCTCACCCCATGGGCGGGGCTTTGGGGAGCGCCGGATTTGGCGGAGCAGATCAAGCTGGCCCGGCACGACGGCGACAAGCCGGCGGAGATCGAGCTTCTGCGGCGCTGGGTGGACGGGCATCCGGACGATCAGGCCGCCGTTCAAAACCTCACGGCACTTTGGCTGGGGGTTGCGGATTTCGGAATGGCGGCGGAGACGTTGAAAGCTGTGGAAGAGCCGGGATTCCTCGCCCGCGCGAATGCGGAAATCCTTCTGCGCCGGGATAAAAACCTCGATGGCGCGCTGCGGATTTTGCGCGATCGTGCGTCCGCCGCGCCCGATGACCGCAGTTCGCGGCTCCTGCTTTCCGAGTATCTGGCGAAGGGCGCGCACTATCAGGAACAGATTACGGTGCTGGATTCCCTGATCAAAGAGAAGGCCGCCGCTGGGCTTTATCTCGACCGGGCGGCGGCGCGGCTGGGATCCGACGATCCCGAGGGCGCGCTGGCGGATTTCCGGCGGGCCTCGGCGGCCGACCCGGATGGCGAGCGCGTCCGGAACCAGCGTGCGCCGTTCGAGCGGCTGGAAAAAGCGCTTGGGGAAATCGGGAAAGTATCCCCCGCCGATCCGCTGAGAACCGGCTACTGGCGGCTTTACGGGGGGATGCCGCGGCGGGCGTTGGCCGATGCCCGCGCCGGACTCGCGGCCCTGCCGGGCTCGGTCTATGGAAAAATTCTTGAAACCCGCAGCCTTGTTGCGGTCGGCGAAATGGACTCTGCGAAAGCCCGCGCCGAGCACCGCGTCGAGATATCCGCCGCATTCGAAGCCCCCGACACCCTCGAGGGGCTGCTTGCGTCGGATGTCGCGCTCGCCGCGAAGCCCAGCGATCCCGAGGCCATGCTCGACCGTGCCGCCTGGCTGTGTTTCTCCGGCCAATATTTTCTCGCGAGCGATGCAATCGAATCCGCGCTGAAGGCCAAGCCATCAAGCATCCCCGCCCTTCAGCTCGCGGTCGCGATCAACCAGCGGCTGGCCAACCTGCCCGCCGCGACCGCCTATGCCGTTCGCCTCACGGAATTGAAAGCCCCGAAGGCGATCATGGCCGATGCGTTCGGCGGCCTGGCCGTGCTCGCATTCGAACAATCGAAATTTTCTCTGGCCCTCGACTTTATCGCGCGTGCCCTCGCCGCCAAGCCGTCCCCGGACGCATGGAAATTGAAGGCCTCCTGCCACACCCGCCTCGGCCAGCCGAACGAAGCCGCCGACGCGCTCAAAAACGCGGAGAAACGATGAAGAAGGGAATTTGTCTCGCCGTCCTGATCGCCTGCAGCGCCCACGCGGGGCAGGTGCCGCCGCCGAAGCCCGCCGCTCCGCCGCCGACAGTTTCGCCGCTGCCGCTGCCGCCGGTTTTTCAAATCCCCGAGGACACACGGCTTTTTACAAACGACCCGAAAGCCGGCGGGGTCACGATCTCGCCCGAGGAGGGAACCATCGATCCGTTCGGGAGCTTCAGCATGACGTTCCCGGCGGACATCGTCGCGTCGGATCAGATCGATGCAGAGGGCGCGGAGTCCCCGGTCATCGCTTGGCCGCCGCTCGGCGACAAATTTTATTGGCGGTCGCCCGCCAGCGGTGACTGGTTTGTGAAAGGACTGCGGATTCCTGGCCAGACCTACCGGCTGCGGCTCCGCGAGGGACTCAAGGCGCTCGACGGCAGCGCGCTTCCGATCGGGACATGGGGCGTCGAGCTGGCCGCCCCGCCGATGAAGGTTTCGAGCTGGTATGACGAGCGCGACCAACTCAATTCCCGACCGGTCGTCCCGCTCGAGTTCAACTATCCGGTCCGCCTGGGCGATGCCGCCGCCGGGCTGTGGTTCCAGGATCGTGCGACAAGAAAAAGATTTCCCGCGGAGATCTCGGTCCGGGCGGATGCGGAGGACACGAAGCCGGTGCCGACGCCGGTGACGATCCGGGCGACGCCGCGCGATCCGCTCCCGGTCGGCGCCTATTACGATCTGGTCGTTGAAAACGTGGGCGATGCCTACGCGGGACGCACGCTCGAATATCCACGGGTCTTCCCGCTGGGAACCACCCGGCCGCTGGCGGTGGATTTCGTCGCGGCACGAAACTGGGCGACCGGCAATCCGCACATCGAAATCAAATTCCAAAACTCCCTCGCCGACGGCCCGCTGCCCGCGAACGCCGTGACACTCGATCCGCCGGTCAAGGACATCGCTCTGCGCAAAGATGACAACCGGATTTTTGTGGATGGAAAATTCGACACGTCGATCCGCTACAAGGTGACGATTTCCGACAAGGTGACCGGCGACCGCGGCTTCCCACTGGCGGCCGATTCGCGCTGGGGGGCGACATTTCCCCGGAAGCCGCCGACGATCCTTTTTCCTCCCGGAGAATTCCGTCAGCGCGCGGCTCTCGGCCTGCGGTTCGCGCTGATCCAGTGCAATACCGGCGCGCTCACATGGCGGCTCGCAAAAATCCCGAACGCCAAGCTGTCCGCCGTGCAGGACGCGCTGAGCCGCGAAGCGAAATCCGGGGATCCTCTGCTCATCGACTCACTCGGCCTCGAGGTCGTCGGAAGCGGAGAGTTCGGCTCGGTCACCGGCGACAGGGAGGAGCTTCGCAAAATCGAGTGGAAGGAAAAATTGGGCGGGCCGTATTTGATCGAGGCGACGGCGGCGGCCGGGGACGGTTCGCGCATCGCCAACCGTTCGCTGATCTGGTTTGGCGAGCTCGCCCTCACGCAGAAGCTCGGCCCGGAGGATCTGACGATCCGGGTCGCGGGCATGGGAACCGGCGAACCGGTCGCCGGCGTGCGCCTCCAACTCCTCACCAAAGAGCTTCTCGAAGTCGCCTCGGCGGATACCGATGCCAACGGGCTCGTGCGCTTCCCGCGCACCGTCTCGACCGCCGCCTCGTTCTTCCAAACCCTCCTCAACGGCTCCTCCACACTCTGGCCGGCCGCGCCGGACGGACAGTTCTCCTCGGGCTCAAGCTCCTTCTCCCCGAAACCCTCGGTGCTCGGAAAAATCCTCACCGACCGACCGCTCTACCGCCCGGGCCAGGATCTCAAAATCAAAGGCTTCGTGCGCGTGAAACGAGACGGCAGGCTCACGGTCCCGGACACACGGACGGTGGCATGGCAGATCACAAAATCCTGGCAGAACGACGTGCTCGCCTCCGGCACGGTGCGCGTCAATGCCTCGGGCGGATGGGATGCCGCCTGGACGGTGCCCGAAGCTGGCGATGTCGGGGAATTCCGCGTGTGCGCCAAACTCGGCGCGGCCGACGCCGGCAGCCCGGCGGAGTTCAAAATCGAGGAGTTCCGGAACCCCCCGTTCTCTGTCGCCTGTGAACCGGAGAAATCCCCGAAGCCGGCGGAGTCGGTCGTCCGCGTCGCCTCGCGGTATTTTCACGGCGCACCAAATGCCGGCAGCCGGGTCAAGTGGAAGGCGACCTGGACGGGCGATGGATTTTATTTTGGCGAGGATGCGTTTTGCCCGATCGATCTCTGCTCGCAATCCATCAAGCCGCCGGTCTTCGATGCGGTGGCCGAGGGCGAGACCGCGCTGGATGGCAACGGGCAGGCCACGATCACCTGCCCGCCTCCCTTCCCGGATCCCGGCAACCGCGCGGAGGCAAACGTCCTCTGGCAGGTCGATGTCACCGGCCCGGATGGACAGACGATCTCCGGCGGAGCGAACGAAAAAATCACGATGAACGACATCACGCTCGCCGTGAAAGAAGTGGCCGGCTGCCCGGCGGGGCTCGTCCGCTTCGAGCTGCGCGCCGTCCCGCGCATCGCCGGCCGTCCGGTCCCCGCGAATGTCCCGGCCGTCCTCTACCTCGTCAAAACGAAATCCGTGAAGGAACTGGTCGCGCCGTTCGTTTATCGCTACCGGAATTTCGACGACTTCATCCGGCTCGCCGCCAAGGATGTCCCGGCGAATGGCACGGTGGATTTTCCCGCGAAGGAACCCGGCCGCTACGTCCTCGTGGCCGGCCCGGTGGCGGGAGGGATCCGGGTCAGCGCGCGGGCGGACGTCACCGGCCCTGGCGATTCGGAATTTCCGGTGCGCAGCGACGAGGCCCTGGTGGTCACCTCGCCGAAGGTGCCGGTCGTGCTCGGCGAGAGCGCCTCGTTCGATGTGATCTCGCCCTCGGGCGGGATCGCGTGGGTCACGGTCGAGACCGATCACATCTTGGATTCCCGCACGATCCGGCTCCCCGGCAACGCGACAAAAATCGAGATCCCGACCCGCGCGGAGTTCGGCCCGAACGCGTGGGTCGCTGTCTATGTTTTGAATCCGGGCGGCGACGACCGGATTCCCGGCGAGATGTTCGGATACGGGACGTTCGCGCTCAAGGATCCCGCCTGCGAACTCGACGTCCGCCCCGAGGTCGGCAAGCCATCCTACGAGCCGCGGGAAAAAGTCACGGGCCGGGTCACGGTGACCAGCCGGGGCGCGCCGGTGGCGGGCGCGGAGGTCACGGTCTATGCGGTGGACGACTCGATCCTCACGCTCGGCGGTTGGACGCTGCCCGGGCTCGGGACGGAATTTTTTCCGCAGAATTCCTACAACATCATCACCTCGCCCGCGCTGCGCGGGCTGGCGGCCGGGATCCTGCCCGCCCAGCTCACGCAAAAAGGGTTCACGGTCGGCGACGGGGGAGATGAAGCCTTGGGCAATGTGAATTTCATCCGCAAGGATTTCAAGCCGCTCCTGTTCTGGAGCCCGTCGCTGAAAACCGGTGCGGATGGCTCGGTCGCATTCGACACGGTGGCCCCGGACAACCTCACAAGGTTCCGCGTCGTCGCACTCGCCCAAACCACGCAAAGCCAGTTTGGAAGCGCCTCGGAGACGTTCGAGGTTTCGAAAAAACTTCTTGTCGAGCCCGCGCTTCCGCGGTTCCTGCGCGAGGGCGACGTGGTCGAGCTCCGCGCGGTCGCCCGCCAGAAGTTCTCCGCAAAAGAAATTCTCACCGTCCGCTGCGCGACCGGGCTCGACCTCGCAGGCCCATCCACGCTCGATCTCCCGGCCGCCAAGGACGCGCCGGCGGTCGCGCGCTTCCCCGCGAAGGTGAAACCCGGCACGTCGTCCGTGCCAATCCGCTTCGCTGTGAGCGCGCCGGGCGGAAACAACGATTCCGTGGAGGTCACCCTTCCGGTGCTTCCGCGCACGATCACTGTCAACGAATCCGCGGCCGGCACCTGGTCGGGCGACAAATTTTCCGCGGCGGATTTCCTGCCGCCGGCATGGTCGGCCGGCACGTTCGACGCGACGCTCTCGACGTCTCCCTGGCTCACGAAGCTCATGGGCATCCCCTCGGTGCTCGACTACCCGTACGGCTGCCTCGAACAGCAGTCGTCGCGGATCCTCGTCTTCACCTCGCTGGCCGATCTTTTGAAATGGATCCCCACAAACAAAGAGCGGGATGAAAATTACCGGCGCTCGCTCGCGGAGTCGTTCCAAGTCATGGAAGCGTCGCTGCTGCCCGGCGGGATGCTTCCCTACTGGCCGATGGGGACGATCGGAAGCCCGTTCGTGACGATCCAATCCGCATGGGCGGTTTCGATGGCGGAAGGCTTCGAGGTCTCCGACCGGCTCACGGGGGAACTTTCCAAAGCCCTGCAGGCGATCATCGCCCGCACGATCTCCACCTCGCCGACGCTCCGGGCGTTCGCGCTGTTTGTGGCCGCGCAGACCGACAAGTCGCCGGGCCTCGCATCGGCCGCGAACGACCTTTATCTCGAACGCGACCGCCTCACCTACGATGGCAAGGCGATGCTCGCCCTCGCGTTGCAGCAGATCGGCACCGCGCCCGACAAACAGCGCCAACTGCTCGGCGAGCTGCCCGACCATTTTCCCGAGAAGGAATTCGACCCGGCGACATTTTCCTCCAAGACCCGCTCGCTGGCGCTCCGCGCGATGGCGATGCTGGCCATCGAACCGGACGCCCCGACCGATGCCCTGCGCACCCGCTTGGACAAGCTCATGGAGTCGTCCGCATCGCTTTCAACCCAGGAAAATCTCTGGCTCCTTCTCACGTTCAAAGCCCTGCTGAAATCCCAGCCCGCCGCCGCGCTCGCGAATCCGCTCAAGCCCGCGCCGGATGCGGTTTCGCCAAACAAATCCGCGGCCGGGTGGGCCGGGCGCGAGCTCGCCCATGCGGACGGATTGAAAATCTCGGGCCTCGGGGCGGGCGCGAAAGGGACGTTCGTTTTGAAGGCGCGCCGCCGACTCGCCGAATCCGAAAATGCTCCGGTGCAGAATGGCATCCGCCTCGACCGCATGGTGAAGAACCTCACGGACCCCTCGCGCAAAGGAACCCCGGATGCCCCGTTCCGGCTCGGCGACGAACTCCTCATCACCTACCGGTTCCAGTCGTCGAAGCCGCAGAGCTTCCTCGCCCTCGAAGACGCCCTGCCCGCCGGCATCGAGGTCCTGAACCCGAACCTCGCGCTCTTCGCAAAATCCTACAACGTCCCCGATGAAGCCGGTGTAACCACCGCCTTTCTCTCGCATTCCGAAATGCGCGACAGCCGCACCGGCCTGTTCTTCGACGAATCCCCGTCCGGCCTCCAGTCGTACTCCGTCCTCGCCCGCGCGACCGCCGCCGGCTCGTTCACCTGGCCCGCCGCCCAAATCTCCCCGATGTATGACAGCCGGTTCTACTCAAGAACCGCCCCCTCAACCTGCACGGTCAACGCCGAGTAAAACAGGAAAGCACAGGGAAAACGGGCGCCCAGCCCAATGCTGTCAGGATAAGTACCCATGCGAGTTTTCCCGAATACAGGCACCAGTTCCACAAAATCGCGGGGCGGGTCCATGCTCTCACTGAATCCGTCCTCGCCCTGTGCTCGGATTCCCAAGGACAACACCGAAACCGAATGGATGGACAAAGACGGGGAGGAATGGTTCAGCGATACCCACGAGCGGTTTTCCAAAGTTTGCCGGTTGGCGCAGGTTTAGATCTCGCCCACACAAGGGCAATCTGGCATCGAAAGCTGCCGCGTCGAACATGCGCGGCCTTGCGTTTTGATCTGGATTGCAATATCCGCCGTCCTGCGGCAGAGATTTAGTTCATGAGCACAGTTGTCGAGATCAAGGAAGCCATTGCGCATCTTTCCCCGCAGGAATACTGCGAGCTGATTGCGGATCTGCAACCATTCGCAGATGACGAATGGGATTTGCAGATGAAGGCTGATGCCGCATCAGGGAAACTCGACTTCGTTGACCGGCATATTGAGGCCGCGCGGCGGGATGGAACTTTGCTCCCTCTGGAGCCCACCTTGGAGAAGATTTGACCGTTCCAAGCCGGGGCACTCCTGAATTTTGTAAGCTCTATCGCGGTTTGCCGGTCGAGGCCTGTATCCTCGCGCGGAAGAACTATCAGATTTGGAGCAAGTTTCCGTTCCATCCTTTGCTGCACTTCAAGAAGATTGGCGGCGGGAAGTGGAGTGTTCGCCTGGGCCTCAACTATCGGGCTGTCGGGATGTTTCACGATGGCATCTTTGTGTGGGACTGGATCGGCACCCATGCGGAATACGACCGGCTCCCTTGATGCGCCGAGCAGAACCCCACCCATGAAGTTCCTCATCGCCATTCTGCGAAAACTCTTCCGCATTCGCGATCCTAACCTGGTGCAGCGGATCTTGTCCCGCTGGACGCCGATTTGATTCTTCTACCCGGGTCTCCGGTGAGCCCCCTCTCTCTGTACACCTCTCGGCAAATCCGATTCTCGTTCGAACTCCGCGCCCGCACCCCCCGTGCGAGCATATACCGTTGCAAAGCGGCACCTCCAGACATTGACCCCTATGATTCCACTAAGGGGAGGTCAACGCGGCACTTGCGGCTTCTTCCCATGAATTGTAGCGTTTTGCGACTCGTGCTTCGACGGCGGCAGCCGGCCACCATTGCGCAAAGATGCGGGTGGCCCTCTGCCTCAACGTGTGTCCCTGCGCGGTGAGCTGTTGGAGTTGTTCGCAATCCCGCGAGTGGCAAGCGGTTTCAAGACGGCAGCGCCAAGCCATGTCCTCAAGCGCAAATCTCTCCCAACCTTCGGCTGGAAAGTTGACCATCGAACCCGAAAGAAGTGCCTCGCATCGCCCGGCTGCCGCCTTGGCTCGCGCGAGATCATCCTCCAGCAAGTCGGCTTTCGCCAGCCAATCGAGGCGATGGCCAATCGGCGTCGCACCCCAGTTGGGATCGAGCATGTCTGCAAATTCCACATGGGCACCGGCTTCGCACCAACCCTGCAACGCGGCCTGAGTCCACGGTGCGCCGAGTTGCCGAGCCGCAGCGGCATAGACTGCGGCGTCATCGGCGTCGGGATGCGCGGCAATCGCCTGGGCAACCAGAAATCCAGGTCGGAACATCGCGATCGGCGGCCAGTAATCGCCCCATGAGCAGGACATCCAGCCAACTCCTCCCGCAGCTTGGCTGCGCCGAATAAACCCCCGCATGTGATCGAGTTTTTGCGCCACCGGTGGCAGGAACGACCCTTTTTCGGGAATCGTCAAAAGCGAGGCCACGTGTTCCAGACCCAAATCGCGGAACCATTCACAATAGGAGAAAGAGCGGACGCTTTTTTCCTGCGGATCGACCTGCCAGTAGCGTGCGAACTCCCGCCAATGGCCCAGCGGAATTTCCCGTCCCTCGCGGGCCAGGTGACTGAAAAGCAGCGTTTGCAAATCTCCCGTAATGGCGGCGCGGTCCAGAATGAAAATATCTTGCATCCCGCCTCCGACTGTGGCGAAGGGACTCCGTTCGCCCCTGCTCCAATAATCCCAGTAGAATATCAGGATCGAGCGGTCGATGGTGGTCGCCTTTTCCGGGTAGCGGATGAGCATATCGCTCCAGATGGCCAGGCGCAGATCCAGCTTGCGCAGTTCCGCCGCCAGCCGGTTGACAAAATCGACGTAGAGGGCGGACCTCCCGTGATCCACGACGTAGCGGTTGCTGGCCGGGTTGGTTGCGTAACGGAAAATCTCGTCGCCGCCCATGTGAACCGTGCGTGCCAGGGGATGGGCGGCTTTCAGTTCCTTGGCAATCAACGTCATGATTTCCAGGGTCCGGCTGTCGGTCAGTTCCAATGAATCTCCGCCGTCCTTGAGATGCTTGAAGGCGGGCAGCCGCATAAGATCGCCGCTGTGGGTAAAGGAGTGGCTGGCGGGGATGACCTCGAGCCCGAATTCCTCGCACGCGGCATCGACGGCGCGGACATCTTCTGGCGAGTGGGCCGGTTCGGGCTCGAAAGAGTGAGGGAAGCGTTCCCAGTGAATATTAACCGCTTCGAAGCCATCGGCACGGGCCTGCCGCAGCAATTCGATGAGATGTTCGCGAAGAAAGCCTTGAGTGCGCAGATGCAGAATGGAAGTCATATCGTTTAAGTGTTGTCGAAAGATGCGATACAGTGATTAGAAACGCAAGCCTCCTCCAACTTTTTGAGAAATACCTCCCGCTCCCTGTCATTCTTGAACAGGAACTCCAGATAATCACCGGGATTCATCAGGTGATCAATCGTTCCCGCAACCTCGATCTGTGGCACTCTTGCCAAGACCAACATTCCTGCTGACATTCCTTCAATGCGGCAATCCTATAAGCTAAAGGACTGACCCCTATGTTGACGCGAGCCGTGCTGGAGAAAGACGGCCGATGGCAGAAAAGTCATGTGATGCCGTTCCCATAAGCCCTTTGCTTTTTGACTCGCCGCTTTGATGTTTTCTTGAAAGCTTCATGGCATGAGCATGCGTTTCGGAATTCTCCTGATCGCGGTTGGTCATTCGTTCACTTTGTTCGCGGCCGACCCTGTGGGTTGGCGGATGGATGGCAGGAGCGATTTTTCGACGGCGAAGCCGCAGACCCAATGGGGGCCTGCGGATCGCGTGGTCTGGGCGACCCCGATGCCGCAATGGAGCAACGCGGGTCCGGTGTTGGTGGGCAACAAGATTTTCGTCTGCGCCGAACCCTCCGCTCTCCTCTGCCTGGATTCTTCCGGGAAGATCCTCTGGCAGCACAGCGCCGATTACTCCGATTTGCCGGCTTCCCCGGCCGCCGAATTGGAAAAGAACCGGGCCACCCTCGCCGGCGAGCGTTTGCCCGAGCAGGTCGCGGAGTTGCAGGCCGGCATCGCCGCGAAGAAAACCCAACTCACTCAACTGAAGGCGGACGCTGCAGTGAAAAAAGATGACCCCGAGGCAAAGGCGAAAGTCGATGCTCTGGCGAAAGAAATAGCGCCGCTGGAACAAAAGGAGAAAGGGCTCACCGAGCGGGTCCAGGCGCTCACCCCTCTCTCGGAGAGGAAACTTCCGCCAACGCATCCGGACAACGGCTACACCACCGCAACGCCGGTGTGTGATGGGAAATTTGTATACGCGGCCTTTGGTTCCGGAATTGTTGTTTGCTATGACATGGGCGGCACGCGCCAATGGATCCGCTTTTTTCCTGAGAACACCCGTCGTGCATGGGGCAACGCCACCTCCCCCGTGCTGGTGGGGAACATGCTGATCACGCATTATCTCGACATGGTTGCCCTCGATACCGGGACCGGCAAGGAACTCTGGCGGGCACAACACGGCCACAACTGGGGAACCCCGGCCATCGTCACGTTGGGCAAGCTGACCCTCCTGATCACCGACGGCGGCGATGTGGTCAACGCAGCCGACGGAAAAACCATGGCGACCACCATGAAGCTCATGTATTGCTCGCCTCTTGCAAAAGACGACGTCGTCTATTGCGCCGACATGGGCAAGGCACAAGCCTTCCGGCTCGCGGTTGACAACCAGGGCCAGGTGACTTCCAAAATGCTGTGGGAAACGAACGTGACCGGCGACCGCCGCTACGCTTCCCCTCTCCTCGTTGACGGTTTTCTCTATCTGGCTAACAAGGACAGCGTGCTGGACGTGGTGGACGCAGCCACCGGAAAAATCGCCTGGCAGCAAAAACTCGCCTTGGGCGGCACGGTCTACTCCTCGCCGGTGCAGGCCGGAAATGTCGTCATCGTGAGCAGCGATAAGGGGAACTCGGTCGTCATCAAGCCGGGACCTGCCTTTGAGGAAATCTCCCGCTGCACGCTCGAACCTTTTCGCGCCACCCCGGTCTGCAGCGGCGCGCGCATGTTTGTCCGAACCTGCTCGAAGGGAAGCAAGTTGTATTGTATCGGAGAGTGAGCATGGCCGCGTCGTCTCCATGAGAAGGTGATAATGATTGCCCATCAGCACACGGATGTGCAGGCCACGCTATTTATTAAAATGCTCTAAAGAGGGAAGCGAGGACATTCCCTCGACCAGTTTTCCGGGGAGGCATTCAGCTCTCTCAGCATCTTGATAAAAAATGCCTTTCCGTCTTCGTTAGCGCGATCGCAGTTTCTGACGATGAACGTGATGGCCAGCAGAAGTCGGTGGGCGCGAATGCGCTGCCAGAACATCTCTGGATTGTCGGGGGCATATCCCCAAAACATCTCGTGCAGGCAATCCATTCTTTGAGGCCAGATGAAACTGTAGGCAAGGTCATAGGCAGGGTCACACGCCAGACAGTTGTTCCAGTCTATGATGGCGCTGACCCGGCCATCAGCAGCCAGAAGGATATTGTCGTCCGCAAAATCCCCGTGGCACAGCACGGCACTTTGGGGGGGATGCTTTGCAAGGAAATGGAGGGATTCCTCGATTTCTTCACGCTCGGCGGAAACATCCACCAGATCCTTCGCGCGCAGCAATTCGCGCCACTTTGAGGCCAGATAATCATCCCAATCGGAAAACTCGGCAGCACGGCAATCCGAATTCAGCTCGCCATAGCCGTTGACCGGCAGTGTGTGCAGGTTGCGCAGCACTTCGCCCAAACACCGGGACGCCCGCTGTGCGAGAGCGGGTTCCATTGAGGATGGAAAGTAGAAATCCCCCTCTAAGAATTCTTCAGCCGTCCACATGAACGGCTTGTCGCCAGGCTCGAATCCCTGACCCAGAGATTTTGGTACGGGCAGACGCAGGTTGCTGGCGCGTTCCCGGGCCGAGGTGGCCCGGCGAAGCTTCAACGCGGGCTCGGGTTCCACGCGCAAAACGAATCGGAAATCGCCGGCCCGCATGAGAAAAGTCGATTTCCACATGCCGTTTTTGGGAAGACGTGCCTGCGTGACATCGAGCTCCATCTCCTCCCTCAATCGAGCGATGAGGCTGCGTGGAAAGCTGGGATCCATGAGATTGGTCATCTGTGTGCTGAGCCATCAATTGCGCTGGCAACCTTCCTGCCGACATTCCTTCAACGTGTAAATACTATAATCCAAAGGAACACTTTGCTTGTCGACAAATCTCGCTGCTCGCAGGCTTCAACCCGACACCGAAAAGAACGGGAAACGCCTTATCTGCCAATTTTTCGAAGCTGGAGCCCGGACATCAGGTTCCTCTCGATGTGCTCGAGCGAGATTCCTTTTGTCTCTGGAACAAAGAGCACGAAGAAGATGATGAAGAGGACGTTCATTCCGCCGTAAAGGAGGAAAGTATTGCCCCCACCCACCGTGTTGATGAGCGTGAGAAACGTCTGGCCGACGATCGCGTTCACCACCCAGTTCGTCGTCGTGCTGCATGACACCCCAAGATCGCGCCCTGCGAGCGGGTAGATCTCCGAGCAGATCACCCAGATGATCGGGCCCGCGCTCATCGCAAATCCGATGATGAATACCAGCAGCGCGATGATGGCCGGATACCCGAGCGACGGGTTTTTCTCGATGCCCATGTTGAAGAGGGTTCCCACCGTCACCATCGCCGCCCCCATGGTCACAAACCCGGCATACATGATCGGCTTCCGCCCCAAGCGATCCACAAAGGCAATGGCGATGAACGTCGCCAGCACATTCGTGATCCCCACAACCACCGTGCCCCACATCTGCTCGTTCACATCTTCAAACCCCGCCAATTCAAAAATTTTCGGGGCGTAGTACATGATGACATTGATCCCGGTGAGCTGCTGGATGACCTGAAGCCCGATTCCCAATCCAATGGCCCGCCGGAAATTGACGTTCGAGGAGAGGAGCTGCCAGCCGTTCTGCTTCACCTTCGCGCTGTCCTCGATTTCCTTGACCTCCGCGGCGATCTCGGCCTCGTCGAGCTTCATCTGGCGGAAAACCGCGACCGCATGATCCTGAAAACCTTTGAGAAAAAGCCAGCGCGGGCTCTCTGGAAGAAAGAGAACCCCCACGAACATGACGACAGCTGGGATCGCGATGATCCCCAGCATGATCCGCCAATGCTCGCCTGTCTGCCCGCCAAACGTGGCATATTTCGCAAGCCAAGTGTCGCTGAGGAACGCCAGAAGAATTCCGATCGTGATCATGAGCTGGTACATCGAGATCATCGAGCCGCGCACGGATTGAGGGGAAATTTCCGAAAGGTAGAGGGGGGCCGTGAACGAGGCGACGCCGACGCCGATCCCCAGAAGGAACCGCGCTCCGATCAGAAAATTCTCATCTGGAGAAACCGCGCAGGCAAGCGCTCCGGCAACAAAGACAACCGCGCTCACAAGAATCGTTTTCCGCCGCCCGAACCTCGACGAAAGAAACCCGCTGACCAGAGTTCCGAAAACCGCACCCCAAAGCAGGGCGCTCACGATAAACTCGGAGCGCGAGTCCGCTTGAACCGGGCTCAGGTCTGCGAGGAACTCCTTCTTGATGAACGCAAGAGCTCCGGAAATCACGCCCACATCCAGGCCGAACAGAAGCCCGGCTAAAGCCGCAGTGAAGCCGATGAAGTAAACGATGAACTGAACATTTTTACGGGAGGAAGGAGTGTTCATAGCTGCTTGGAACTCTCTCAGAAAAACCGGCATTTGGCAACACGAACATTTCACGAACATTGCACCCACGAACCCTTGCCAGTGTCGCGGTGCGATCAAGTGAAAAAAGCGCCCTGTTCCACTTTGAGCCCGAAATCAGCGATCGAAGTAAAAAGCAGCAGATTGTTGCGTGATTAAATCGCATATCCCGGGCAGGCGTAATCCTGCGCACAGGCATCGGAAGTCGGGGCTCCGGGCAAAAGCGGCGCGATTGGCTTGTGCTGTGTGATATGTTCATATCTCTTTCCAAGAGATGGCATGAGGGCCATTCGGGACTGCCCCCTTTTGCAGCTTCGCTTCCAACTCGAATGGAGAATGCTTTTGTTATGTCCGTCATGAAATGCCCTCCGTGCGTTTTTGTTTTCCAAATTCCATCATATTTATTTGTTCGCTTCTCAAAACTCCCACCGCTCAGCCTTTGGCTTGCGCAGGACGACATGCAATTCGGCGCCGGGCTTCAAATCGAAATCCAGCACCATGTGGGTTTCTCCCTCCGTATTCTTGACCAGCGTATAGGATTGAGCCGTCGTGCTAATGTCCTCCGGCGGGGTCTTGAAGTCGATAGGCAACCCCCACAGGGCAATCGCATACCCCGGAAAGCTGGCCGTGGTTTTCATGGTCAGCTTGATCGTCAGTCCCGTGTCCGGACTGAAACTCTGAGACCGGATGATCATGACGTCCGGGATTTCCACCGCCTTGATGACGCTGCCTTTGGCCGACCGCTCTTCCCGGGTATAATCGAACCACCAGATCGGATTCGGACATTCCCGCTCAAAACGTATCTGACGCCTCTGGTCTTCGATGAGAATGTACTCGCAGGACAGCGCATCCTTCATGGGCACGATTCCCTGAGCGGCGGGCAATATGGCGGTCTCGCGCATCTTGCGCACAGTCGAGATCCGCGTGTTCCACGGGATTCTCTCCGGGGTGCAGACCACTCCATAGTTGTTCAGCGAGCCTTGCCACCACGCATCGTAGAGAAGGTGCTTGGTCTGGCTGACGAACAGCGTTCGCGGGGTCACCGTGAAATGACGGCGATAGTAATCCACCATGTCGATGGAACGCGTAAAAACCAGTTTGTATTTCTTGGTGAGCTCAAATGCCACCAGCCGCTGGTAACGTTCGCAAAAGCTCAACACCCCGCGACGGTCATCGCTGGCGTGGAAAACGGGATTCGGGTTGTCCCCCCATGTCTTGTCGGGGCCGTTATAGAGCGGGGTGACGAACACCGGATGCCCACTCATCTCAATCAGGTTCTTGAACTCCTCCAAGCCATCGGTCATGCAAGTCACCGTCCGGTCAAAACGCCCTTCGCTGGCACCGTAATGCCAGTCCACCGGCCCGAGAAAATGGAATGACCCGCAAAAGTCCCATTGATGAGAAACGACCTCTCCGCCGGGCACCTGATTCACCTTCCGGCAATCCGCCGGAGAAGCGTAATAAAGGAACTCCGGCATGCCGATCCACGGCGCACAATTCGCCTCCCAAAGCCCACAGTGGTCATTGACGCCGATTTCGGCGAACGCCCGCGGATAGCCGGGGTCCTCGCTGTGCTGCATGTCCACCCGGATCGACCGATGATCCAACGGGTCTGGGAGAAGTTCCCGGGCTTTCGCCATGCCCTCGCCATAGACACGCACCCGTTCCTCGTGCGTGGCCGCAGGCATATCCGGGAATGCAGGCACGACAAGTTCGCCGAATCGGCGATTGTAGTCGAGCAGTTTCCGGCAAACCGCATCGTCCGTGGAGAACTTCGCTATCGGATAGCGGTAATCCAAGGGAATGCCTATTCCATGAAAAGTCGGATTGGGATCCATCCCGAAAAACGTTGCGAAAGAAAGAACGATGTAGGTGTCGTCAATCACGGCGAAATAGCGGTAGTAGGTCTCGGTGCCTGCCCGCCATTCAGCCATATAGTTTCCCGTTTTCGTTGGGCGATAGGTTATGGCCGCCTGCCCGCCGGAAAAGACCAGCGACGGTTGTTCAGATGGCAGGCTTTCCATCCATTTGAGGTCGCCACCTGGCTTGAAAGCCGGACCCGGGTTCGCCTGTTCCAAATACCGGGGATAAATCTTCAGCCCGCCGTCCGTGACACCCGGCGGAAGCCGGAACTTGAACTCCAACGCCTCCCCGAGTTTGAGCAGCCGGCTCGATGTGGTCCACAACGGCATACCGGAAGTGGCAGGTCTGTCATCCGCTCCGACGATTTCCGCTTTCGGACCCTGCGACGGTTCAGCCGCCAGATTCGCATTCATAAAAACCAGCGCTGTCAGTCCCGATGTGAGTATGTGTTTTACCATTGTTTTCAATCGCCCGTTTCCCCTTATTCATGTTCACCTTTCTTTTGATGTCTCTTATAAATCACGAGCACGCTTCCTGGCGCGTTGCCGATCTCGACCCGCAATGCGCGCAGCTCGGCGCCGGACATCACGCGCTTTTCCTTGACGTCGTAGGTTTCCTTGAAAATAACCTCGTACTCCGCCGCCGGATCCAGACCGCGCAAAGCACAGTCGGTGCTCACGAACGGACTTTTGGAACGACGAAAGAGAACCGCGAAACCGGCATCCAGATCCGGCCGATGAAACTGCCAGGCGCACCAGTTGCTCTCGTCCGCATCAATTCTCTCGATCAGGGGATAAAATTCGCCGCTCCAGTATGGACGCAGTTCTTTGACTTCCGCTATGGCTTTCCGCGCCTCGGCGACGGGGAAGTCATTGTCTCGCAGATCGGGCCAGGGGGAAGGAAAAGCAATACCGCTGGTTGCGGCCGAACGGATAAAATAGGGGTCAAATTTGACCGCTCCAGAACCGGAAATCGGAACATATTGACTCAACGTCATAGTTCCCATCTGGTCTTGTGAAGGTTTGTCACCCCAGAGAGTTGCCTCACTTCTCAAGAGTGATCCGACAGTCCGTTTTACCAGCTCAATATCGCAACCCTTGCCCCGCCAGTTTGCATTGTCTATCATGAGCCCGGGATGACGCCGCAAGAGTTCATCCCACATTGCATACAGTCCCTCGATATGGCGGATCTTGGCGATGCCCTGCCGATCGGGATCGGCGATTTGCTCCTGAGGCGACTCGAGTGCTTTCACTTGTGACGGGTTGATAACCGGCGCGATCGGCGAAGTGTTGTCTTTGAGCGGCTTAAAAAGAGGTAACTGGAAAATGCCGCCATCGTCGCGGTAAATATCGATCCCCCATTTTGTGATGCAGTCGGACAGAAGATCGGTCATCCACTTGCGCGCCTCAGGATTGCCCAAAAGAAAAGTATAATTTGAAACCCATTCAGGATGTTCCCGGCCGATCTCTGATTCCGGGTTTACAAGCTCCGGACAAAACCAAAGAATGAATTTCATCCCTTTTTGTTTTGCCGCGTCGCTGATGGGTTTCAACCCTCGCGGAAAGGCCTCCGGTTTCGCCGTCCGCCAGTTGCCCATTCCGCCTTTGGTAATCGTGTTCGAGTAATCGCCCAGATACCAGCCGGCATCGATCCAGAAAGCTTCTATCCCAATCGACGGCATCCTCCGAATGCTGTCCAATTGATTTTCTTCCGTAACCCCATTCAGAACTTCCTCCATTGCGTTGCGGTTGGTTTTTCTTGGGTCTTTTCCCTTCACTTCATACAGACCTGCAGGACAATATGAAATCGGAGTCACGGCAATTTGCCCGTTCTGTTTCGGGACATAGTGGTCCATAAGCAAACGTCGCAGGGCATTGTGCCCGCGCATCCGATCGTCCCCCTGCCAAGTTACCAGCAGTATTCTCGGCGTGCGTATCGACTCTCCCGGATGAAGTTTCAAATGGGTGAGTTTCTGACCGGCCTGAAAGTTTATTCCGGCATCCTCTCCACGGCGAAGTCGCAGACTCCACGGCCCTGTCCAGCCGATCGCACCGACCACGCCGCCGCCAATCCATTCCATGCTGAAATAGGGGATGCTTTTCGGATTTTCCAGCGTGATATCTGCCTTGGGATTGATCACGCAGTCAGAGGGCGAGTAATCAGCTTCCGTCATGTTGCTGCCATGGACGTTGTGAAGCTTGATGTCATTGCCGTGCACCGGAGTGATCGCCAGATCCAGAGGAAGAATCTTCTCGATAATCGGCGTGTCCACAGGGCCGGTATTCGTCAAGTGCAAGACCCACTCGACGGCCGGATAGTCCGCATAGATCGTGACTTCGCATTCGATTCGGAGCCCCGTGTCGGGATCAAGCCACGTGATGATGTGCTGCTCTTTGCCTCCGATGACGCTCTCTTTCTTGACAGAGCGCTTCCATGACGGCAGAAACTGCGCGGATGGCTTGCCGCCATAAATGAAGGAAAACGGAATCTCCGTTGAGAACTTTGCGTCCGAAATCATCACCGGCTTTCCCTCCAGTTGCTGAGGTTGCCTGAGAATTGCCGTGGAAGCCCATGTGCGGGCGGCAATCCACTCATCCAAGGCCGCGAAAGTTTGCGTTTCGCGAATGGCCGACGCATTCGACGGGGAGAATAGAAGGGCAGACATGGCAAGGATTGATAGGACGACAAGGGCAGGAGGAAAAGTTCTTCGGATGGGTGCTTTCACATGGTTGATTAAACAGGGCTGGCTGGTTAGAATGGCTGCCAAGGAAGATCATGCGCGGAGGCCACCTCTTTATTTCCGCCATCATCCCTATTTTGCGCAGTCTCGCATTCCAATTCTTGCTCTCGTTTGGCTTTTCTTGCGGTGGTGGATCAATGAGCGCTTCGTCCAGCAGCCTGCATTTTGGAAGGCGTGATGGTGGGGATGACGTGCCGTCCGCAGAAAACCCAGCTGGTTTTCAGGCGCTCAATGCTCCATCCAACGGGCAGCCGGAGCGGAGAGAAATTCCTCAAGCGGAATTCCGTCGGCACCAACCAGCAAGGTTCTCAGGGGGTGAAACTCCCGGCGGAAGGCATCCATCCCGCCCATCGCTCTGCGGCTTTCAGCACTCTTCACCTCGATGCCCACCACCGTCTGCCCTTGTTGGAGCACAAAATCCACCTCCGCGTTGCGCTCTCTCCAATAGGTGACCTCGATCGGCGTGCCAAGCGTGCTATTGAGGAGATGCGCTCCGGCAGCCGACTCCACCAGCCGGCCCCAGAGATCCGATTTTCGCCGCGTTTCCTCAAAGCCTATCCCCGAGGAGGCGGTCATCAGGGCGGTATTCAATACCTGCAGCTTGGGACTGGATCCGCGTTGCCGGATTTTGCCGCCGGAAAACTTCTGCAGCCCGGCCACCATTCCGGCTCCCCGCAAAAGTTGCAGGTAATGGGCCAGCGTGACGGTGTTCCCGGCATTGGTCAATTGGCCGGTCATTTTCTGGTAGGATAAAATCTGGCCCGAATAGTCGCACGCGAGTTGGAAAAGGCGGCGCAGGAGCGCGGGCTTGTCCACCCTTGTCATGAGCAGAATGTCGCGCGAGATGCTCGTTTCAATAAGCGAATCGACCACGTATCGCCGCCAGCGCTCGGGCTCTCCGATCAGGGGTGCGGCCCCCGGATAGGCGCCAAAGTAAATAAACTGCTCCAGATTCCAACCGAAGGCTTCGTTCATTTCCGGGAATGACCAATGGGGCGCAGGGATGATCTCGAATCTCCCCGCCAGGCTCTCCGTCAGCCCGCTCTGAATGAGAAGCGGAGAAGATCCCAGCAACAGCACCCGCAGGGGCGTTTGGCTGTGCGTGTCGCTATCCCAAAGCTGCTTCACGGTTTCCGACCAGCCCGTCACCTTCTGAATCTCATCCAGCACGAGGAGCGCGTCCCCTTTGCGCGCGTTCAGCCGACCGAGTTCCCATTGCTGGGCGATCCACTCACGTCCCTTCAGGGCCGGTTCGTCCGCCGACCCATAGTGCGCGTTGGCGGCGAGGCTTTCCATCACCTGCCGGGCCAACGTGGTTTTCCCGACTTGTCGCGGTCCAGCCAGCACCTGGATGAATCGACGGGGTTCCTTCAAGCGACGGAGAAGGAGCTTTTCGATGGATTTTCGGATCATGAATTACAATTTACTCATAGCATTGAGCAAAACAACTCAAGATTGCGGCCAGGTTTGGAAATCTTTGCTGTTCCGGTGGGGATGGCGCGCTTTCTGCCGAGAGATCACGGCGGGCACTGCCGTGCCGAAAGTCGGGCTGTTCGGCGATGCGCCCCTACCGGTGGGGCGCCTGCTTCCAAGGCGCCATCGGCGAGGCATTCGTGCCCGCCCTTTTTTGTTTCAGATAGGTTATGCTGTCGCGGATGGCGTCGAGCATGTCCGTGGCGCACTCGTCCAGTTCGACGATCAGCCACTCGGCGTGCGTGACCGATGCGAGGATCGTGGGGAAGTCCATGCAACCCTGGCCAACGGCGGTCATCGGCTTTCCCTGCACGCCCGGGCCGTCTTTGATGTGCACCAACGGGACGCGCGCGCCAAGCTCCTTGATGACAGTTGCCGGCTCCGTGACGCCGCCGACTTTGACCCAGTAGGTGTCGATCTCGAAAACGACATCGGGGAGTAGCTCTTTCAACATGATCTTGTGGGCAAGCTCGCCGTCAACGTTTTGGAACTCCCACCAATGGTTGTGGAGGGCGATCTGGAGTCCGGCGGCCTTGGCGTTGACTGCCGCCTCGTTGATGGTCGCACAAGCATTCTTGATCGACTCTCGGGAGGCGCAGACGTCTCGTCCAGTGCTGTGGACGATACGACGAACTCCCAGCACCTTGGCTTCGGCGATGACCTTGTCCTTGTTCTCGCCGACGGGCAATGCCATGTGTCCGGACACGACCGACAGGTTAAGCGACTTGAGCAGTTTCACGGCGTCCGCAGATGAGACTCCGGCTGGAAGCCCGGCGAGCTCCACGCCGTCGTATCCCATGGCGGCGATCTTCTCCAATGTCCCTTTGAAGTCCTTGGCCAGCTCATTGCGCGCAGAATAGAGTTGCACTCCGATTTGTCGATTCATTGAAGCGTTCCCCTTTAATTGGCAGGGCAACACGAGTTTGTCAGTTTTCATAATAGGTTTATTTTAGGATTTTTTACGTGGGTTATCAAACAGGGCTGGTTGGTTGGAATGGCTGCCAGGGAAGATCATGCGCTGAGGCGACCTCTTTATTGGTCAGGTGCCCGTTCCAGACATTGATGCCTGTCAGCAGGGCCGGGCGACGTTTGAGGGCCTCGTCGAGGCCGAGATCCGCAATGGTTTCCAGATACGGGAAGGTCGCGTTCGTGAGTGCCTGGGTAGCGGTCCGGGCGTAAGCTCCCGGCATATTCGCCACGCAATAGTGGACCACCCCCTCCTCCTCAAAAACAGGATGGGTATGCGTGGTGGCCCGCGAGGTTTCCGCACATCCGCCCTGGTCGATCGCGATGTCCACAAAGACGCTCCCGGGCTTCATCAGTTTGAGCATCGCGCGGGTGATGAGTTTCGGGGCCTTTGCCCCCGGCACCAGCACCGCGCCGATTAAAAGATCGGTCTGGCTGAGAAGCTCCAGCAGATTCGCCTCGCTCGAATAGAGGGTGGAGGCGGTCATCGTGATATCGAGGAACCTCATCCGCTCGAGATCGACTTCGAGAATCGTCACGTCGGCACCGAGCCCGACGGCCATCCGCGCCGCATTGACGCCCGCCGTGCCACCTCCGAGAATGACGACCTTGCCCGGAAGAACACCCGGAACCCCGCCCAATAAAACGCCCTTCCCTCCGCAATGCTTGGCCAGGTAATACCCGCCCACGATCACCGACATCCGGCCGGCGATCTCGCTCATTGGCTCCAACAGCGGCAGCCGCCGGTTGACCTCGACCGATTCATAGGCGATGCCCGTCACCTTCGAATCGAGAAGGGCTTGGGTCAGCTCCCTGTTGGCCGCAAGGTGCAGGTAGGTGAAAAGAACCTGACCATCGCGCAGCAGCGGGAATTCGGAAGGAAGCGGCTCCTTGACTTTCGCCACCAGGTCGGCGCGAGCAAAAATGTCCTCGTGACGCGGGACGATCTCGGCTCCGGCATTCTGGTAATCCTGATCGCTCATCCCGATATCCACCCCCGCCCCGGTTTCAACCAAAACCTGATGGTGCTTCGCAAGCTGGTAAGTTCCGGAGGGCAATAGTGCCACGCGATGTTCCTGTTCCTTGATTTCCTTGGGGATTCCGATGATCATAAAAATGAATCGCGTTGAGATTTTCCCGCGCTCTACTGGCCTGTCTTCGCACTATGAAATGCCGCGTCGAATGCTATGCCGCTCGTGGCGAAATCCAGGCGGCGGACAAATGCGTTCGCCTCGGTTCCCCCGGAAATGCGATCCATGCGGATGTCCTCCCACTCGACCGAAAGCGGGCCTTGGTAGGCAGCATCGTTGAGTGCGACGATCACATCTTCAAAGGCAATATCTCCACGACCGGGCGAACGAAAATCCCAGTAGCGACGGGCGTCGCCAAAATCGGTGTGTCCGCCAAAGACCCCGGCATCGCCAGTCCCATGGCCCCACCAGACGTCCTTGATGTGGCAATGAAAAATGCGTTTCGCGAAGTCCCGGATGAACTTCACATAGTCCACCCCTTGGTATCCGAGGTGGCTGGGATCGTAGTTGAAGCCGAAGCGCGGGTGGTGGGCGATGGCCTCAAGCGCGCGGGCGGCACTGGCGATATCGAAGGCGATCTCCGTCGGATGCACCTCCAGAGCAAAACAGGCATCCGCCTCGGAAAAAACGTCGAGAATGGGCGTCCATCGCTCAGCAAAGTCGTCAAATCCTTTTTGAATCTGCCCAGGCAACACCGGCGGAAACGAATAGAGCAGATGCCAGATCGAGGACCCCGTGAAGCCGTTGACAACAACCCGCTCGGGGGGGCCGCCTGGCCTGGCGTCGAAGAACTTGCGGGCCGCGAGAGCCGTAGCCTTCATTTCCTCGGCTGCCCGCTGGCGAACTCCCTCAGGGGCTCCATCCCCCCACACGTGTGGCGGAAGAATCGCCTTGTGGCGTTCGTCGATCTGATCGCAGACCGCCTGACCGACCAGGTGGTTGCTGATCGCGTGGCAGGTCAGGCCATTGGCTTCGAGAAGCTCCCACTTTTTAGAGATGTCGTCAGGTTCATTGAGAGCCTTCGAGACGTTGAAGTGGTCGCCCCAGCAGGCGAGCTCCACCCCGTCGAATCCCATTTGCTTAACTTTGGGAGCGAGCTCGGCAAGCGTGAGGTCGGCCCACTGGCCGGTGAAGAGAGTTACGGGACGGGCCATAGTTGTATTTCTTTTGATGTGGTTCGGAAAAAATCTGTTGGTTCAGCCGAGCGCGACATCCGTCCACGCATTGTTATTATTATTCGAGGCGACAGCCGCCTCAATGAAGGCCAACCCCATGCGGCCATCACGGACGTTCGCATATTTGCTTCCATCGCAATCCCAAGGCTCCCCAGCCTGGAACTTGCGGACGTCTTTCTCGAACTCCCGGTGCAGGCGCGCGAAGGCATCGTGAAAGCCTTCGGGATGCCCTGCAGGCACCGTCGGCTCCGTCAGCAGCCACTCAGGCACGTCCTTGAGGAATCCGTCGTTGGCCCGCACGGCACCACGCCAATAAATCCGATCGGGCTGATCTGGAAGGCAGATCGTCACGGCTTCCGCGTTTTCCTGGCTCCAGCGAAGAAGCCCCTTCGTGCCGGCGACAACGAGGCCGAGATCGTTCTTGTGTCCATGACAGATTTGCGAGGCCCGCACGAGGCATTTTCCCCCGTTGGAGAGCTTGCCATACGCGGTGAAATGGTCGTCGATCGGACGTCCGGGCACCATGCACTCGAGGTGCGCGCTGACCTGGGTCACATCCAGCCCGGTGACAAAGCGAAGCTGCATCAGAGCATGGATGCCGATATCCCCACCACAGCCGGAAGCACCGGCGCGCGCGGGATCCGTCCGCCACGCGGCCTGCATCTGACCAGAGTCTTCGAGCTTGCTCGCCAGCCAGCCTTGGAGGTAATAGGCGTCCACCCATCGAATTTCTCCAAGAAGTCCATCCTGAGCGATCCAGCGGCTAAACCAAGTGCTCCAGTGCCCGAGGTATGTATGTGCCACGGCGAATGGAACCTGCTTTTCCTTCGCCTTGGCAACGATCGCGTCGGATTGGGCCAGGGTCACCGTCAGCGGCTTCTCACAAATCACAGGAATGCCCGCGTCGAGCGCTTTCATGACAGGATCGAAGTGGACGAAGTTCGGAGTGACCACAAGGATGTAGTCCAGGCGATCCCCGACGGCGAGCGCCGCCTGCGCGGCGATCATTTCATCGTAGCTGGCGTATCCTTTGACCGGGTAAGGCCAGCTTGCGGCCTCGTTCATCGCGATGGCAGGATCCGGGTGCAGCGCGACGGAATGCACCTTGCGCGTGCCGTCGAAGTGGATGGCTTTCTGGTGGGGATTGGCGATGAAGGCTCCGCCGCCTCCGCCAATCATACCAACTTTAAGAGGATGAGGTGATGACATAATTAGAATGATTAGAATGATTATCGGGCAAGTTTTGATGCCCGCAGCAATTTCAGGTTTTGTTCAACCAGGGCGTCGTCGATGTGGTCGGCGAGAAGGTAGGGGCCGGCGGCTTTACCAACCCAGCACTCGTAGCCGCCGCGATGCCGGGCCTCACGCGTCGGCACATAGCCAAGCGATCCGTTCGACACGCTGCAGCAAAGGGTGTATGAGAATGGGCTGCTCCGCCTCAGCCTCAGCGAGATCCCGGAAAAGATTTCGCCCGGCATCGGGATGATGGCCAATGGCCCGAGACAGAGGATGGTCTGGGCGAACGGCCTGCCCGCGAGGAGCGGGTGCTGATGGGCCTCGATGACCGACTGGTTGTGCTTGTATTCACACATCGGCGTGCCCCACTCGTTTTTCCGGGGCTCCCACTGGGCCATTTCCCGCTGGGCATCGGCCAGAGGGGTCAACGGCGCATACGGCAAGAAAATCTCCTCGTTCAAGACTTCAAGCTGAAGGTCGTTTCGCCATTCCTTGATCGAGAGCAACGCCCGGATGGCATCCGAGGCCGCCCGGTAGCCGACCTCGCGAACGGAGTGGATTCCGTCTCCCGTGCCTGCGGAAAGCCCGCCGCCGTTGCGCTGGTTCGTGCGGGGACCCACATCTCCAATCGCTCCATTTAAAAAGAGAACCGGCGCCGAAAACTGCGACTCGATCCGATCTTTCATCACTCCGCACCAGTCGCGGGAGACCAGCCGATTGCCTCCCATCGCGGTCGGGTGTGCCCCGTAATGGACCAGGATGCCGACATCTCCGGCTTCCGACCGGAAATGCACAACCGTCATGGCCGGGTCGAAGGAGCCGTCGGGATCAGCAAGGAAATTGAAAGCTCCACTTTCTGTGATGCCGCGCCGGTTGACCCCGGCCAGGCTTGTGGTGACGGCGAACCCGGCTTGAACTTGGCAGAGGTTCTCCTTCGCCAGTTCGACCGAACGGATGACTTCAGGCAGGACGGAATCGATATAGGCGTTCTCCCGGTCCCCCCAGCCCCAAAAATTGAGCGTGCATGGGACGGAGTGTGAGTGGCTGGCGCTGACGGTCACATTCATGCCCGGGATTCCGGTCCGCTGGCTCACGCCGGAACGGATGCGCTCGACGATGTCTTCATCGACGCAGATCCAGTCCAGATTGATCACCGCAAAAATAGTCCCTTCCTGCTCCAGCACGATCGCGGTTGCCTGGAGGCGGTCCAGGATTTCTTCCCCTGGACGGACTTCCACCCCGTATCCCCCGAGCCGCACTCCTAATTCCGGAGTGATATCGGTCCGCCCGAAGCCCGCTTTCAGTGTCGTCTTCATGGCTTAGCTGATCAAATGACCGATCACGAATTGATCCAGCGCCTGATAGTCCCGGCTTGCCACCAGCGCGGAGGCTGCGGATTCGTCAAAGGCGCGCACTTTATCCAGCATCAGGAGAAATGTTTTGCGGCTATTGATCGCGTGATCCAGCACCTGGTTGATCCCCGTGGTCCGGTAGGCGTGCGAGTCGAAGGCGACACAGGCATTGTGTTCGCTGCCGTAACGGTGGCGCTCAAGAACCCGCACCTGGTCGAAGGCCGAGCGGAGATTGACGCTGCCGAATGGCTTGTCCTGGTCGAACTTCAATCCATTTTGATCGTTCAGATGCACGGACCAAAGCTTCTTCTGCGCGATGGCGAACTCCATCTCATCCGCTGGGTCGAGGCCAGCCAGGACGCAATGCGCGCTCTCGATGACGCTGCCGACGCGGGACGGATCGTTCGTCATGTGGGCAAAAGCGAGGACATGGCCGGCGGTCGGCAGGTAGGCGACGTCCACCGGTTCGTTCGGCTTCGGCTCAATAGCGAGGCGGATATTGGGATGATGAGCGAGCATCTTGTTCGCGGCCTCCGCGAGATATTCGAGCGAGCGCGCATAGCTTTTGGATTCGCGCACATAGGTTCCTTCGCGGGCCAGCCAGAGCACGATCAGCTCGGTGCCCATGGTCTGGGCAATGTCAATCGTCTGCAGAGAACGGTCGATGGCGTATTGGCGATCTTTCGCGTTATTGCTGGTATAGCCGCCATCAATCGTCCGCTCGCTGAACCAAAGCCGCGGCGCGACCATCTCGACGAAAAGCCCTTCTCCTTCGACCTGTTTCCGGACTTCCGCCGCCTCCTTGAGAACCTGTGCGGCGCTCTTGGTGTCGATGTCGGGGACGATATCGTCGTCATGGAACATCACGGCATCAAAGCCACCCTTTTTGAAGAGGGAGAGCTTCCAGGCCAGATCCTTAGCCGGGCGGGTCTCTGGACCGTAGGAGTCACGGCCTTCGCTGATGTTCCAGGGCCCGATCGAAAAGCGGTAGTGATTTTTCATAGGGATTTCCCCTTCTTAAGGGTAGCCGCAGTTTCCTGCGGGGTTTGGCAAAGGGTTCGAACAGTATTGAGTTGGGCTGCGAGGTTTTCTTTTGTTAGCATGGTTTTGGAATTGATGAGCTGAATATTTTTCTGACAACAAATATCACTGGGTGGTTTTCACCCACTCGGAGGGGGAAAACCGGAATTGCCTTTTAAAGACCCGCGTAAATTGGGAGGACGTTGAGAACCCGGAATCCATCGCGGCCGAGGTGATGGACTGTCCTTTCTTGAGGAGATCGCAGGCTTTATTTAGCCTCGACCTCTCGACAAATGCCCGGGGGGTCGTCCCTTCAGCCTCCAGAAAAAGCCGGTGAAAATGGAACGCGCTGTATCCCGCAGCCTTGGCCAGATCCCCCAAGTCCAGGCTATCCGTCAAATGCCCGGTGACGTAGCGCTTGATCTCATGGACCAGCGAGATCCCGTCAACCGTCTGGCTTTTCAAGTCGGGATCCATCAACAACCCAAATAATTCGTGGAGCAGATAGGCCAGGAAATGCTGGGTCTTCAGCTCATCCAATTGACTTTCCATCCGGCTCAGAAGCTCTCCGGCTCTCCTGAAATCCTCCAACAAGGAAACCGAAGGCACTGCCACCGGCGTGGACAGCAAACCTGTGGCGGGGATATTCCGGACGAAATTCATCATGCACTTGCCGTGGGGAAGAAAATGAATCCAAAAATCGACACACTCCCCGTGGTGGGTCGAATAGCCCGAATCATGAGGAACCTTCGCCGCGATCAAGGCGGCCGAGCCGGGCGATAATCGAACGGCCTTCCCGTTGATCCCATACAAATGCTCAGCAGAGAGAGAAACAAGTATTTCAGGATAATCGTGCGAGTGGCTGTGGGCTTTCGACCACAACGCGAACTCCCGTGGGGGGCGCTTTATGGCAAGAGGCATCCCGAACCGGATCGCGTTAACGGCATTCAGCCACGCCTCCCTCGTCAGATGATATTTCTTCAGATTCTCCTTCGACGACACCCTTGGGACTTTAGGCACGGGGCGGATCGACGTCAAGCAGGCGGGGTAGGGCCAACGCATGAAATTCATTGCCCTTGAGAACACGTAACACCCATTGCACGATGCTTTTTTACTGGGGAACACGCGCGTCGCGCGTGTTCGTGTTGGCGTCCCGCCAACACGATTTTCCGGCGGTGACGCCGGAAACCACACCCGAGACGGGTATGCTCGCCTGAAGGATGCGATTCGCACGCGCATTTTCATGTGTTTGCCTTGGCAAGCCTGGGCGTTTCTGAGCAAACGCCTGGGCCTTGGGAAAATTGGGACGGGGCTCGGGAGCATGGATCTTTGGCGGTTTATCCCCAGGCCTGTGCCACCTTGCGGATCGCGTGATCCACCTGATCGACAAACTCCGCGCTGAAATTCTGATTGATGGGAAGCACCACGGCCCGACTCAGCCAGCCCTGCGTTTTGGGGCACATCTCTTTGGTGTAGCTCACCTCACAGGGACGCTCGGTCGAGGCCCAGGGGAAACCGTTCCGATGCGGAGTCCGCTTTTCCATGATGTAATCCCAATGGTAAAATATATGGCGGTCCGGGATTTGTTTGGAGAACATCGTCCCGCAAGAAACCCCTTCGGCCCGGAGGGCATCGGAAATCTCCCCGGCCTTTTTGCTGTCCTCCATGAAGAACACGAGCGAGATGCCGCAATCGCCCTCCCGGTCGTTGACGCGTTCCATCTTGACTCCGGGGATGGTTTCGCAGGCGGCCCAAAGCTTTCGCTTGATGGCCCGGGTCCGGTCAAGGATGCGGTCGCGCTTTTTGAGCTGCTCAAAAGCGATCGCGCCATGCACCTCGGACTGGCGGTAGTTTTCCCCGCAAAAACAGATCTTCCTCCAATCCTGAACGGCATCCGCATCCCCCACTTGGCCCTCCATCCAAAACGCATAGGCCGAATCATGGTAGATCGCCGCACGCTCAAAAACCTCTTTTTTATTGGTGACCACCGCCCCGCCTTCGCCGGCGGTAATGATCTTAAATTGTTGCAGGCTGAATATCCCGGCGTCACCGATCGATCCCAGAGGCTTCCCTCGAAACTCGCCGCCGTTTGCTTGCGCGCAATCCTCCAATACGACGATCCCGCGGCGGGACGCGATCTCGACAATCCGCGCCATATCGCATGGCGTGCCGCGCATATGCACCGGGATGACCGCCTTGGTTCGGGGCGTGATCTTTTTCTCCAGATCCTCCGGGTCGATGGTGAGCGAGTCGTCCGACTCGACGATCACCGGAAAGGCGCCGATGGCGAGAACCGCTGCGGCCGTCGCGATATACGTGTAGGCGGGAACAAGCACCTCGTCGCCCGTGCTCACGCCCAGGCCGATCAACCCGCAGATCAGCGCGGATGTTCCGCTATTCACAGCAAGCACATTCTTCACCCCAAGCTTCTGAGCAAAGAGGCTTTCAAAGTTCGACACCGTTGATTCCCCTTCAGCCTTCCCATACCGGAACAGCTTTTTGCTCCGCAGGACCTCGGTCACGGCTTGAATCTCTTCTTCGCCGATCTCACTCGGGCCATACCCCCCATGTTGCGGCCCCAAAGCGGTGACGGCTTTCGGCCCTCCGCGAATCGCCAAGATTTCCTTCTCCTCGCAGACAGCACCAGCAGGTTTTTCTCTTTTCATGTGGCCCATCCTGCGCTTTCCAGCCAGGCGCGCATTCCAATTCTTGCTATCGTTTGGCTTTTCTTGCGGTGTGGATTCAAGCAAAGAGCCAGAAACGAACAGAAAACTTGTCCGCGAATCGTCTCATCGCAAGGAGGGTCAACCGGGTAGTTTGGAATCCCTTTGGTCATTGCCGGTGTGACAATCAGGCGGCAGGTGTTCTCAGGAACTCGATGTCGTCGAGATGCGCCCCAACGGCTAAAACGGATTTTGCTTCATACTATTTCAGGTTTGGTGTCTCGTAAATCGCCTTGCCTCCGACCCGGATTTCCACGGACACCAGGTATTTCTGCAGCGCGGACACATCGAGATTTACAGATTCCATCTTCATGATTTTTGGTTGATCTAAAATGTTAGGCGGACGCTCGCCTTGCCGTTGAAGTCGCCAATCGTCACGGTTTCCGTCTCCGGGTCATATGAGCCGGTGTCGCATGCGCGTGCTTTCAAGCCTTCCGGATGCGGCAAACGGATCGTTGCCTTTTCCAGCTTGGTTCCGGGACGGATTGCGATTTCCGCCATAATCCGGTTGTTTTTCAGATCGGATTCCGCCTTGAAATGAATTGCCCCGAAATAGGATTTGACACCGTCGAGAACGATTTTCTTGCCGTCCTCAAGCCAGCGACGAGGAATGGCTTTGAGCATGGACAGGGAGTTGCCCTCCTCCAGATAGAGCATCCAGCGGGTTTGCATCAGGAACCAGGCTTCTTCGTGGGTCTTATGCTCGCTGGCATGCCAGTAGTGTTCCCAGAAGGTATAGGTCTCCCGATCCTGCAGGCCGGTCAACTGGTTGTAATACAATTTTAAAAACGCTTTGATTTCGCCGCGTTTGATATGCGCGAAGTCGTGGCGGCTGTAATACGGCTGGCTCAGCGCGGCATTTTCCCTGGTCATCGGATACTGGTTGGTCTTCTGGATGAAGTCGGAAGCCCTCTCCTCCGGTTCAAGCACCTCGCTCACGATCAGCCAATTGGCACCAATCAGCGATGTTCTCGTCACAAATGCGCCATGCGTGAAAGAATTTCCCCCATCGGCGTAGAGGTGGTGCGCGCCCGTGTATTCCGCCCAGGAAGGCAGGAGCGGAGCCCATGAACCGTCGCCAATCGGAACCAGCGGAGCCCTGGCCTGCGAGTGGTAAACAGAACTGACGATATCCCGCCTGTAATCTTTGATTTCGTTTTCAAGTCTTTTCGAATAAACGGGATCAATGGCGGCAGTCATCTCGACCATTCTGGATAAGCCAAGGTAAGTTCCGGCATTGAGAAAATAGGCATGAAAGAAATCATCGGGATCGGCAACTTTACCGTCAACCAACCCATAGCAGCCGGCGGCTTTTAATTCTGGACGCTTGTTACGCTCACGCCAGGCGAGCAGGTAACCGGCGGCTTTTTTGAGTTTCGGCATGACACGTCTCAACCATGCGGTGTCCCGGGTGTAACGGAAGTGTTCGCCGGCGGTCCACAGCAGCGGGCCGGATTCGCTCTGGTAATTATTAAAGTTCTGGATGAACCCGCTCTCCTGTTGCCTGTTTAAGAAGAACTGTATGGATCGTTCGGCCAGCTTGTGCCATCCCATCGAATCGAAAAACTGAATGATCGGCGCGCTTTCGGTGCCGATTGGTCCATACCACCCAATTGTTGCCAGCGCGGCACCGTCCGGCTCAAGCCCCAAGGTGGTGATATCGCAATGGAGAAGCCCGGCTTTGATCCGTTCGTCAATCGCCTTTTCCGGAACAGCGATTTTTGCGGCGCTGTCAAGTTTCTTCAACCAAAAATCGCGGCATCCCACGAAATGTTTTTCAAAATCCCATGCGGCAAGTTTTTCCGCGCGTTTCAGGGCAAGCGGGGAATGCGGGACCAGGATATCAAAAACCACTTTTTGTCCGGGCTGGATCAGGACGCTCATCTCCTCGTCGCGCATGGCTTCGCCATTCATGAGCGCCACGGCATACACTTTGTCCATTTTTTTGAACCGCGACATTCCGTTTTCAAACTGATGCTCGTCCGGATACTTATTGGGATGTCCAACAGGAATGCAGCAAGGCACTTTGAAAAAGGCATAGTTGGGCGTTCTGGCGGTGTTGACCGCCTCCACCCGGAACGCGCAGATGATTTCCTGCTCGCGTTCGTGCATCTCTAGATCCAGCAGGCATTTAATCTTCTCTTTCTCCTCAGCGGAAATCATGTTGCCATGAGTGTTAGCATATGCGGCCGCCCAGTCGGAGCCGCGGACAGCTTGATCGGAGAGGATTTCTTTTTCCAGTGCGGCAAACGACGTGATATGGTACTGGACACCGCCTTCATCCTGCACGGCACGGAGGATAGGCAGTGAGCCGCATTCAAGACGGCGGACAGTTTTCGTGCGGCAATGGCTGCCCGGGCCAACAACAAAATTGATTTGATAGGCAGTCTCTTTTTCGGCGGGGTTGGCGCTGTGCATCGAATGGTAGCACGGCTGTATCTGCCCCCAATAATTAAATCTTGGCTGATAGCCTACCCGGAACATGCGCATATCCCGGCTGATGCCCAGCCAGGTCTGGCAATACTGCTCTGTATTGTACCCGCAGGCATTTTCATATGATTCTTCAGGCTCATTTTCAAAGCGCCCAAAATCGGAAAGCAGCGCCCGCCCAGCAATGTCGTCCGCGACCTGCTGGAACGACCTGGAATCATCGCCGGGGACAACAGCAACTCGGAATTCCGGAATATAGACGGGAGTTTCGGAACTCACATCTCTCAGAAAAAATGAAAACGGGTTCTTTTGAGTGAAGACGTTTATTATTGTCGCAAAAGCGCCCGTTTTCAGGGTTGCTTTGCCGAGCACGATTTCCAGCCTGCCGCCAACAGGAAGCTGGAATTCGCAATCGGCGGTCTTGCCCATAGGCACCACCTCGGACAACTTCCGAAGCGTGCCATGGACAACGCCAATTGTGCCTTTTACTTTCTTTTCTCCAAATAGCACTGAAATTTTCATTTCGAGGATTCCTCTCTGTCTATTCATAAATGTTTCTCCTCGATAGCACCGAGTCCGGCGACCGCCACGTAATCACCATTGTTCACGACATGTGTAGCGACAAAGCGCAGGTAGCGCCCGGCAATCGGCTTTTCCAAGGCGATGACCTGCATGCCTTGAGGATTGTTGAGCGTGCCTTTTGCGGCGAGGTTCCACTGGTTGGCGTCGGTGCTGAGATAGAACTCATACTGATCTGGTGTGCCCCCGCTGTCGAGTGAGCCGGAGGGGATTTCCCCTTGGCGTGGCAGGAAGGTGAAGGCTTCGAGTGTCCGGGTGCACCCCATATCCAGGACGGCTTCCTGGGGCGCGGCGCTCTTGGTTTTGTCGTTGTCGTAGGTCTGCCAATACGTTCCCGGGTCGTCGTCGAGCAAATGGTCCGCTCCCGCGCAGCCACGGTTACCGAAGGGGCTCTCATGGCTGACGTTCACCACGGTCCAGGAGCTCCGGTCACTCCCGAAAACCGCCGTCACGGTTTCAGACTGGTTATTGGCGCCTTCAAAATACACGCAAGCCCTCACGGTACCCCCATCGCGAAGAGCGAAGGGCTGCGCGTAAACTCGCGAGGTCACATTGGGCTGCGAACCGTCGAGGGTGTAGCGAATGGAGAGGCTCGGGTCGGTGCAGCGGAGGCTGACTGCGCCCGCTTGATTTCGCGAGATGACCAGCCTGCTTTTTTGTAGATCGGGCGGCGGCAGGCTCTCGGCGTGTTGGCGCAAGGCTGCCAAATCGAAGGTGCCCTTGGGCTGAAACTCTGCGGATTGGGCGTAGCGAATGAACTGGTCGAGCAAGCTGACCGACTCCGGGTTATCCGAACCGAGATTCCATCCCGAGGCTAATAGTTTCCCCTGGCCGGCTCGGGCTTGGAACGCATAAAGGTTGAAGCCAAGCGGGTAGCCCGTAGTTCCGAACCCGTAGCTGCTATAGCGGCCGATGCCAACCATCAGAGGTTCAACATGGCGGAATGAGTGCCCCTCATCAAGCTTTTCGGCGGTGTCCAGCAAGCGGAACCAGCCTTGATCGAGGGACCGGCCATGAGGGAATGTGCCAAATGCGGGATGGTCGGCAATGGCTGTGCCGGCTTGATTGCTCACACCACCGGACGCCCATTCGCCCAGATGGTAGCCGGGGTTGAACAGGTTGTATCCCGGCAGCGAGAGGCACACGACACTTTTGCCTTGCTGCAAGGCTTCCGACACTCCCGCCTCCAGGAGGTTGCCCGCCACGATGAGCATAGCGTCGGAGGCTTGCGGAGTTCCGAGCTTCGAAACTCCGGGGTAGCGCGCGGCAAGGAGATCATAAGCGCGCGGCGAGGCCGCGATCGCTTTTCCTGATCCGGCCTGTGGGTGGAATTTTGGATGGATCCAAATGTCCCATGAGTTACTCGAATGGGCAGCGTCCAGATCGACTTTCAGCGTGGCTTTGATGGCGCGAGTGACTGCGGGGATGGCAATCTGGCTCCGCCCGACGACCGGCACCGTGCCTGCCGCGATGTGGACTCCCTCAATTTTACCGCTGGCCAGAGTTTGTTCCCCGGCGGTGAGTTGCCAATGGAGCGTGGCATTTTCCAATGGCTGCGCCTGAAAGTGCGAAACAACCCAGTCGATATCCAAGGTATCGCCCCCGGTATGGATCAAGGTTGCAGGATTGAGCCCGAGCACTTGCGGCGATTTGGGTCCGACGGCTCTGGCGCAGATCACCGTCGGGGCGTTGAATTGCTGGAATGTTTCCGGGGTGCTCTGCTTGGGACCCCAGAACGTATCGAGGATACCGCACTGGCCGATCGGCGAGATGTCAACCATCAACCAAAAACTGAACCCGTCGAGCAGAGGGTCGATCCGTGCCGATTCGATCACGAGCTTGCTCCAGATCGATTGGAGCGCGCCGCCCGCATCGAAACATTGATCCGCCCAGCTCCAATCGAGGCCGACGGGTCCAGACACGAAGGATTTCACTTTTTCGAGCGACTGGTTCGGCGCGAAGCCGCCGGTGAATTTCGGCTCGATCCGTGGGTCTTCGTAGATGCCCAAGCTCGAAAACTCATGCCGGACCTGCGGGCACCGCTTGTCTTTCAACAGCGCGAGATTTGCCCCGTATCCGTAATGATCGACCTCGGAGTTTTCCAGCGTGGTGTTTAAGCCGCCGTCCAGGCAGAGCCAGGGCCGCGTGGGATCAAGCGATTTCGCCAGCTGAATTAATTCCTCTCCCAGCGGCGACGGCATGAACATTTCATTCCCTCCGCAGTAGATCGCAAGCGAAGGGTAGCGACGGTAATGGGTCACTAATTCCTGGAGATCCTCTTTTGGTGTCTGCGGCGCGCACGACATATGATTGAGGTTCGGTTTTCCTCCCCGGGCTCCATAGTAGGGAAGTTCCGGCTGAAGCAGGATCCCCACTTCAGCGGCTGCTTCAAAATACTCCGGGTTCTCGCAGTGGGTGTGCATCCGAACGTAGTTGAATCCGTAATCCTTGACGATTTGGAGATGCCGGGCGTGTTCTTTGCGCGAGGCGGGCGAGCAGATCGTCTGCGGGTAAACATGGTTGTCGCCGCAACCGCGACCGAAATAGCGCACGTTGTTGAGAAACATGTCGCCGCCGCGCACCTCGTATTTTTTGACGCCAAAACGTTCGGCCCAGCCGTCGATGGGATTGTCTCCCTGAAACAAAACAATCTCCACGTCGTAAAGGGACGGGCATTCAGGCGACCATGGCAGAAATGGCTTCAGGTCAACTTCAGCCGTCAGTTCCGTGAGCGGGCCTGCTCCGACCGGCACAGCGACGGTCATTTCGCCCGCCAGACGCTGGTCCGTGCGCGTGGTCACGCGGAATTTCACGGTGTAAGGCTCGATGGGAGCAGAACCCGTCGTGTTTCGTAGCAACACATGAAAGCGCACTTTCTTTTGATCAAAAAGCGGTTCGGCAAAGGCGTTGTCGATGGAGGCTGCCGGGGTGGCTTCCAGCTCCACGCCACGCGTGATCCCGCCATACGCCCGCACGCAATTCGACTCGCCACGACGGCTCGGCACATCGTTGCGGACCAGCACGGCAACGGTGGCATCTCCTCCCGGAGCGACCAGGTCGGTGATGTTATATTTCCAGGTGCCGCAGTAGGCCCAGTTGTGAGCAATGTAAGTTCCATTCACCCAAATCCACCCCTGGCAATTCACGCCGCCGAGTTTGAGCCAGATCTGCTTTCCCTTCCAATCCGAGGGCACAGTGACGCGCTTCTTATACCAAGCCGCCCCCGTGTAGGTGCTCCGCAATTGGATGTTGGCCGGCTCGTATGCGAGCTTCGCTTTTTGAGCATGACTCAGCCCCGGCTCCCCCACCCCCTGGGCTTCCCAGCACCCCGGCACCGTGATCTTGCGGGGGGACGGGAGATCCGTTTGCGGCCGATACCAGCCTTCGGTTTCGCCGGCAAGCTTCGGGTCCATGGCAAAGTCCCATTCGCCATTGAGATCGAGCGGGGCTCGCAGGCCCGAGCGAACGACGGGGTTCACCAAGGCCGGAACCGCCTCGCGCTCCACCTTGGCTTCGGTTGCAGTTAAACAGTTTCGGTCATTCATAACGAGTTCTTTGGTTGGGTTGTTGGAGTGGCGAGAAACGCTTTCAGTTTCTCTAGTTTCTTTCTTGTCTCGGACAGGAGCTTGGCTATTTCGGGTTCCGTCAGACTGGTGCGCGTGAAACATGGGCGCATCTCCGCAAAGCCCGCGAGCAATTCGCAAAAAAGCTCCTGCACACCGATATCTTCACGCACAAGGTCGAGATACTGTTTTTCCAGGGCGGATTTCTCGTCGCTTTCTCTACAGCATTTTTCAATGGCGATCCGTAAGTGGTAGGCGCGGATAACGTCGCAGCGCTGCCGGCATAGCGCGTCCGCAATGGCAATCGAGGCATAGTTCAGCTCCGCATATTCTTTTTGGGTCGGACGAGCCTTCGCCGCCCCGTAGTAACAAATGCCAATGAACTCCTTGTCTCCGGCCGAACCGACGGCTTGTTTTGCGACCTTGGCCGCAGCGGAAAGATGAGCATTCATCACCATCATCTTGTCTAAAAAGGCACTCTCTTTGAGATTTTCAAAATCGGCTGCGCGATATGGCTCGACCCTGGAATAGAGTTGAATCGTGGAGTTATATCCGCTGACAATATCCGGGAGAACCGTCTCGGAAAGACCGTTGCCTCCAAAACCTGGACTAATACTTGCAAAGAAAATGCTGCCCTGCAGCGGATGAAACTTCATGTCGTCGTTCCACACATCAAAAGCTTTTTTCATTTCTTCCCAGGCTTGATACATCAATCCTCCGCCTCGCACCCCGAACTGCTGAACGGACAGGTCGGCAAGGAGTTTTCCCGGACTCTGCTCGGGATCCCAAATAAACCGCTGGGCGACCAGCGCGTTGATTTGATTAAGTCCCGGCAGCGGTCCTGCGAACTCCATTATGTTTTTCACTCCCCGTTTTTGATATCGGGTGATCGCACTGCATACGGAAAAGGGGAAAGGAAGACCGTTGGGGATTGCATCAAGAAGATTGCTGAACTCAATCAAACCATACAGCGGGACCTTGCGTTCTTTTGCCGCAGCCAGGGAGACATCAAACGAACGGTCAGCCTCTCCATTTTCGGGAATCATGATATCCCGGTCGCTCCCGTTCCAAAAGCTCATCAAGGAACCATAGCCTTGCGCCGCGCGCAACGATTTCTCGATGTTCTCGTTATAGTGAACACTTCCCCAAAACCGCAAATCGAAGTCCGGCCTTTCCTCCCGAGCCGCTTGCGCCATAAGAGTGACGAATGCGGCCTGGCTTTCCCAAGGGTTATGTCTGTCAGGCGGCGATTCTTTGCAGACCGATTTGCAGCGCGGGCACAGAGCCGGAGTGCAAAGCCAGCTTGATCCATCCAAATTGTAGAAAACGATCCCCGTGACATCCGGATATTCCCGCACAAACTTTTTAAGCATGCATTTATAGTGCTCTTGCACGATCGGACTGCTGACGCACAACGTCCGATCCAGCCCATCCTTATCGCCGCCCCACGGTCTCTTGACGGTGCCGAGCGCTTCCGGCGGGTATTTTTCCACCCCGCCAGCCAGCGAGGGAATGACCGGTTCCTCGAACCAAAAATACACGTCGATCCCATATTTCTTGCAGAGCGCACCGGCGGACTTCAGTTTTATCTGTAAATCAGGAATGGGCGGCGGCTGAAAGGGAAACACGTCGCTTTTGACATAGGTCTGAAGCTTGCAATACACGGTTCCGACAACACCTAAATCAAAAAGAATGACTTGATTCGCTCCGATTCGCGAAAGATAGGCCACCTTTTCGTCCGGCAGCCCTTCGGTCGGAAAGTTCACACTGTTGAAATAATGGCCTGGTGCACTCATCCTTTTGCGGAAAGACGGAATCGTTCTGACGTCGAGATCTCCGCTCTTCACCTCATTCATGACAAAATCCTCGAACGCATACACGCCGTAAAGCACTCCACGCGGATTCGCTCCGGCGATCACAACATCGTCGCCGATTCGCTTCAGATGGAATCCGTCATCCTCCGCAGAGACATTTCGGATGTCCAGGTCTCCCTGGTCCCCGAAATGTTTGATGGCATTCAGGTTCGAATCTCGTCCGAGCAGAAACCGCTTTTTGCCAGTGGATTTGGATTCCGGGACGATGCGGATTACGACACCGCCCTTGCCGAGAAACTTCTGCAGCTCTTCGGCGGCCGTGTTCTCGACGATGTCGGGATTGTTTGCGATGACGATCTCGTAACCGCCGCCAACGCCGAGTTTCGAGAGGCCGTCTGCGATGATCTTCATTTCATAGACGGTGCCATTGGGTGTCGACATATTTGCTCCTTGAATGTTTGTATTGTTTTCACTGATTCCGTGAAGGCCATTTAGCCTTTCACTTCTTTGCTAATTTTATTATTTTAAAACTGTTTAATGTTAATCAATTCACTTGCGGGAGAAGTCAACAGCAAGAGTGCCCCCCCACTTCAAAGATCCTTACGGATGCGGGGTCTCACGCCCCCAACTTGATGGTCCTCCTGAAGTAGAGCGTCCTCTTGGACTCGTCTCTTTCCTGAGTCCAGATGCGGGCGATCCCGCCTGGGCATTTGCGGAATCCGCGGGGCCACAGCCAGAACCACGCGGAGTCGCCGTAACTCTCGTTGGCATGGACCGTGGCATATTCCCAGCTCCCGTCGGATGTCGCTGGCTGATGCCAGTTCTCGACATGCCTTTTCGAAACCCGCCAAGTGCCGTCGGCCATGGAGATGGCGGCGCCGTCGTCCAAGACCGCGACCATTCCGCCGGGCATCTGCGACTCGAGAGCCAGGGGAAGCTCGTTCGACAGGCGGGCCTCGACCGCCAGCAAGTGCTCGCCCACACCCGGCTCGAGACGCAGGGTTATGAGCCGCATGATGGACGAACTGCTGTCCTCCCAGCGGATGCGATTCTCTTCCTGCCTATAGGTGCAAGACGCGTAGGGATTCAGGACAATTGGAATCGGATCGCCCGGCTGAAGTTCCTTCGAGTTCGCATCTTCGGCGCTGGCGCACTGAAGAACCTGCGCCCTGCCATAGCGGTATTGAACTGGATGCCCCCAGGCCGGGATTTCCGCGAACGCGGCCGCTGGCGGCGCGATCTCTTTCCCGTCTAAATAGAGGTTCCAACCGGACGGAGTCACCAGCGTCAGGAGCAGGCGTCCCGGCTTTTCCATCACCCAGAGCTTGTCCGTCGCATCCTGCGTAGCCTCGCTCTGCGGATGTTTGTCGATGACAGCCTGGCAGCCTTCCCGAGCGGCAGCGGCGTCGCCCAGTTGCCCCAGCAATACTGCTTTCTTGAATAGTACATCCGGAATCTTGGAGTTGTGTGGATAGAGACGGATCAGTTCGTCAGCCAATGCCACCGCCTCGCTCAGCCGTCCCTGTTTCTCCACCTGATGGATCGCCCAAATCTTGCGCCACCAGGACTGGGCGCACTGGATGGGGAGAAGCTCCTCGACGGGCGGAAGCGCCGGAAACGCTTTACGCGGATGGCTCTGATACCAGAACGCCACCGTGTCGAAGGTGTCACAGCGGTAACCGTCTTTATACCCTTGGCAGTCCATGAAGAACTTGAACGATTTCTCGAAAAGAATCGGGTTCGGCAGGTGCAGTCGGTAGGAACTCATCTGAGTCGTGTCGCAATCGGTCTTGGTCAATTCAAGTCCCTGTCCTGCGTATAACGTGTTGAACGATCCTCGGTGGAACCCCCAAGACTGGCAGAAGTAATCCTCCGAATTCGTACACTGCAAGGGCTGGCCGTCGACGAGATAGCTGAATGCATTCTCCGGACAGGTGCGATTCTCCATCCAGTTGACGCTCCAAATCGTACCAACGTATTTCCCGTGCCCTTCCGTTTCCAGGACCGTATGCCAGCCGGTTTTCGGAACCGGGTGCGACTGGCGGTATTGGGCGTGAAAATACTCCACCTTGTCTGGGAGTGTGACATCCTTGTCATACTCGACATACCAGTAGAATCCGTGCAGGTCGCTGTCGCTGAGGTTCTCCAATTCGATCAGCGCCCGCTTCTGGAAGGGCATGGGGAAGAAGATATGCAGGCTTCGCTTGCCGTCGCGCTCCCAGACGGTGCAGTTCAACGGGCGGTCCTCACCGAAACCGATGCCGAAAAAGTCGCCGAGCGGCACTTCCACCGAGGGCGTATCCTCCTCGTCCCAGGAACAACGCACGACCACTCCGCGCATGGCCAAGAGCGCAATCTCGTTAGAGTTCATGTGAGTTACGGCGATGTGGCCGATCACTCCCGGGCCGGCGATGTCTGCCACGAGCAGCTTGCCCCGCGCGGGAACCGACTGATGAAGCTCGCCAACCATCGAACTTGTCCCCTTGGCGGGGACATACAGATTCTGCAACATAATTTACTTCCTCCTGATTCCGAGAAGGCTTTTCAGACCTTCACTTTGTTTCAACATCACGAACCTGGCAAATCTTGACCCTCAGGGCAATGGACAGAACGGCAAATTAGTTGTATAATCTGGCATTTCTTCCTGCCCTGATGAGTGGGAACCATTGTTCTGCAAGGCAAATCCTTGCCGGCACCGTTTCCCGGGATGAGCGACTTTTGGCGAGGCAACGCCGCCCGATCGACGGCGAAGCACCCCCATCAGCGCGGGTTGTGCTCATCCCTATTCCTCGCACCGCCAATTTCTTCGGATGGCGACAGGATGTCTTTTAAGATTTGAAACACCCCATTTGCCAGGATCTCATTCCCTTCTTCCGTGAGATGGATGCCATCATCCAGTGTATAAGTCATCCGGCCATTTGCCATACCGAGAGCGACCAGCTCCTGATGAAAATCATAAATGGGGAGTCCGTTTTCTTTCGCGAAGGCTCGGGTCATCTCCCGATACGGCTCGACCGATTTATCGATTCCACCGGCATTTTGATAGTGCGCTTCAAATGCAGAGATTTTTTCATACGCATGGAGATCGTCGAGAACCGGAGGGAACGTGACAACCACGGTTTTCGTCTTTGCCGGCAGGTTCGTCTGATATTCGATTAACAACGCCCTGAACTCCTCCAAGCTCACGATCCGGGCGGGATTCGAGAGGTCTTCATTGTTCCCGCCGAATTCCAGCACGACCCAATCCGGATCATGAGCCAGGACGTCGCTTTGAAAACGGGCCATCGCCTCGCGTGCCGAATTGCCCCCAACCCCGGAATTAATAACCCTTGTCTCTGGGAAATCCGGCTCCAGCTTCGATTGCAAGGCATTCGGCCACCTTTTCATTTCATCGGGCACCCCGATGGTTGCCTCAGTAATAGAGTCGCCAAACGCGACGATCGTCAGATTCGTTTTCAAAAATTAAACAGAGCTGGCTGGTTGGAATGGCTGCAAAGGATGATCATGCGCGGAGGCCACGTCTTTATTTTCGCCATCATCCGTATTTTGCGCGGTCCCGCATTCCAATTCTTGCTATCACTTGGCTTTTCTTGCGGTCAGCCACGCATTCCTTACCCTTGGGCGGGCTTGATCCGGCGGCGGTAATCGGCGGGAGACAAGGCGAAGTGTCGGCTGAACGCCTTGGACAGGTGGCAGGTTGTTTCTATCAACAGATATTCATGGAAATCGAAAATGGGACGGCACGGCGGCCATCCCTCCAGCGGGACGTCGTCCTCTGCTTGTTGGCGGGCGGCCGTGCTGTCAGCGGCGCACTTCTATTTGCATATTGTGAAGCATGACATTCGCAGGATTGTGCATCCGAAAGGCACCAGCTCAACGGTTTCTGCTTTCGGGTCGGCGGTCACGGGGTTGCCGTAGGGAAGAGGGGTCGTTTTTTGCACTTTGGTAAATCTCGGGTAGGCCGCTGTTTGTGAGCGGTGCATCGGCACGAGAAGCTTCAGCGGGCTTTCGTCCCACGGGTAGGCCGATTCGCTCCGCTTCTTGGTGATCGCCTTCCCTCCATCCAGCTCGTCGAGCTTCAGGGAGTAGATTGGCGGCGGGACAAGTTTCCCGCCAGAGGGGACGCAAGAAGCTTCGTGCCACGACCAGTCCGGTGGCAGGGGAGTGACCGGGGTGCCTGTTACTGAGTTCCAGGTTTCGGGGTATTTGAAAGCAAACAGGAGCGGCCCGCACTCGACTGCGCGCAGGGGCTCTTTCTGAAAATAGACATCATCGACAGCGACCACATTCGGCTCCATTTGAAAAATGATAGCCAGGGTATCGTCATGCCATGTCTGTTCCACGGCCAGATACCCATGGGAATCGACCTTGTTTGCAATTGGTGTTCCATTGAGCGTCACGCTATAGTCCTTACACCAGTTGGGAATCCTGAGCATGAGGCGCTTCCGCCATCGGGCCGAGGTCTTGATGTGCAGGGTGATTGTCTCGTCAAACGGATAGAGGGTCTCTTCACGGATCGAGATTTTGGTGCCCTCGTGCGACACAAACTCCAATGCGCAGGGGCCGTAGGTCGGCAAAAACAGATTTTCATCCCGGTCGCACAGGAACATTCCACGAACGTATTCGGGATAGATGACCACCGAGTGTGCCGGGCAACAGGCGACCTGGATATTCGGCGCATAGACCCCGAACGACTCTTCGCACCCGAAGAGGCAGGAATGCATTGACGCGAAGAACTGGTTGGGGGAGCTGTTATAGCTGATCGCGCGCTCATCCTTCATGCGGCCGCCCTGCGCGCCATTGAAGAGAACGCGCTCGATGAGGTCACCATATTTTGCCTCGCCGGTAATCCGGGCCATCCACGAGAAAGTGTTTAGGAAGGTGGTGAAATTGCAATACTCGGTCTCATGGTTGGCGGATGGCGGCGAGAGATATTCGAAATTCGATGCGGGTGCTCCGGTGCATTGCCAGCATTTGTCCATGATTTGTTTAATGCCATTGCGGGTGGCGGCAAGAAATTCCGGCTTCCCTCCTGCCATGAACACCATGGCGGGATGTTTCACCATCTCGCCAAAGGCCACCGCATGGTCATCGTTATACTCGAGCTCCGCTCGCTGAAAGGAGGCCATGCCGTGCTTGAAATTGTCGTTTTTGTCGAGCCACGCAAGGTAGTCGAGGCACCACTGATAGAGCCGCTCATCGCCGGTTTTCAGATAGACGATGATCATCGACTCAGTGAGCGTCGGCGCGGCGTAGTCGGTTTTCTGATCGCCGGCCCAATTTTCGACAAACCACAGCAGCCCGCGGTGGACAGCATCCAGGACCTTCCGGTCGCCAGTGGCATCATGCCACGACAGAAGCGCCCGATAACACCAGTTCGCAGACCACGGGCAGAAGTCATCATGGCGGTTGTCGGTCTTGCGGTAGCTCCCGAGATAGCCGTCGTCCTCCTGGAGAGCGAGCGTTGCGCGAACCCATTTTTCTGCCTTGGCCTTAAGTTCGGCATCGTTCAGCGTAAATGCCAACTGCACCAGGCCGGTCCAATAGGTGCCGGAAATCTCCCCCGACCAACCCGGGGAGACTTTGGATTGAAAGTCCCTCGTGACATAAGGTTTGCCGATCATGTCGGGCTCCAATTCATCAAGATGCCCACCCATGCCGGCTTTGCTTCGTTCGAGTTGCGCTTTCAGCCAGCCTTGTGCGGTGATGCTCCCAAGCGGCAACCGGGTGAGCTGGCTGTGATTTGAGACGATATCGTTTGTGATTTTCATGGGTGTTAAGGCGTAGAGAATGGGTTCTAACAGGGATTACTCGGGGAGCCGCGCTTTCGACTCATATTCCTGCCGGAACGACTTCAGCAGCCCCACGGAGAGTGATTTGGAAGGCCGTACGGATACCCGATTCGGACTGGCAGGTGATCGTGCCCCCGTGGGCTTCGACGGCGCGCTTGACGATGGAAAGCCCGAGGCCGGTGCCGGGAACCTCGTTTTGCGCGTGCAGTTTTCCACCGCGGTAGAAGCGCTTGAAGATGAAGGGCAGGTCGGCGGCAGGAATGCCGATCCCGTTGTCGATGACCTCCAGACAAAGCGCGCCGGGAGCCGCCTCGCTGCGGACGGTGACCTGCAGGCCGGGCTTGAGGTTTTGTTTGAGCGCGTTCTCGATGAGGTTGAAAAAAATTTGCGTCCAATAAAACCGGTCGCCTTCGAGTGTCAGGTCGGGGTCGTGGAGGGCGATGTGGACGGCGGCCTGCCGGGTGCGGATGAGCGGTTCGAGGCGGTCGATGATGTCCTGCACGCATTCGGCAAGGGTGAACGTTTCCATGCGGAGGGCCGAGGCGTCGCTGGATTCGATGCGGGAAATGAGCAGCATGTCCTCAATGATGCACGCGATCCGCTCCGTGTGTTTGCGCATGATGCCGAGGAAGCGCAGCACGGCCGGACGGTCGTCCAGCAGCTCCGGGGTTTCGAGGAAGGTTTCCAGATACCCGCCCACGAGGGTGATCGGCGTGCGCAGCTCATGGGAGGCATTTGCGACGAAGTCCTTGCGGATTTGTTCGAGCTGGTGCTCGGACGACAGGTCGCGCAGAAGGAGGCGGATGTGCGGAGGGCCGCCGGATTGCGGAACCGGCGCGGCATCGACCAGCCAGACGGATTCGCCGGTCGCGGGATCCCGGGTGCGGGCGGGCGCGGCTTCCGCCGGCAGAAGAACGCGCGCGGACGCCGGGTTCCCCGAGTTGCGGCATTCCAGATAGGGCGCGGCCAGGCGGGCATCGCGCAGGATTTCCAGAGCCGGACGGCCGGCGAGTGGAGCCGGACCAAACAGCGCGCTGGCGGCTTCATTGCAGTGCAGGATCGAGCCCTGGGCATCGGCGATGAGAAAGGCGTCGGGGAACGCATTGAGCAGGCTGTCGCGGTCGCTGCCGGCGGCGGCGAGCGAGCGCAGGCCCTCGGCCAGACGGATTTTTTCCAGTTCGCGCAGGCGGAGGATGGCGGCGCGCTGCCGCAACGACCACACGAGGAGGCAAAGGCTGGAGAGCCCGAGGAGGAGGGACGCCATCATGGACAGCCTGCGGCGCGCATGAGATAGCCGACGCCGCGCACGGTTTCGATGCAGTCCTCATGGCGGCCGAGCTTGATGCGGAGGCGCTTGATATGGGTGTCGAGCGTGCGCGTGGTTGCGGCATCGCTGTAGCCCCAGATCGCGCCGAGAAGCCGGGCGCGGTCGCAGAGCTGGTCGGCGTGCTCGCAAAGATACTGGAACAGCTTGTATTCGGTTTGCGTGAGATCGAGGGGCCGGTTGTCCGCGTAGCATTGCACGGCGGCGGAATCGAAACGGAACGGCCCGCTGGCGAGGGCTTCGCGCGCGGCCATTCCCTCGCTGCGTTTCAGCACGGACTTGATGCGCAGCAAAAGCTCCTTCGGGGAAAAGGGCTTGGTGACATAATCATCAGCCCCGAGCTCGAGGCCCGCCACGCGGTCCGCAGTTTGTGCACGGGCCGTGAGCATGATGACCGGCGTGTCCAGGGTGCGCGGGTCGCGGCGGAGCTCCTTGAACACGCGGGTGCCGTCCATGCCGGGCAGCATCAGATCCAAAAGAACGAGCGCGGGACTTTCTTTTTTCGCGAGGGCCAGCCCGGTGATCCCGTCGCGGGCGAGGATCGCGGTGAAGCCGGCCCGCTGCAGATGCAGGGCGAGAAGATCCGCGATGTCGGCTTCATCTTCGATGACGAGAATGGTGCTCATGGTTCCGTCGGGCTGGCTTCCAGGGGCTGCTTGCGGTGCTCGTGCCGGATGTCTTTGGCGCTTTCGAGGAAGACGGTCTCCTCGCCGATGTTCACGGAAAGATCGCCGATGCGCTCGAGCGAGCGGGCGATGAAGATGAGGTGGAGCCAGTCCTCCGACCGGCCATCGGCGACCTCCAACTGGCTGCCGAGCGAGCGGGCGAGCTGTTTGTGGAGGAGGTCGAGCTCTTTGTCTTTGTCGTGGAGCGACTGGCCGAGGACGGGGTCGTGGTTAGTGTAGGAGTCCATGGCATCGCGCAGCAGGGCGTAGGCCCGGGCGTAAAGCGGCTCGAGCCACTGCACTTCCTGCAGCGGTTGGCCCCGGCTGATCTTGCGGGCGCGCTTGGCGATACTGACCGCGTGATCGGAAATCCGCTCGAGATTGGTGCTGATCTTCATCGAGGCCAGGATCAGACGGAGGTCGGTGGCGACGGGATGGAAACGGACGAGGATTTCCAGCCCCCCCTGATCGACCTTGCGCTCGAGCTCGTCCACGTCGGAGTCCGCGGCAATCACGGCGCCGGTGAGGTCGGGGTCGGCCCGCAGGAGGGCCTGCATGGCCTGTTCGAGGTTCTGGCGGGCCAGCGCGGCCATGTTCAGGAGATCCTCCTGAAGGTTGCGGATGGCATTGTCGTGATCGCGGAAGATGTGTGGCATGGAGCTGAGATTTTCCGGAGGCATGTTCGCACGGCGCGCCTGTTCCAGACCAGATTTTCTTTCACGACCGGGGAAGATCCCGACCGGACCAGACATCAGGAAGCATGAGGATGTCTGCCTCAAAGTTTTCTCGCCCAGGCCGCGCCCGATGTGGCATGCTTCCCGCAGTGGAAACTTCCCGGACAAACCCGATGAACGCCAATTTTCCAATCGACATCCGAAGCGGTCGGGATCGCGTGCTCGCGCAGGCGCGGCGGATTTCCGAGTGGAAGGAGATGCAGGGATTCCTGGATGCCATCCCGGACATCCTGCTGGCCGTGAACTCCACGCGGCAGATTGTTTTTGCCAACCGGGCGGCGCTGGATTTTTTCCGCGCCGGCGACGGCTCGGAGATCTGGGGAAAGCGTCCGGGCGAAGCGGCGGGGTGCATCCACAGCGCGGAGACGGACGGCGGATGCGGCGATGCCGAGGCCTGCAAGGTTTGCGGTGCGTTCCGGGCGATTGTGGGAGGCCTGCAGGGCGGCACGCCGGTCGAGGAATGCCGCATGACCCTCGCCGCCGGCACACCGCTCGATCTCCGGGTCTGGGCGCGCCCGTTCGACCTCGGCGGAGAAAACTTCGCGTTCCTTTCCGTTCAGGACATCAGTAATGAAAAACGTCGCCAGATCCTCGAAAAAATCTTTTTTCATGACCTCCTGAACACGGCCGGCGGGCTGCAGACGATCGGGGAAATCATGGAGTTCTCCGGCCCTGAGGAATTCGGCGAGATGCGGGGGCTCGTCGCCACCCTCGCCGGGCAGCTGGTTGATGAAATCCGCGCGCAGCGCGAACTCCTGGCCGCCGAGCGAGGCGAGCTGCAGGCCGAGATGCGGCCGATCAACAGCCGCGATGCCGTTGACCGCGTGGTCGCGGCCTATCGCAAACACCCGTCCTGCGGGGCGAAGACCATCCGCGTGGCCGACGAGTGCGAGCCCGTCTCGTTCCTCTCCGATTTCACCCTCCTGCTCCGGGTGCTCGGCAATCTCGCAAAAAACGCACTGGAAGCGAGCGAAGCGAGCGGCGAAGTCACGATCGGATGCCGGCGGATTCCCGGCGACAAAGTGGAATTTTTCGTCCGCAACGAAGGCGCGATCCCGCAGACCGCACAGCTCCAGATTTTCAACCGCTCGTTCAGCACAAAAGGCGGCGGCCGCGGGCTCGGCACCTACAGCGTCAAACTTCTCGCCGAGCGCTTCCTCCACGGCCGGGTGCGCTTCGTCTCCTCGCCGGAGGTGCAGACAACGTTTTTCGTGGAGTTCCCCGTCGGGCCCTGACCGGAGGAACCTGCGGGCTTGCCCTGCCCTCTGAGGCTTGACAACGCATTTCGCACACATATGTATTCCTGTATGAGAACCACTTTAATTCTTGAGGATTCCGTATTTCAAAAGGCCAAAAAGCGGGCGGTTGAGGTGGGGACGACGTTGAGCGACTTCACGAATTCCGCCCTGCGGCATTTTTTGGCGGAGCGGTCGCTGAGGGAGGAGGCCCCGTTCGTGATGCCGGTGTTTGGAGGAGGGAGGAAGTGCCATCAAACTCCTGCGGAATTGTCAAAGCTCCGGGACGAGGGACGCTGAGCGATGCGAATGCCCGACGTCAATATTTTGATCTACGCCCATCGGGTGGAGGATCCCGACCATAAGTATTTCAAGGCGTGGATGGAGGACATGGTCAACGGATCGGAGCCGTTTGCGTTGTCTCCGCTGGTGGCTTGCGCGTTTGTGAGGATCGTCACCAACCCGGCATTCCGTCCGTCGCCCACGCCGCTGGCGCAGTCACTGGCGGTAGTGGAGTCGCTGCTGCGGGCGCGGACGTGCATGATGCCGGAACTGGGCAGAGGTCACTGGATGATTGTCCGCCGTCTGTGCGAGGAGACGGGGGCGACGGGAAAAATGGTCGCGGATGCGCAGCATGCGGCGCTGGCGATCGAGAACGGATGCACCTGGGTGACACGGGATTCGGACTTTGAAAAGTTTCAGCCGTGCGGGCTTCGCGTGGAATTTTTGTCGCCCGGGTAGGGCGCATATCTCACACTCGCCGACCGACTCGACCGAAGGTTTTTAAAGGACCGCCGAAGAAGCGCCCGTTCTGGAGTTAAGTTGATGCTCGGGTCAGTTGGTGCTGCTATCAGTTGCAAAACACGCATCAGGCTCAGAACTCCTGATCCCGTGGAAATTCGATGAACCGAAAAGCGCTGATCGCACGATGCGCCCTACATCGCCTGACGTGGATTTGGTGTCAGACATGTTCCGCACAACCGCTGTTTTCTGGGAAGGGATCAGGAGCCCTGAGGCTCGGGAAGAACCGGGAACCGCGTGAAAAACGGGCTGGAATAAAAAACGACCTTTTTTTCCTTCGGATATTGATTGGGGCTGAGTCCAGCACCCTTGCTGTGGTTTTTCCGGATCGCTTCCATCACGTGAGGATCGAGTGGTTGAATCCCGCGTGCATCCGCGGGTTTCGGACGGTGTCGCGGTAGAAGTTCATCACGCCGCAGTGCGTGCGGGCGACCCGGTGGCCACCGCCGAATCGACCGGGGCCGGCACCCCGGATGCCAGTGCCCAGCGCAAAAAATGGGGGGCCGAAGTAATTGTCGAGCCTAGACACCCGGAGTCCCACCCCATTTCCTGCCAGCAGGCGCAGCAGCTCGCGATCCTTGCCGAGGGTCAGGTGGAGGGCGACGTCCAGCGCAGTGAACTGGGCCTCCCCGCCCCAGCCCGCGAGGGACAGGGCGCACACCGCGTGGGCGTTGACCAGAGCGCCGTAGCTGTGGCCGACAAAATGCACCGGCTCCCGGTAGCCCTGCCCCAGCAGCTCGCGCAGGCTCGTCGCCAACGTCCGCCCCTCGGCGTCGGTTTCGCGGAACGCATGGATGCAGAAGCGGACGATTGCGGGAAGGTTCCTCACGCCCGCTTCAAGATGGCGCGAGGCTTTCGGCCAGACGAAATGCAGGATGTTGAGCGGGCGGGTGACGCTCGTGCGCTCGTGCGCGGCTTCGCCGATTTCGCGCAGATCAGAGAGCGGTTCCCATGTCGCCGGATAGCGGGTCCGGTAGCGCATGCCGTGGGTCAGGATCAGGGTGGGGCGGCACGGATCGATCCGGCCGACCGGCACGCACACTCCGATCGGGGCCTCCGGCTCCGCGCCACGGACGGCCACCGCGCAATCGGAGGGTCGGCAGCGCTCTGCCTGCAGATCGGTTTTCCGCAACCCGCTCGGCTCCCCGCCGAAATGGATCGGACTGGATCCCATGCGAAACGCATATGTTTTTCCTTGCGAAAGATCACTCAAAAACGGAAACAACCGCTCGATGACCATCTCGCTTCCCTACTGCCGCGACCGGCGCTACCTGACCGGAGTGGACTGGATCATCGGCGTGCTCGACAGCATGACGAAGCGGGCCACGGGTGCGGGCAATTCCTCCCGGATCCTCCTCGAGCTGGATGGGCGGGTGGACGAATCCCGCGTGCGGGAAATCTGCCGCGGCTTCGCGGCCCGGTTCCCGGTTCTTTCGGGCCGTCCCGCGCGCGACTGGCTGAATCTCGCGCCGTTCTGGAAATCCGGCGGGCAGGAAGGCTGCTGCTCCGTGGGCATCCTTCCCGCGCAGCCGGATGTCGAATCCGCCCTCGCCGTGCTCTGCGGCGCGCTCGACGACCCGTTCCCGACCGAGCGCGACCACCTCGCGTTCCGCCTCGTCCACGCCGGCCCGGACCGCTCGTGCCTCGGCATGGCGTTCGATCACCGGCTGTTCGACGCGCGCGGAGCGGAACTCTTCCTCGACCGCCTCGCCGGCTTCGACCCCGCGGATGCCCAGCCGCAGGAACTCACCCGACCAACACGCGAACCGGACCTCTCGGGCTGGGCGGAAAAATTTTCCGCCGGCCGGAATGTCAACCGCGCGATCCGCGAGTGTGCGTCCGCGCGTCCGGTCCGGCTTCCCGTCCCCGCCGGGCGGGCGGGATTTCAACACCGCTTTGAGCGGCTCGACGGCGAGCAGAGCCGGCGCCTCACGGAATCCGCTTTTGCGCTCGGCGGCTACCTCGTCAAGCTGCCCGGCCTGCTCGCATGGGCCGTGCAGGCGGTTGACCGGCTGTTTGCCGCGCGCGGGCACACGCCCGGGCACTACCTTATCCCGGTCACGATTGACCGCCGTGCCGCGCGCGACGGCCCCGTTTTTTTCAACCACATCTCGTTCCTTTATTTTCTTCTTGAGCGCCGCGACCTCGGATCCCTCGAGTGCCTCGTGCGGGCGATCTCCGGCCAGATGTATGAGCAAACGAAATCCGGTCTTCCAGGAGACTTCGAGCAGACGATGATGCTCATGCGGATTTTGCCGGTCAGCCTGCTCGCCGGGATTTCGCGGCGCCTGTTCGGCGGGAATTTCGGAACCTTCGCATTTTCTTATTTGGGCGAGTCGGCCTGCAGGGCCCGCGAGTTCCTCGGCCACCGGATCCTGAACATCGTCCACGCCCCCCGGGTCTCGACGCCACCGGGACTCGGAATTTTTTTAAACGAATACGACGGGCGCATCAACGTCACCGCGTCGAGCCTGGAGGGACTTCTCACTCCGGACGAGACCGGCAGCCTCGCGCGGCATTTTCTGTCGGCCGCTTCCTAAACGTGGACACCGCGTGCGACATTCTGGTGGCGTCCGGCGGCGTCCGGGTGTTTCCGCATCGAGCCGCGCCCTCGCAGCCACCGCGTGATGGGAACTTGCATGGCGCTCGGCGAAGTCGCAGGATGCGAGGCCGCACGGTTCATCCACTCGCAGCCGCCATGAACATCCTCCTCGTCAAACCTCATCCCGAGCTCCTCATAGCCCGCCGGTTGCAGCAGGGGTTCCTCCACTTGGAACCGCTCGAACTCGAAACCGTCGCCGGGGCCGCCTCACCGGACGACGACATCGCGATCCTCGATCTCGGCCTGGAAAAAGACCCGCGCGCCGCCTACCTCGCCCGCCTGCAATCCGGTCACCATGACATCATCGGCTTCACCGGCTACAGCTCGAATGCCGGGCTCGTCCGCGAATACCTGAAGCTTGCCAAGGATCACGACCCGCGCATTCTCACGATCGTCGGCGGCATCCACGCGACGATGGCCCCTCACGATTACGCCTGCTCGCAGATCGATCTCGTCGTCCGCGGAGAAGGTGCCACCGCACTGCGCGGGATCCTCGCCCGGCTCCGCGCCGGCGACCCCCCCGCATCCGGCCACAGCGTCCTCTCGCCCGCCGCGCCGGATTTTCTCGAAAAGGCGGCCCTCCCGCCACCCGAATACCCGGCCTGGGACGAGCTCCCCATGCCGCGCCGCGACCTCGTCCAGCGCGATAAATATTTTTGCGTCTGGACCGGATCCGGCGATAAGCGGATCCCCACGATGTTCCCGCGCGTGGCCTCGATGCGGACTTCGGTCGGCTGCGCGTTCAACTGCTCGTTCTGCGTCGTCCCGCACCTGATCAGCCGGAAATATATCGAGCGCACCCCGGAGGACGTCGTCGCGGAGATCGCGTCGATCGCGGAGAACCACATCTACTTTGTGGACGACGAGATGTTCCTCAACGCCGCGCGCGTCGAGCGGATCGCCCGCCTCCTCATCGCGCGCGGCATCCGCAAGCACTATACGAGCTGGGCGCGCGCCGACACGATCGTGCGCCACCCGGAACTCTTCAAACTCTGGCGCGAGGCCGGGCTCGACACCGTCTATGTCGGCATCGAATCCATGACCGACGCGGGGCTTGCGGGCTTCAACAAAAAGACAAGCGTCCAGACCAACCGGGACGCGATCGCAATCCTCAAGGCGGCCGGGATCATGCTTCACGCCAGCATGATCGTGAATCCGGATTTCACCGACGCCGATTTTGATGCGCTCGAAAAAGAAGTGCGCGCGCTCTGTCCGGCGGAGATCACGTTCACCGTCCTTTCCCCCTCGCCGGGCACCGCGTTCTGGCACGAGAAGAAGAACGATTTCATCTGCGACTGCTACCGCTATTACGACTGCATGCACACGATTCTGCCGACCGTGCTGCCGCTGCGGCGGTTCTATTCCCGCTTCGCCAAGCTCACCGAAATCGCCCTGCGCAACAACCCGCTCCGCAGGCACCGGATCCGCACGCCCTGGCACGAAGTCGTCCGCGCCATCTACCGCGGCACGCTCTACATCTTCGCGCTCCACACGATCTTCCGCGACTACCCCGCCCCGCCGCAACCGGCAGGCCACAAAAAGTGAAGCAACCGAATCTAAAAAATGCAGAAGAGGCCCGCGAATCACGCGAATGGACGCGAATGGCAAAACCAAGAAAATACCAGGTCGCCCTTGCGGGTGAAGCCCTGCATGTCTCCATCTGCCGTATTTTATTCGCGTCCATTCGCGTGATTCGCGGGCAACTGCCGGAATGATGATGGACTGGCTGGAAAACTATCTCCACAGCCTGGGCGACCTCGGCGCGCTCGGGGTTCTTGTTTTTGTGTTTTCGTTTGCGGGGCTGAGCATGCTCGGGCTGCCCCTCATCCCGTTCGCGGTGATGGGCGGAATTCTTTTTGGCGTCGCGGGCGGGCTCACATGGGTCGTCGCCGGCTCGACGCTCGGCGCGGCCGCGGGATTCCTTGTCAGCAGGTATGTCGCCCGCGAACGCGTGGCCGGGCTCGTGAGCCGGAGCCCGAAGCTGATCCTGATTGATTCGGCGATCCACCGGGAAGGATGGAAAATCATCGCCCTCCTGCGGATGTGCCCGCTGCCCTTCGGGTTCTCGAACTACGCCTACGGGCTCACGAAAGTTCCGTTCTGGCACTACCTCGGCGCGACCGCCCTCGGGATTCTCCCCGCGGAAATCGTTTCCGTCTGCCTCGGCGCGGCCGGAAGAAAGATCGCCGAAGTCCAAGCCTCCCCGGAGGCGAAAGTTCTCGCTTGGATCGGAGCCGCCGCGCTCGTGGCGGCACTCGTCATCCTCCGCAAAATCGTCCGCAATAAAATCCCCCTCGCCGCCGAGATCCGCAAGAGCGGACAGCAGCGAAATTAGTTCAGCGGCGGCGGCGCGGCGGGTTTTTTCTTGGAACCGGCCTTGAAGCATCCGCCGGTGCTGAATCGCGTCCAGGCCATGCGGAGCCAGCGGAGGAGCGAGGCGGCGAGCCAGAGTGCCCAGGCGAGCATGAGGAGGCGGAACCACCAGATCGAGACCGAGACGCATCCGGGCTGCGGGAGCACCTCGCCGCAACGGGCCTGATACCAGCGCAGCGCGCTCCGCGTGGATCCGTTGCCAATGATGAACATTTTGGGATTTCCCAAAAGCCCCTCGGCCACGACCGCCACGAAGACCGCCAGCGCGGCCGCGGTGGCAGCGATGAGCAATAGCTGGAAGAGGTTGAACCCCCACGCCGGGAGGCGCAGGAACGAATCGTGCCCGCGCCAGGACAGGAAAAACAGCCATGCCACGACGACGAGCGCGGCGGGCAGCGGCACCTGGGTGAGCCCGATCCCGAGCAGCGCCCACTCGACCGTGCGCAACGGCGAGGCGGCGAGCCGTCCAAGCATCCCTGCGGCGAGGAGCGAGCACGCGAGCACGACCCAGAACCTCACGGCAGGACCGCGCAGCGGGCCGCCCGCCGCAAGAACCCACCGGCTTTCCGGCACGTTGAGAGTGGTGTTGATGTTCGCGCTCCCGACCGGAAGCCTCACCTCCTCGACGCGCGAGCGGAGGCCGAGGGGGACGTTCGTTTTCCACTCGACACGAACCGACTGCCCGCCGGGACGGAGCGGAACAATGAGGTTGCGTCCGTCCATCCTCGCAGGGATCGCCGCGCCGTTCAGCGTGAGCGACGCGACCTCCGCATGGGCGGGGAGCGTGATGAGAAAATCCTCCCCGAGGCTGCAGCGCAGGCCGAGCGTGAGGTTCGATGTCATCTGGCGCATGCCGGGCGTCACTTCCTGCGCGGCTTTTTCCACCGTGATGGTGACACCGGGAACCGCTTCCGGTCGGCTGACCGCGAGGCTCACGCCCTCGCCGGGCCACGGGCGCCAGACCGGCACGAGGCCGGGATTGCCGGGCTCGAAGACCGGCGCGAGACCGGAGATCGTGACGTTCCAGACCGGCGAGGCGATCAGGTGCCAGACTTCGACCCAGGAATCGGAGGCGTTTGCGGCGAGTGCCAGCGTCGCCGCCGGGCTCAGCTCGCTCTCCCACGAAAATGCGTCCTGCTGCGCGCCGATCCGCACCTCGATCTGCCCGTCCTTGATCTGCGCGTTCGAGGTGAGGACGTTCTCGCCGGGGAGGAGGGGGACGCGCAGGGCGATCGCCTTGCCACCGGGCGAGAGCCGCCGCACGGTGGTGCGCACCTGCCACACGAGACCGAGCTCGATCTGCCGGTCCACCGACGCGAGCGCCGAGAAATCCTGCCGGTCGTAGGCCGCCTCTCCGGCGGTGCTCTTCTGGATTTTTGTGAAGAAGACCTGCTGGTCGGGAACGCCGGCCGCGGAGATGCCGTTTACCGTCCACTCGGGGGCCTCGACGCTCACCACGCGCGGCTTCAAAAGGAACGTCCATTCCCAATCCGGAACGTCGGACAACATCCCGGTCACCTTCACCTGGTGGACTCCCTTCGGCACGGGGATCCAAAGGTAGCCGTCATCCCGGCGCAGTGCGGCCGCGGGCTTTCCATCGAGCAAAACCGTCAGCGGTGACCACGCGGGAAGCCGCCCGGGGAGCGGCACGGCGGCCTGCACCTCGGCCTGGATCTCAACATCCATTTCCAGCCGGTTGCCTGTGAGGCGCAGTGTGGCGCACGGGATCGCGGCGGCATTCGGAAATGCGTCCGACGTTTCCAGCAGCCGCGCCCGCAGGGTTTCGAGGGTCTGGGCATCTGGAAATTCGGCGTTCGCGGAGGGGAGGAACACCAGGAAAGCCAGGATGGCAGCGGAGATTCCGGGCGCGACCGAGCGCCCGCCGCGCAGCAGCAGAGCCGCCAGAGCGAGGATCAGAGCCACGCGCAGCACCGAGAGCAGGCGCTCGATGCCGATCGGAATCAGCACCGGCCGGACCTCCTGCGATGCCGCCACCGGGCCGTTCCATCCGAAGGAAACATCCCGCCACGCCCAATCCGGAATCCCCGGGCCGGTCTGGATCCGGGCCTTCGTGTCGTAGGCAAGGTTCGACATGTCCCTGTTCGCGCCCCTTTTGCGGACTTCACTGATTCCCAAACTGAAACTTTCGGCGTCTTTTTCGGCGCCTTGCGCCTTGGCCTTGTCCAACGGAGGAGCGGCCGGAGCGACCGCCTGAGCCTCCTGCATCGCAGCATTGGCGGCAAACCCGCCCGCCTGCATCTCTCCCCGGGAAACCGGCGCGGCTCCGCCGCCCGTGCGCTCGAGCTGCGGGTAGATCGCCTGCTGGATCTGGAGCGAGGCGAACGGGACGACGATGAAAACAAACGCGGCGATGACGATCCATTTTCCGGCCAGCAAAATCCGGCGGCCCCAGCCCGGGCGGACGACGCGCAGGAGGGCGAGCGGGATGAGCAGGCAGAGCCAGACATACCGCGGCGCGCCGGGTTCGTGGTAGGCGAGGCCGAACGCGACGAAGGCCAGCACCGCGATTCTCCAGCCCCAGAGCTTGCCTGCGGCAAGCGAAAAAATCAGGAGAAGGAAGATGTCGAGGAGCGTCCATGCGGTCAGCCAATCGCCATGCACCCAGTCGGCGCCGAAGAGCGCGAAGAGCCGCCAGCCGGGCGGGAGGTTGAGCGTCACGCGCAGCGCGTCGGCATCGGTGCGCCAGCCGGCAGCGGAAATTTTTCCGGAGCGATCCATGCGTCCGTTGGCTTCGAGGTTGAGGTTCCGCGAGCGGATCTCGACCCCCGGCGCTCCGTTGACCGGGCTTTTGGTGATCAGTTGTCCCTCCCCGTTGCTGCGCACGGAACCGAGATCCTGCCCGGCGGCCGCGTCGAGCCGCCAGATCTCCTGCATTTGTCCTGTCAGCTTGTCGCGGAACGTGAACGCCCTTCCGTTTTCATCGAGCCACCATTCGCGGGCGATCGCGAGTCCGCCGGGTTTCTGGAGCCCCATGCCACGCATCCGTTCCTCGATGCGGAACGGCGTCGCCGTGTCCCATCGGTAAACCGGAAGCTCCCTCCACTGCTTGGGAAACGCGATCTGCGAGACATCCACCGCCGGGCTCCCGGCGATCTCGACCATCCGGAAATCCGGGCGCGAGCGGAACGCGATGAGCTCGTTCGGCGCAGCCGGCTTCACGTCGGCCGCAAAGTGAAATTCCTTCGGGTTGTCGATCCGGAACGCCGAGAACCGGACCGCCCATTTTCCCGGACGCACCTGCGCCTTCATCCGTCCGTCCTCGTCCACAGCGACCGGGATCGGGCTTTCGAGCGAGGCCAATTTCCAGCCTGCGGGAAGGACCGCGCCGATCGTCTCTTCGCGGCTCTTGCCGGAGACGATCAGTTCGATCTCGCCGCGCAGCCAGAGCGGAATCCCGTCCTCCAGTTCGGCAAAGAGCTTCACCGAAAGGAAATCCTTGCCGGCGTCGCCGCTCGAAGAATTTCTCTCAAGCCAGAGGTTCCCGGAGGCGTCCCACACCGGGCTCTCGACCGGCTTCCCGTCGAGCGCAAGCACCACGATCCCGACCGACGCAGGAAGCGCGATCTTCTGGGGGATTTTTTTCCACGCGAACCCGCCCTCGATCCGGTGCGTGCCCGCGGGCAGCTTCACCGCCGGGCGGCCCTCGTGCTCGACGACCGGCACGGACGCCGCGCCGGCCTTCACGTTTTGCGGCCACTGGTCGCCGCTCCCCGGAAGCGGAACCCACGACTCGCTGAACACCGCAACCGAAAAATCAAACCGCGCGCCGGCCGGGCCGACATCGAGCGCGACCCGCGACGGCCAGAGGCAGAGCGGTTTGGCGGGATCGCTGTAGGGCGTCGGACAATCCCGGTGATCCTGCTTCCAAAGCGCCCACCCCTCCCACGCGCGGAGCGGTTCGGGAATCCGGGGATCGGCGGAGGGAGCCGCAAATGTCACGCCGCAGGCCGCCAACAGGATCAGCAAGGAGGATTTCATGGCGACATTTATTTACCCCCACGCCTCCCGCCGCGCCAGTTCAATGTTGCCGGCCGTTCGGGGGGTGCATGAAGGAAAGTTACCAATGGAGCGGGGACGCCATCGTCCCGGCAGCCTGGAAGCGGCAGCGGGACCTCGAACGGTTTCCGGCATCAGGCCGACGGCGATGGCATCTTTGGCTCGTCGGGCAGACAACCGCCGCCGGGAAACCGAGTGTGAACGAAAGGGGGCGCTCGTCTGAGCGATGCGCCCGGATCAGGATGGGCTCTCTCCCGCGAGGCGGTTTGCCAGCGCGGCCTTGTCCGGAAAATGCCGGAGGGAATCGTCGGCGGCCAGGAGCCCGAATCCGGGGCCGTAGGCAGGGCCGTTGAGGACGCAAGCGTCGGTGCGGGCGACGCGGATCTGGGCGGCGGCGCGGGCGAGCGCCTGCCCGCGCGTTCCGTCGGTCTCGAATTTCCAGCCGACGATCCGCGCGGCGGGAAACCAGCCGCGGATGCTCGGAAGAACTTTTTCCGCGGGCCTGAGCGTGAGGTGGACCGCGCCCGCCCGGCTGCTGAGCTTCCCCGCACCCTCGGTGCCCTCAATTTTATCGACAACAAAATCGCAGAGGGCGGCGGCATGGAGGACGATCGCGGGCGGGCGCTCGAGCGAGCGGATCCCGTCGACCAGCGAACCGTTGGTCGAGAACGGCCGCACATCCGCGCCCCCGGGTGCGGGAAAAGTGGCGCCTTCGCCGCGGAAGCAGACGACATCAAATCCCGCCCGCAGGAACGCGGCCGCAAGGACAGCACCGATTTCTCCGGTCGAGAAATTGGTGATCCGGCGGACCGTGTCGATCGGCTCATACGCCGGTCCGCAAGTGATGCAGGCGAGAGGAGGCATGAGGGGTAAGTATTAAGTATTAAGGAGCGGCGGGGATCTTCGATCTCTGAAGGTTAGTTACTTAATACTTTAACCTTAATGCTTAAACCCTCCTTTAGTGCCTGAAATGCCGCGTGCCGGTGAAGACCATGGCGACATGGTGTTCGTCGGCCGCCCGGATCACGTCGGGATCCTTGACCGACCCACCAGGCTGGATCGCGGCCGTGGCGCCGGCCTGGGCTGCCGCGATGAGGCCGTCGGGAAACGGGAAGAACGCATCGCTGCAAACGGCGCTGCCCTTGAGCGAGAGCCCGGCCTCCTGGGCCTTCCAGACCGCGATGCGGGAGGAGTCGACGCGCGACATCTGGCCGGCACCGATCCCGAGCGTCCGATCCTTTCCGGCATAGACGATGGCGTTCGACTTCACATGTTTGACGACCTTCCATCCGAATTCCATCGCCTCGATCTCGTCCCTGGTCGGCGGCCGCGAGGTGACGACCTTGTGCTCGAGATCCGGGATGTCCGCCGAGTCGGAGTCCTGGACGAGGAACCCGCCGATCACGCTCCGCACATCGCGGACATTTTGCGGGAGCGGCTTCAGGATCCGCATCAGCCGGAGGTTCTTCTTTTTCTGGAGGAGCGAGCGGGCTTCGGAATCGAAATCCGGCGCGATGATCACCTCGCTGAAAATTTCCGAGATCGCCTTGGCGAGCGCGAGGGTGACCGGGAGGTTGCAGATGATGATCCCGCCGAACGGCGCCTGCTTGTCGGTGGCGAACGCCTTTCCCCAGGCCTCGCGCAGATCGGGATCGCTGCCGATCCCGCAGGGGTTCGTGTGCTTGAGGATCGCGACCGTGGGCTTGGAAAATTCCTCGATGAGGTTCCTGGCGGCGCTGATGTCGAGGATGTTGTTATACGAGAGCTCCTTCCCGTGGAGCTTCTCGAAATGATCGTTGAAGCCGCCGTAGAGCTCGGCGTTCTGGTGCGGGTTCTCGCCGTAGCGCAGGCGCATTTCCAGCGGGAGATCCATGCGGAAGCTGGCGCACGTCTCCTGCTCCTGGTTGAGAAAATCCGCGATCGCGGCATCGTAGGCGGAGGTCGTGGCAAACGCCTTGATCGCCAGCCGCTCGCGCAGCTGCAGCCCGGTCCCGCCGTCCTCTTCGCGCATCGCCTCGACCACCGCGGCATAATCCGCCGGATCGGTGACCACGCACACGGACTGATAATTTTTTGACGCGCTGCGGATCATCGAGGGCCCGCCGATGTCGATCTGTTCGATCGCCTCCGCGAGCGTGACCCCCTCTTTGGCGACCGTGGCCTCGAACGGGTAGAGGTTGACGACGACCAGGTCGATCGGCTTGATCCCGTGCGCCTTCGCCTGCTCCTCGTGCTCGTCGTTCCCGCGCAAATAGAGCAGCCCCCCGTGGATTTTCGGGTGCAACGTCTTGACGCGACCCTCGAGGATTTCCGGGGATCCGGTGAACTGCGAGACCTCGACGGTCGCGATGCCGGCCGCCTGCAGCGCCTTGGCGGTTCCGCCGGTCGAAAGGATCTCGACGCCGTGCGCGGCCAGCGCTTTGGCCAAGTCCACAATGCCGGTTTTGTCGGAGACGGAAATCAGTGCGCGTTGGATTTTCATTTGAGCAAAAAAAGTTCTACGGGGTCGGACAGAAGATTTCAATCCCGATCAAGCGCCCCTCGAGCGGGCGGCCTATCGGCAGGGAGGCAGGTCAACGGGTGCCCTGCACGAAAAAAGGAATGGGATCGCGATTTTCCTCAGGCTGGACTCTCCGATCCGTGTGCAGGGTACCCTTTTCATAGCGCGCGCCGCGGAACGGGTCGTCGCGGATCAGCCATGCCCCGTCGAGATCCGCGAAGTCCGTATGCTGGGCGACCGCGGCGCCCGCGGAAATCAGCACGCTGCTTTCGAGCATGCAACCGGCCATCGTCCGCAGGCCGAGCTCTTGCGCGCGGCGCAGCATCCTCAGGGCCGGAGTGAGGCCGCCGCATTTCGTGAGCTTGATGTTGAACCCGGAAAAGCGGCCGGGCATCCGTTCGACATCCTCCGACACCACGCAGCTTTCGTCCGCGAGGACAGGCAGCGGCGAGGCGGCCAGCACCATCGGCATGCGCGCATCCTCATCGGGAGCGAACGGCTGCTCGAGGAACTTCACCCCCAAACCGGCAAGCTGGTGTGCCAGCGCGGGCACGTCATGCCCGCCCCACGCGCCATTCGCGTCGATGGCAAGCGCGGCGCCGGTTCTCTCGCGCACAAACCGCACCGGTCCAATGTCCGCCCTGGTGTCGGACTTGATCTTGATCAGCGGAAAGCCGTGTAATTCCGCGACCTTGGCACCCAGTTCCTCCGGAGTGGAAATGCCGATGGTCGCAAAGGTTGCGACCGGACGCGGCCGTTCCCCCCAAGCGAGCTCGCAAAGCGTGCAATCCTCCCGGCGGGCGAGCCAATCCCACAGCGCGACATCGATCGCGCACTGGGCGGCGCGCGACGGGCTCACCATCCGCCAGACCTCATCCCAAACGCCCCCGATGTCCGCCAACGAGCGGATCTTCCGGCCGCGGAGCCATTGCGCCGCCCGCGCCAGACGCGCCCCCACATCGTCCGCGTTCTCGTGATAAAAGGCGTTCGGCGACGCCTCCCCATAGCCGGTGATCCCTTCGTCCTCGATCCGGACAAAAACATTGCGCACCTCGGTCCGCTCGGCGCGGCTGATGCGGAAGACCGCTTTCGGATGGAGGGCGCAGATGGCCATCGCGAGTTGCATGGAGTCGTTTGACGAACCTTAGCACCTGTGCCGGGTTGGGGGAGCTTGATTTTCTCCCGCGTTTTTGAGAGTGGGAAGTCTCGCATTTCAACCGCCTCCGCCCGATCCAGGAGCTCAGCGGCGTTTTGCCGGGATCCGGAGTGCCGGATTCCCTGATGGTTTCCCTTTGAACACGGCCAAGCTGGTCTTTTCCAAAAAGGCAAGGCTCCTGTCGATCGTCCCGGCAATGGTGTCATGAAGCGGGCAGGGTTCGCCTTTGCCGCACCAGCCGTGCCCGAACGGGCAGACCGAGGGCTGCGCCGTTTGCTCGAAAAGGGACACGATATCGAACAGGCAGATTTCCTTGGCGGGCTTTGCGAGAGTATAGCCACCGCCAGGCCCCGGCTGCCCGCGGACCAGGCCTGCCGCCGCCAGTTGCGTGAGGAGCTTGGCCGTCAGCGCACGAGAGATCCCTCGCGATTTCGCAATCTCGCCGGAACCGGCCCGGCTCCCGGGATCCGCAGCCAGAAAACTCATCACCGCAATCGCGTTCGCCGAGGTTTTTCCGTAGATAAACATCGGAGCCCACTCTGCCTCTTATGCTTTGAGACAGTCAACCAGATCTGCCTCCGCCGTCGTGATCGGCAGGAGGTTGAATTTTTCCTGGAGGGCAGCCACGATCGCCGGGGTCGCGAACGCCGGCAGCGTCGGACCGAGGCGGATGTTGCGAACGCCCAGGTGGAGAAGCGTGAGCAGGACGGCCACAGCCTTCTGCTCATACCACGAGATGTTGAGCGAGAGCGGAAGATCATTGATCCCGCAGCCGAAAGCCTCGGCGAGCGCGGCGGCGATCTTGATCGCAGAATACGCGTCGTTGCACTGCCCGCAATCGAGCAGCCGCGGGATGCCGCCGATCGTTCCAAAATCGTTGCGGTTGAACCGGAACTTTCCGCACCCGAGCGTGAGGATCACGCAGTCGGACGGAACCTGCTCGGTGAATTCGGTGTAGTAGTTGCGCCCGGTCTTTGCCCCGTCGCAGCCTCCCACGAGAAAGAAATGCCGGATCGCTCCCGATTTCACAGCGGCCACGATCTGGTCCGCGACGCCGAGGACGGCGTTGTGCCCGAACCCGAGCGTGAGGGTTTTGCCCTCGACGTCCGCCGGAAATCCCGGCGAGCGCTGCGCGGTCTTGATGACGGCCGAAAAATCCCGGCCGTCGATATGCCGGACCCCCGGCCATGCGACGAGCCCGCAGGTGAAGAGCCGCTGGAAGTAGCTCTGCTTCGGAAGCTGAATGCAGTTCGTCGTCATGAGGATCGCGCCGGGAAACCGGTCGAAATCCCGCGCCTGATCCTGCCAGGCTCCGCCGTAGTGGCCGACGAGGTGCGCGTGCTTGTGCAGTTCCGGATACCCGTGCGCGGGGAGCATCTCGCCGTGCGTATAGATGTTGATCCCTGCTCCCTTCGTCTGCTCGAGGAGCGCCAGCAGGTCTTCGAGATTATGGCCGGAGACCAGAATGCACGGGCCGGCGACCGGATCCAGGCGGACCTGCGTCGGCACCGGATGGCCGAAGCGCTTCGTGTGGACCCCGTCGAGGGATTCCAGAACCTGGAAGTTGGCAGCACCGCATCTCATGCAGAGACCGAGCAACTGCTCGACGGTCGTGGCTTCGCCGGGCGCGATGGCCGCCAGCGCCTCGAAAATAAACAGGGACGCGGCCCCGGTGTCTCCGCCTGCATCCCGCACATGCCATGCGTAAGCAGCCATGCCTTTCAACCCGTAGGTCAGCAGTTCCTGCAGTCCGAGCAAATCCGCTCCGATCACCTCCAGCCGCCCCTCGATCCCGGCCTCCTCGCCCTGCCGGATCAAGTCGTCCAGGCTCTCCGCAGGAACAAAACACGTCGCGCCGTTGAACGACGCCGGGTCGGATGACGCCCGGACCCCCGCATAAAGTGCTCGCGCCGCCTCGAGATGCCGACCGGATTCCACCACCATCCCCTGCAGCCGCGCCGGATCGAAATTCACGTTCGTCACCGTCGTGAACAGCGCGTCGAGCGCGAACCGCTCCAGCGCCTCCGACCGCGCGCCCGCCTCCGCCGCCCGGTGCGCGAAAACGCTCACCCCCTTCAGCGCATGCAGCAGCAGATCCTGCAGCGCCGCCGTCTCGGGGTTCTTTCCGCAGACACCCACGGCGGTGCAGCCGGTGCGCTGGGACGATTGCTCACACTGATAACAAAACATGGAACTCATCATATGTCGAATTTCTGTTGTTGGTTGGTTTCGATGAAGCCCCAATCTTATCCGGACCGGACCACATATCAAGAAAAAAAGAATGTTTTATCTGTATTTAAGGATCCGCCCTCAGAGATGCGTTCTGGAGGGCGCGAGTTGCCTGGGGGCGTTTGACTAATGTGAGGACCTGTGCTTGGCTGCGTCAGCTTGATTTTCTCCCGCATTTTTGAACACAGCATCGGCCGGTCGGTCGAACATCGCGACATCATGGCGGTGGCCGGGTTCGATTTTGCCCGGCACCCGGCGCCTTCCGGCTGCACGCTCCTGATCGGCGGCATCCATGGCGACGAAGCGGCAACGATCGTTCTGCTGGAGTCCTTCGCGAAAAAATTCCTCGTTCGGGGCGGGAATGCGCCGCCGGCCATTGTCATCCCTCTCGCGAATCCGGACAGCCGCGCGCACGGCACGCGCTACAACGCCCGCGGCGTGGATATCAACCGCAATTTCGGCTTCAACTGGCACATCGAAAGCGAAGAGCCGCCCGGCCCCGAACCGTGGTCGGAACCCGAAACCCGCGCGCTCCGCGATTTGATTCTGAAACTTCAGCCCGCGAAGATCGTCAGCCTCCATTGGGCGCTTGCCGAGATCGATGCCGACGGTCCGCAGTCGACCTGCCTCGCCGGGAAGATGTGGGATGCACTGGATGAAAGCGAGCGCCGGCCCTACCGGGTGCGGGTGAGCGAGCTGGGCCATGGGTTGCGCCGCCTCGAGCGAACCTATGAGATTTGTCCCGGTTCGCTCGGCCAATGGTGCGGCTACGGGCTGCGTTATGCGGATGGCGTCCGCCCCGCGATGATCACGCTGGAATTGCCGTATGATCCGGATGCCGCATCACGCGCGCAGCCGCCGCCGGGGCATCTGGAGCGGTTGCGGGAGCACTGGCGGCACGATGCCGCAGGTTATCTGGCGGCGGTCGAGAGCGGCGTCCATAAAATGCTCGCCGCCGCATGCGACCGCCCGGCGGCCTGCCAAGCCGCGTGACGCGCGCTTCCTCCGCAGGGCATCAGCCCGGGAGGCCTTTGAGCAGTTCCGTGTTGGTGGGGAATTTACGGATAAAGAAGAGGAGGCGTTCGATGGCTTCGATCGGCTTGTGACCGGCGAGGCCGCGCCGGATGACGTTGATTTTGTGGAGATCCTCCTCGGGGAGAAGCAGCTCCTCGCGACGGGTGCCGGAGAGGAAGATGTCCACCGCCGGGTAGATCCGCTGGTCGCTGATCTTGCGGTCGAGGACGAGCTCCATGTTGCCGGTGCCCTTGAACTCCTGGAAGATCAGCTCGTCCATGCGGCTGTTCGTCTCGATGAGCGCGGTGGCCATGATGGTCAGCGAGCCGGCCTCCTCGGTGTTGCGGGCTGCGGCAAAGAGCTTGCGCGGGATCTCCAGCGCGCGGGCATCCACGCCGCCGGACATCGTGCGTCCGCCGCCGCCCTGCGCGTTGTTGAACGCGCGGCCGATGCGGGTGAGCGAGTCCATGAGGACGAAGACGTCCTTGCCCATTTCGACGAGCCGCTTGGCGCGCTCGATGGCGAGCTGGGCGATGCGGGTGTGCGTCTTGATGTCGCAGTCGTTCGAGCTGGCCATGAGCTCGGCGCTGGGAACCGTGCGGCGGATCTCGGTGACCTCTTCGGGGCGCTCGTCCACGAGGAGGATGATCAGCTTCATTTCCTTGTGGTTCTTCACCACGGCGTCGGCGATATGCTGGAGGAGGGTCGTCTTGCCGGTGCGCGGAGGGGCGACGATGAGCCCGCGCTGGCCTTTGCCGACGGGCGTCATCAGATCCATGACGCGCGTGGTGTAGCGCTCGGGCACGGTCTCCATGCGGATCCGCTTGTTCGGGTTGATCGTCGTCAGCTCCTCGAAAACCGGCAGGTTGGGGAAGCTGTCGGGATCCTCGCCCTCGAGCTCGGTGAGCCGGAAGAGCTGCGGGCCGCGCCCGCCGCGGCGGGTCTCCCCGCGGATCCACATCCCGTCGCGCAGGCCGTATTTGCGGACGATCTCGGGAGTCACGAAAATGTCGTTGTTCGACTGCGCGTAATTCCGGCGGGACTCGCGCAGGAACCCGAACCCTTTCCCGGAGACCTCGACAATCCCCTCGGCATAGACGGGGGCAACGGGAGGTTGGGGCGGGGCTGCAACGGGAGACTGCGGCTGGGCCGGCGCGGAAACCGCACCGGAAGAGGAAGGAGCGGGATCGCCCGCGGACGGGCCTTCAGCCTGGGCGTCCGGGACGGAGGACTCGGCGCGGGAGGACGGGGCGAATTCGCGCCGGCGCGGAGGACGCTGCGCACGGGGAACGCGCGGGCGCCGGGCGGGCGCGGCGGATTGCGTTTCGGGGGAGTCCGCGGCGACCGCGGAGAGTGTCGGTTCTTCTGTCATGATAAAATTTCTTTGTGTGAAAAGGGGTTTTGAGGATTTCCCATCAGGGTGCGGCTACCTTGTCGCCCGGCATCCTTGTGGCACTTGCTGCCCGCACGAACGCCCGAAGCCCCGGGCCGAACGCGGAATCCCCGCATCCCAGCCCCGCTGCAATTTCTTTGGAAAGCCCAGGAAAGAGACGCCCCGTTCGGCAGCTCCCTCCAAAAACTTCACCTTCGACCATATATTTTGGCCGGCCATGAATGGATCTCTTCAGAATTGGTCAGTCCGCCAACGCGAGGAATCCCCGGAGACGGACAAAAAGTTAATACGATGTCTCGCGACTTTTTGCAGGTTTCGAATTCGCATACGGGAGGAATTCCCGAACCTCAATCGAACGACACAGGGGAGTTAAGCGGACGCCCACACGCCTGTCAAACACTTTTCTTGGGTTCTCCTTGTTTCGCGCAGAATTCTTCTCCAGCCTGTCCGGGAGACAGTGAACACCACGACCCCACGCCTTTTCATCGCCGCCACCGAGCAGAATGTCGGGAAGACAACCGTCTCGATCGGCCTGTATTCGACTCTGCGCGAACGCTTCAAAAGGATCGGCTTCATCAAGCCGGTCGGCCAGCGGTTCACCGAGGTGGACGGGATGCGGATCGACGAGGACAGCGTCCTGATCCGCGCCACGTTCGGCACGGAGATCCCGATCGAGGACATGAGCCCGATCTCGGTCGAGCCGAATTTTACCCGCCGCTACATCAACCACGCGAACCACGATTATCTGGTTCGCCGGATCCGGCACTCGTTCGACCGCTCCTGCTGGGAGAAAGATTTTGCGATCATCGAGGGAACCGGCCATGCCGGGGTCGGCTCGACGTTCGACCTCTCGAATGCGAGCGTCGCCCGCCTGCTTGCGAGCAAAGTCCTGCTGGTGACGCCGGGCGGGATCGGGCGCCCGATCGACGAGGCCGCGCTCAACAAGGCGCTCTTCGACCGCCAAGGGGTCGAGGTCATCGGCGTCGTCATGAACAAGGTGCTTCCCGAAAAACTCGACGCAGTCGCGGATTTCGCGGGCCGGGGACTCGCCCGGATCGGCCTCGAACTCCTCGGCGTGGTGCCGATGGAAAACATGCTCGCGGAGCCGAACCTCCACCAGATCAGCGAGCTCATCGCCGGAAAATTTCTCCACAATGCCGGCCGCGAGCGCCGCCGGATCAAGCACGTGGTCATCGGGGCGGCCAGCTCGGCCAACCTCTTTGCCCGCGTGAGCGAGGGCACCCTGCTCGTCGTGCCGGGCGACCGCGAAGATGTCGTTCTGGCCGCCCTCTCGCGCTCGATGGAGCCCGACGGCGGGCCGCTCGCCGGACTCGTCCTCTCCGACGGCTTGGAGCCGCACGCCCGCCTCCTCGAAATGCTCGGCCAGACAACACTGCCGGTCATCCTCTCGCCGATGGACAGCTACAAAATTGCCCAGCGGATCCACTCGATGACGGTCAAAACGCTCCCCGGGGACAGCCAAAAAATTGGGCGGATCGAGCACCTGATCGCCCGGCACATCGCGATCCCGAGGATCCTCGAAAAAATCGGGTGCCTCCCGGCATGAATGGCGCGGATCCGGCGGCGCGGTGCGGGCGCGGCGCGGCCGTGCCGTGCGCGGTTGTCTTCCTTCTTGCGGCGGCGCTGGGCGGCGCCGAACCGGATCTGAGGAACGGCGAAGCGGCGGCCTCGTCCGCCCGCCCGTGGCGGAGCCTCTTCCAGGAGCCGCCCACAGAAGCCTTCCGGAAAGCCGTTGCCCGGATCGACAAACTTCAGGTCTTCGAGGGGCTTCCCGATCCCCGCACGCAACCCGATCTTCACCGGAGGGAAATGCTGCGCGGCGATGTCATCGCCCTCGGGGGAGCCGGCTTCTACAGCAGCCCGCTGACCCTCCCGGATTCCGAAATCGCCGCCCTCCGCCAGCTCTTCGATCCGGGAAATCCTTTCTCGCCCGGAGGAGGAGGAAATTTCTGCGGGAAATTCCATCCGGATTATGTTCTGGTTTGGAAGGATGGGGAGGCCGTTTACCTCGCGCAAATCGGTCTGGGCTGCCAGGAGATCCACGCGACCGGCCCGTCTCTCGACCTCCACCGCTACATCCCGCCGGATACCTACGGGCGGCTTCAAAAAATCCTCGGGAAGTATTCCGTCAACCGGCCTTGATCCCGGGCTGGACAGACCGGCCGATCCTGCTAACATTTTATGTGTTCTATGAAACAGACCCAACACGCATTCCGGTTCCTCTCCGCCCTCGTGCTGCTCGCTGTGGCCGCAGGTTGCGCCGCCGAGCTCAAGAGCAAAGAAAACATGGCGGTAGCCGCCGGATTCCAAGTCATCACCCCGGTCAAGCCGGATCAGGTCGCGCTCCTGCCGACCCTGCCCAAGGACAAGGTCACGCGCATCACCTACCATGAGAAAACCTACTACGTCCTGCCCGACGTGAAAAAAAACCAGGCCTATGTCGGCGGCGCCAAAGAGTATCAATCCTATAAGCAGCTTCGCCTCGCCAAACAAATCAGCAACCAAAACCTCGAGGCCGCACAGATGAACCAGATGGCCTCGGAGAACTGGGGCGGCTGGGGCGGTTGGGGCGGATACGGAGGACTCGGCTGGGGCGGAATGGGAATGGTCGGCTACGACCGGGTGGGCGCAGTCCGGCGCTGATCCGCGTCAACAGGGAACAAAACGGCTTCGGGACGCGCGGCCTTTTTTTCGCGCGGGCTCGGAGATTGGAGGGCGCATCTCCCTAAAGTCATAAAACAGGGGATCGCGCGTCTCACCCGTGTGGACACTGATTTTCGTCTCGAATGGGGCCATCCGTTTTCCTCGCCCTTTCATTTTCTCCGAGCGAGGTCAGGATGCCTGACAAGGGTCAATGGACGATGCTCACCGGAGTCCCGCCGGGAGCGTTCTGGAAAAACTTTTCCGCGGCGCCGTGCGGGAGGCGGATGCACCCGTGCGAGGCCGGGTAGCCCGGGAGGTAGCCGGCGTGCATGCCGACGGCGCCGGAGACGCGCAGGAAATACGGCATGGGCGCACCCTGGAACCTTGTGCCGGGCGGACGCCGGTCGCGGTTGACCCCGACGTTGCTCACGACGACATTCCCGGCCGCATCCACATAGTCGCCATAGAGGGTCGAGATGTGGGCGGCATTTTTTTCCAGCACGGAAAAATTTCCCGAGGGAGTGACGAACCCCTCGCGCCCGGTCGAAACCGGGGCGCGGCCGACCTCGACGCCGGCTTTGTAGAACCGGGCGGTCTGGTCGCCGAGATCGATGATGATCGAAGGAGCGCCGGAGACACCGTCGCCCCACCACGACCATTGCGGCGTGGGCAGGAGAGGCGCCGCGGCACGCATTTTCGGGCCGCCGCGGGTCGTGTAGTAAAAGATTTCCCCGTTCGGCCCGAGGTAGGCGGTCGAATAATCCGGATAGTTGCGCGGGGCGGGAGACCTTGACGCGCACGAGCAGAGGAGGAGGGAGACAAGGAGGAAGGCCGGGAAAATGTGCGGCCTGCGGCCCGGAGAGACGCCCATGCCCCATGGTTCATGTGCCCGCTCTCTGCTCATCGGCGCGGATCTTCAGGGTTCCGGCGGCTTCTCCGGCGGCGCATCCTCCTTGCGCCCGGCAAAGAATTTTTCGACGACGTAGAAGCTGGCGGGGATGAGGAAGATCGCGAGGAGGGTGGAGGCGAGCATTCCGCCGATGACGGTGGTGCCGAGGATCCGGCGGGAGACGGCTCCCGAGCCGGAGGCGACCGCGAGCGGGACGGTGCCGAGGATGAACGCGAACGCGGTCATGAGGATCGGCCGCAGGCGAAGCTTCGCACCGGCCAGCGCGGCCTCGAGCGCGGGCTTCCCTTTCTCGTATTCGTCCTTCGCAAACTCGACGATGAGGATTGCATTTTTTGCGGCGAGGCCGATGAGCATCACGAGTCCGATCTGGGCGTAGAGGTTGTTCTGCATCCCGCGAACCGTCAGGCCGGCGAACGCCCCGAAGACGGCGATCGGCGTCGTGAGCAGGACGCTGAACGGCAGCGACCAGCTCTCGTATTGCGCGGCAAGGATGAGGAAGACAAAGAGCAGCGAGAGCCCGAAGATCGCGGCCGGCGGCACCCCCTGCGCCGCCTGCTGCTCCTGAAACGACATGCCGAAATAATCGAAGCCCATGCCGGCGGGCATGTTCTGCGCGAAGACGTCCTCGAGCGCACGCATCGCCTGCGCGGTCGAATAGCCGGGCGCGACCCCCGCGTTGATCTGCGAGCAGCGGAACATGTTGTAGCGCATCGTGAACTCCGGCCCGAACGAATGCCTCTCGCGGATGAACGAGTTGACCGGCACCGCCTGGCCTTTGGTGTTCGTCACATAGAAAAGCCCGAGGTTGTCGATGGTCGTCCGGTATTCCCCCTCGGCCTGGATATAGACCTGCCACTGGAGGCCGAAGCGGTTGAAGTAGTTGACGAAGTATCCGCCGAGAAACGTCTGCACCGTCTGGTAGGCGTCGGTGAGGCTCACCCCCTGGATCATCGCCTGCGCCTCGTCCACATCAAGGTAGATCTGCGGAACATCCCAGAGCGAGGTCGTGAACAGCCCGGTGAGCTCCGGCCGCTCCTGCGCCTTCTCCATGAAGAGCTGCGTGTTCTTCGCGAGAAACTCCACGGACGCGCCGGTGCGGTCCTCGAGCATGAACGTGACCCCGCCCGCCGTGCCAATACCGGGGATCGCCGGCGGCGGAAACGCGAACGCGGCGGTCGGTTTCGCCAGTTGCACGAGCTCGCGGTTGATGTTCGCCTGGATCGCGTCCACCTGGAGTCCGGCGGCCGTGCGCTCGGCCCAGGGTTTCAGCGTGATGAAAAAGAATCCGGTGTATGTGCTCTGGACGGTGCTCAGCAGGTTGAAGCCGACGACCGAGGTCACTAATTCCACACCGGGCGTCTTGCGCAGGATCTCCTCGATCTCCGAGGAGGCGGCGTCGGTCTGCTGGAGCGAGGACGCGCGCGGAAGCTGCACGACCCCGAATAGATACCCCTGATCCTCCTCCGGAATAAATCCGGTCGGCATCCGCGCACCAAGGCCCAGCCCGGCCAGCGCCAGCAGCGCGATCAGCGCGAGGCTGATCACAAACTTCCGCATCAGCCCGCGGCACACCCCGACGTAGCCGTCGGTCGCCGCCCCGAAAACTTTGTTGAACCATCCGAAGAACGCGCCGAGCGGCCCGCGCGTCTCCTTTTTCGGGCGGAGCAAAAGCGCGCCGAGCGCCGGACTGAGCGAGAGTGCGTTGAACGCGGAGATGAGCACCGACACGGCCATCGTCACGGCGAACTGCTGATACATCGCCCCCGTGATCCCCGGGATGAACACCGTCGGAATGAACACCGCCGCCAGGATCAGCGCGATCGCGACCACCGGGCCGGAGACCTGCGCCATCGCTTTGATCGCCGCGTCCTTCGGCGACAGCCCGGCCTCAATATGGTGTTCGATCGCCTCGACCACGACGATCGCATCGTCCACAACGAGCCCGATCGCCAGCACCAGGCCGAAGAGCGATAGCGTGTTGATCGAGAATCCGAGCATCGGAAAAATCGCGAACGTCCCGATCAGCGAGACCGGCACCGCGATCAGCGGGATCAGCGTCGCGCGCCACCCCTGCAGGAAGATGAAGACCACCAGGATCACCAGCAGCATCGCCTCGAAAAGCGTCTTCACAATTTCCTTCATCCCCTCGGTCACCGCCAGCGTCGTGTCCAGAGCGACCGTGTATTGAAAATCGTCCGGAAACAATTTCGCCTGCTGCTCGAACAACGCTCGCACCTGCTTCATCGTGTCCACCGCATTCGATCCGGGGAGCTGGTAAACGCAGATGATCGCGGCGTTCTGGCCCTGGAACCGGCCGCGCAGGTTGTAGACCTGCGCGCCAAGGTTCACCTTCGCAACGTCCTTGATCCGCACGATCGAGCCGTCGGAATTCGCGCGGATCACGATGTTTTCGAAATCCTCCGCCTTCACGAGGCGCCCGGTCGTGTTCACCGTGAACGTGAAGACCTGCCCGTTCGGGACCGGCTCGGCGCCGATCTGCCCGGCCGGGTTCACGTTGTTCTGCGCGTTGACCGCGCGGATGACCTCCGGAACCGTGATGTTGAGCGTCGCGAGCCGGTCCGGCTGCACCCAGATCCGCATCGCGTATTGGCCGGCTCCGAAAATGCTCACGCTGCCGACCCCGTTCACGCGGGTCAGCGGGTCGTTGATGTTGATGTAGCCGTAGTTCGCAAGGAACGTCGGGTCGTAGGTCCCCTTCGGCGAATACAGCACGAAGACGCCCAGAGGCGACGAAAGCGCCTGCTGGACCGTGACCCCGAAGTTGCGCACGTCGGCGGGAATCTGCGGCGCGGCCTGCGTCTGCCGCATCTGCGCCAGGATCTGGTCGGTCGTCGGCACGGTGTTTGTGCCGAAGATGACGTTGAGTGTCATCATCCCGTTGTTCGCGTTGATCGAATACATGTATTCCATGCCCTCGACCCCGCTCATCTGCTGCTCGATCGGCGTCGCGACCGACTGCTCGACTGTCAGCGCGTCCGCGCCCACATACGTCGTCTGCACCTGGATCTGCGGCGGGACGATGTTCGGAAACTGCGAGACCGGCAGCCCGGCCATCGAGACCAGCCCGACAATCACCGTGATGATCGCAATGACCATCGCCACGATCGGACGGCGGATAAAAAAGTTCGACATGGGCTATTTGGCCGGCGTCGGCGCCTGGTCGGGTTGCGCGACAACTTTCATTCCGGGACGGGCTTTTTCGATCCCTCCCACCACAACCTTGTCGCCGGCTTTCACCGCGCCCTTGACCACCTGGAGCGGGCCCTGCACCGGGCCGAGATGAACCGGCACCGCCTTGACCGTGCTGTCGGGCTGCAGCACAGAGACAAAAAAATTCCCCTGCATCTCAACGGTCGCCGCCTGCGGCACAAGGATCGCTCCCGTAATTTTCTCCACCGGTGCGGTGACCCGCCCGAACAGCCCCGGACGCAGGACGCTCTTCGCATTCGGGAAAAGCGCGGTGATCTGGATCGTCCCGGTCGAGGTGCTCACCTGCCGGTTCACAAAATCGAATGTGCCCATCTCGGAATAGACCGAACCGTCGGCCAGCGTGAGCTTGATTCGCCCGACCGAAGCCTCCACTTTCCTCGATTGGAGACCGGCCAGCAGCTCGGCCGCCTGCAAATACTCGGCCTCGGTGATCGAAAAATTCATCTTCATCGGATCCACCTGCGAGAGCTGGGTGAGGATCGACGTCTTCCCTCCCGGGCCGACGAGGTCGCCAATCTGCGCCTGGGCGACGCCAGCGATCCCGTCGAACGCGGCCGAGATCGTGCAGTAATCGAGGTTCACCTGCGCCGCCTGCATCTGCGCCTGCGTGGCCGCCGCCGCCGCGAGCGCAGCCTGGGTGTCCTGATACGAGGTGTCGTATTCCTGCTGGCTGATGACCTTCGTTTTATAGAGCTGCGCCTGGCGCTCCAGCGTGATCTGCGCAAGCTGCGCCTGCGCGACCGACCGCGCGTAGTTCGCCTGCGCCTGCGCCAATGCAGCCTGGAACGGACGGGGATCAATCGTGAAAAGCAGGTCGCCCTTCTTCACCGCCGAGCCCTCCTTGTAGTTTTGCGTGAGAAGATACCCGGTGACCTGCGCCTGGATGTCGCTGTTCAGGAATCCGTCGAGCAGCCCGACCCACTCGCCCGTCGCCACCACATCCTGCTGCACCGCCGGCGTCACCGTCACGAAAACCGGAGGTACCTCGGGCTTCGGCTTTTCACAGGCCGCAAGAAAAATGACGGCAAAAAGAAAACCGGTCGTGGAGAGTTGGCGCATCATGGGCTGCCTGATTAGCAGGTTCCCCCACGGGAGGAAAGACGCAAATCGCCCCGCAAAACCGCCCGGCTTTTTCCGCGTTGCGGCCCCTCTGGAGGAAAGCCCGCGCCCTTCCCCTGCCCTCCTGTTCAGCGGCCGTCTTCCGGCGCGTATAGAGCGCGGAGGAGCGCCCGGGTGCGTTCGCCGGGCAGCACGCCGGCCTCCATCTGGTTCATCACATAGCCGAAGCCGATGCCGGAATCCGGGTCTGCAAATCCGAGGCTCCCACCCGCTCCCGGGTGCCCGAACGCCCGCAGCGAACGCCCGAGCAGACCGCAGGGTTTTCCGGCGTCCGAAGGATCCATCATGAAGCCCGCGGAAAAAGACGTTTCCATCCGGAGGATTTGATCGAACCCCCGCGAGAGGCGGGCGGACATCCAGCCGGGCGCGCGCGCGCCGAAATAGGAAACCCCTTCCCACCTGCCGCCGGCGGCGAGCATGGCATAGAATTTCGCGAGCGAGCGGGCCGAGCCGATCCCGCCCATCGACGGGATCGGGGCCGAGCGGGCGGACGGGGAGTTCATCGCCGAGACCGCCGCGAGCCCCCCAGGCGAGGCAAAGGCTTTGCGGGTCAGGGAGTCCGCGCGGCCCATCGCCTCGACAAACGACGGGCTCCCGGCTGGCTCGCCTGCGCGGGGAGGAAGGATGGTGGCCGCGCGGGAGTGCTCGGCCTCCGGCAGACCGATCCAAAGATCGAGCCCGAGCGGATCTCCGAATTCCCTGCGCCAGTAGCGCCCGAGCGGAATCCCCCCGGCGATCCGCCGCACGATCTCATCCACGATGAATCCGAACGTCCGCGGCCCGTAGCCAGGCCCTGCGGCGGCATCCGCGAACGGCACCTGCTCCTCGATCGCCCGCACCACCCCCTCGTGATCCATGACCGAGAGATCCGTGCGGTCGAGCGCTCCGAGACCCGCGCTGTGCGAGAGCACCCGGCCGATGGTGATCCCGCCCTTCCCGCCGCGCGCGAATTCCGGCCAGACCTCCGCCACGCGGGTTTCGAGCCCGAGCCCGGCGCGCTCGATCGCGTGCAGCGCGCACGCCGCCGCCATGCCTTTCGTCGCCGACCAAATCAGGACGAGCGTCTCCGGCCCCCAGGGGATTTCCCGCGCGGCATCCCGAAACCCGCCGCAGATGCCCGCAATCTCGCACCCGTCCTGCCAGACGGACACCGCGGCGCCGACCTCGCGCCCGAGAGTGAAATTGCGCTCGAATGCCAGGCGCAGCCGGGTGGCGGGATCGGAGCACATGAAATTAATAAAGCCCGGAAGAAATCCGCCCGAGTTCTCCAGGCGGCCCCATCACGAAATGAGGGAGTCGGCCAGGTGGCCTGAATTTGTTGTCCGTCCCAATGTGGCCCCGCGCAGCCGAAAGGGTGCGTTCCCTTGTCATGCACATCACCTTAACGCGCCCCCAAAGGTTTTCAACCCGCTTTGTTTTTCCTGTTTGTTTTTCCCGGGCGCCCCTCCGCCCCCCGCCTACCGAAAGGCTCACCATCCGCAAAAACCCATCCCGCACGCCAACTAAAACATTTACAAAGAATGTCCCACCTGGGACAGAATTTGTAAATTTCCTGATGGGGAGTAAGCAGACGTATTGCCTAAGAAAAGCGCCATTCACAAAAATTCACCCGCATAAAATCCTCCGGACCGCATACAAATAATGTCCCAGGTGGGACATTATTTGTGAACTTTCCTGGCGGAGTGGAAGAGAGGCCGGGGAGAGGATGGGGACGCCTTTGAAGGGGGGTCGCCTTGTTGAGGGCGGCATTCCGCGAGCAACGTGCTGCGAGCAATGTTCTGCGACATTCCGCGAGCAACATTCTTGCTTTTTTGCGGGGCTGATTGGAAAGTGGCGTCGGAAGCAAGGAACCTCGGAGCAAGGCCGGGGGCATTTCAGGATATGATGGAAGATCACGAAACAAAGCCGAAGCCCTCTTTGGGGGAGCAGGCGTTCCGGGGATGAATTCGTCCCCGCCTGCGGACGCGATTGAATTGGCCCGGCCGCCGGATCATTTGGGGGCCTCCCTGAATGTTCTGGTTGTCGAGGACGACCGTCCGACGCTCCTGCTGCTCGAGCGGATGATCCGGGCGCGCGGGCATTCTGTTTCGGGGTGTGATTCCGCCGAGGCTGCGCGGGATCATCTCGCGCGATCGTTTTTTCCGTTGATCGTGCTGGACATCCAGCTTCCCGGGATGAGCGGTCTGGATTTCAGCCGGCTTCTCCGCAGGCAGGCACTTGGCAGGCACTACTACATTCTGGCCGGCACCGGGAACAACCGGACGGAAGATTTGAGGGAGATCCTGGATGCCGGGGCGGATGATTACATTGGGAAGCCCTACCATCCCGGGCTCCTCGACGTGCGGCTTGCGGTAGCCGAGGCGGCGGTGAAGGACATCACCGAGCGGCGGCGGCTCGAGAACGACCTCGAGTTTCTTGCCGAGCACGATCCCCTCACTCGACTCTACAACCGGCGGCGGCTTCCGATCGCGGTCGGCGAAGCGGTCTTTTCCGCGCGCGACGGGAGGCCAGGGGCCCTCCTCTACATTGACCTCGACAACTTCAAGGTGGTGAACGACACGCTCGGGCACGATGCCGGCGACCGCCTTCTGCTCGCGGTGGCGGACATTCTCCGGAACGCCGTGCGCGAGAACGACGTGCTCGTGCGGTTCGGAGGCGACGAGTTTGTCATCATCCTTTTGGACTGCACGGTTCCCGACGCGATCCGCATCGGGGAGAATCTCCGGGAGAACATCGACGCGCTCGTGTTTTCCGAAGGGGGGAGGTCGTTCCGGGTCGGCGCCTCGATCGGGGTTGCGCCGATCGACGGAGCGAAGGAGCCGCAGGACGTGATCGGGCTCGCGGACGCGGCCTGCTATGCGGCGAAATCCGGCGGCCGGAACCGCGTCGAGCTGCACCGCGAGGGCGGAAGCGCGCTGGAAACGCTTGTGGCGGACAGCAACTGGTCGGCGCGGATCAAGGACGCGATGGATGCCGGAACCCTCGGGATCTACTTTCAGCCGGTCGTCTCGGTGCGCGGGCACACGATTTTTTTTCATGAGGTTCTCCTGCGCCTTGCCGACCGTGCGGACAGCGAGCCCGTGCATCCGGCGGCGTTCATGAGTTCGGTGAGGCGGTCCGGGCTGGCCGCGCGGCTGGATCGGTTTGTGATCAGCCGCGCCGTCGAGTCGCTGGGCCTGCAAAGCGACGCCTGCCTTTCGATCAACATTTCCGGGAGCTCGTTTGCCAACGAGGATTTCACGGATTTCGTCGAGCGCACGCTGGCGCGCTGTTCGGTCGGGCCGGAGCGGATTATTTTTGAGCTGACCGAGGATGAGGTGATCTCGAATATCCGGGAGGCGCAGGCGGTGATCGTCTCGCTCCGCAAGCGCGGGTTCCGGTTTGCGCTCGATGATTTCGGGGCGGGCACCTCGTCGTTGAACTACCTGAAGGCGCTCCCGCTCGACATGATCAAGGTGGACGGATCTTTTGTGCGCCATCTGGAAAAAGATCCATTCAACCAGGCGGTGGTGCGGGCCATTCAGACGCTCGCTGCGTCGCTGCAGATTCCGGTGGTTGCCGAATACGTCGAGACGCACGCGATCTACGACATCCTTGCGGAGATGGGGGTGGATTATGTGCAGGGGTATTTGGCTGGGGTGCCCAGGGTGACCCCGTATGTCGGGGAGGAGCTTTTTTTGCTTGCGGGGCTCCCGGGTGCTGCCGATGTGCCGATCCCGGCCACCCGGCACAGGAAGCGATAGCGGCTCAGGAATAGAGGACCCGGACGAGGCAGAGTCCGCCAGCGGGAGCGACCTGATTTGTGCGCGGTCCGCCCTCCATCAAGAGTCTGGGGATCTCCCCCGGCGGGAGCCGTCCGGCAGCGCGGCGGATCGCGGAGGCGGCGAGCATGCGGACCATCTTGTAGAGGAACCCCTCTCCCTGGAAGGTGAGCGTGATGAGCGGCCCGATTTTGCGGACGCGGACCGAGGAGATGGTTCGCGTGGTTTCGCCGGCGCGCCGGGGCCGCCGGGCCGAGAAGGCGGCGAAGTCGTGGCGGCCAGCGAACGCCGCGCAGGCCTCCCGGAGGGCGGCCATGTCGAGCGCCTGCGGGACATGCCACGCGCGGCCGAGCAGGAGTGGAGGCATCACCGGGCCGCTCCAGACCGTGTAGCGGTAGATTTTTCCTTTTGCAGAAAACCGCGCATGAAAATTTTCTTTTGTCCGCCGGAGCGTCATGATCCTGACTCCCTCGGGGAGGTGTGCGTTGAGCGCCGGCAACCAGGCGGCGGCGGGGAGCCGGTCATCCGGGACATCCGCATGCGCGCATTGCCCGGCGGCATGGACGCCCGCATCCGTGCGTCCGGCTCCGTGAACGACGACGCGTCCGCCGCAAAGCGCGCGGAACGCGCCCTCGACGGCATCCTGGACGGCTTGCCCGTGCGACTGACTTTGCCATCCGGAAAACCGGCTTCCGTCGTAAGCGAGCGTGAACCTCAGCCTCATGCCTGCGAATCGAGCCAGCTCTGGAGCAGGATCTGCGCGGCGACCTGATCGATCACCTGCCTCTGCTTGCGGGAGTTGCGTCCGGCCTCGTGGAGCGAGCGCTGCGCGGAAACCGTCGTGAGGCGTTCGTCCCACGCCACGACCCGGCAGGAGGTCGCGGCCTGGAGCTCCTCGAGGAACTCGCGCGCCTTCTGCGCGGCCGGGCCGAACGATCCGTCCATGTTTCGCGGCATGCCGACCACGATGACATCGGTATTTTTTTGTTTCGCGATCTCGAGGATCCGCCCGATGACGGTGCCGGTCCTGACCTGGATCGTCTCGACCGGGTGGGCGAGCATCCCGAAGTCGTCTGTCGCCGCGACGCCGACGCGGGCATCGCCAAGATCAATTCCAAGGGCGCGGGTCATTTGCGGTTGAAATTCTCACACGCGGCGCTTAGGATCAATCACCATGTCACAGTTGTCATTGGACAAGTTCGGAGAAAACCTTCCCGTTTCCGGGGTCGTTGCGTTTTCGCAGGTTGCGATCGGGCTGGGGGTCGGGCTGCTCGTGGCCGACCGGATCGGACGCAACGCGCGTCGCGGGCTTGCCATCGGGCTGGTCAGCGCGGGCGTTGCCACGCTGGTTCCGGTGGTCTGGGGGGTCGTCTCAAATATCAGCAACCGCCCGGGTTCTTCGCGCTCGATGCGCAAGCGGCTCGAGAGCATCCGCCGCGCGCCCGGAGTCTCCTGAAGGTGGCCGCGCGGTTCGATGGCAGCCTCGTCCTCGCCTCTGCCTCTCCCCGCCGCAAGCATCTGCTCGAAGAGGCCGGGTATCTCGTGCGCTGTGAGGTTTCGGGAGCCGAGGAACTCGAGGACGACTCGCTGGCGCCCGCGGTTCTCGCCCTGGAAAATGCCGCGCGCAAAGCCCGGGCGGTTGCCGCCCGGTTTCCGCGGGAGACGGTTCTTGCCGCCGATACGGTTGTCGCGATGGGCGGGCGGTTTTTCGGAAAACCGGCCGGCATGGACGATGCCTTCCGGATGCTCGCCAAGCTTTCGGGAAAAACCCACGAGGTCGTCACCGGAGTCGCGATCCACTTCCCCGGCGGCCTGCGGAAAGAATTTTTCGAGTCCTCGCTGGTGACGTTTCACGCGCTCGGCGCGGACGGGATCCGAGCCTACCTCGCATCCATCCACCCGCTCGACAAGGCCGGCGCCTATGCGGCGCAGGACGACAACGGGCGGATCATCCGTCGGATCGAGGGTTCGGTGACAAACGTGATCGGGCTCCCGGTCGAGCGCCTGCGCGAGATGCTCCCGATGCCGCGTGGCTGATCATGCGAATTTGCAGAAGCGGCATCCTGCCGCTATCTGCCACTTTCCCAGGGAGATCCAAGCGGCAAGATGCCGCTTCTACATCCCAAACCGCTATTAAGTTAGATGTTCGGTGGAGACCCCTGTCTGTCACGTCCGGTATTGCAGGGCCATGGCGCGGGCGGTCGAAGCGATCGCCTCCCGGAGTTCCTGCGGTTCCAGCACGACCGCGTGCCTGCCCCAGCCGAGAATCCAGTTTTCGAGATCCGGGGCGAGGCCGACGTCGAGCGACATCTCCGCGCCGCCGCCGGGCAGGGGTTTTAATTTCTGGGATTTGTGCCAGACGCGCTCGGTGGCCAGGCGGGCGGCGAAGTCATCCAGCCGGAGCCTCACGCGCTGAGTTTTTCCGGGTTCGAACGCCATGAAGCTGTCCTTCATCATCGCGGCGAGGGAAAACTCGGGCGGGCGGCAGAACGTCCTCTTCAGGACTTTCGGGCGTGTCAGGCGGGTGATGGCGAACGTGCGGATTTTTCCGCGCACAAGGTCGTTTCCGATGAGATACCACAGGTTGTTGATGCAGCCGAGGTGGTAGGGCTCGACCTGGCGGCGCTCGGATTTGTTTTTTTTCAGCCCGTGGTAGTCGAACTCCACGACCCGGCTGCTCAGGACGCAATCCGCCAAGAGGTTAAAAACTTCGAGCTCCTGCTCGGCGGCGCCCATCGGGCGGAACGAAAACGCGCTGCCGAGATCGGCGAGCGAAAACGAAACCTCGTCCTGCAGCCCGTCGGTGATCTTCCCGAAGGCCGCCCGCAGGGGCTTCTCGAACGCGGTTCCGCGGTATTGTTCGATGGCCTTCTGCGCGACAAGGAGCGCGACGATCTCGCCCTGGGTGATGTTCACCGCCGGGAACGAGCTCACCGGCTTCGTGTAGTGGAACCCGTGCTGCCCGGAATCGTAGTCGATCGGCA
>JBAXXD010000002.1:0-95944 GCA_037128135.1 Verrucomicrobiia bacterium
CGCAGGGTCGTCAGCGGGGGATACGGGATCCTGAAATCCGGGAAACCCGGATTTCAGGATCCCGTATCCCCCGATCACGACCCTGCGGATGGCCTCGCCGGTTTCCGGATGCTTGACAAGAGACGCATCCTTCATGCTCTGCCTGATCTCGTAGTGGCGCACGGATCCCCCCTTTTTCGCGGGGATCGTCTCGTAAATGTATGTCGTCATGCCCGGGATCCTAACCCCGGCCGCCAACGCGCGTCAACCAGCCCGCGGCGAAATCCGAATCCGGCAGGTTGACACGCGGCGGAGTCCTCCGCATATTCCCCCCCCGGCATCAACCGGCACACCTATGGATAAAATTCGCAACATCGCCATCATCGCCCACGTGGATCACGGGAAGACCACGCTCGTGGACCAACTCCTCAAACAGGCCGGAACCTTCCGCGCCAACCAGAAAACCGAGGAGAGGATGATGGACTCGATGGATCTCGAGAAGGAAAAGGGGATCACGATCCGCGCGAAGAACGCCGCGTTCCGCTGGAACGGCTACCACATCAACATCGTGGACACCCCGGGCCACGCGGACTTCGGCGGCGAGGTCGAGCGCATCATGAAAATGGTGGACGGCGTCCTGCTCGTGGTCGACGCCCACGACGGACCGCAGGCGCAGACGAAATTCGTCCTGCGCAAGGCGATGGAAAACGGGCTTAAGCCGATCGTCGTCATCAACAAGATCGACCGCGAGAACGCCCGCCCGCACAAGGTTCTCGACATGGTCTTCGAGCTTTTCCTCGAGCTCAACGCGAACGACGAGCAGCTCGACTTCCCGCACATCTACGCCAGCGCGAAGGACGGCTACGCGAAGCGCGAGCTCGTGGATCCCAGCGAGACGATGCTCCCGCTCTATGAGGCGATCGCCTGGCACATCCCCGCCCCGAAGGCCTCGGACGCCGGGTTTTTCCAGATGCTCTGCTCGAACCTCGACTACAGCGACTACCTCGGCCGGATCGCCTACGGCCGCATCACCAGCGGCTCGGTCAAGGTCGGCCAGAGCATCGTCTGCATCCACATGGACGGCCGCAAGGAGCGCGGAAAAGTCACCGCGCTTTTCGGCCACGAGGGGCTCGAAAAGGTGCAGATGGAGGAGGCGTTCGCAGGCGATATCATCGGGCTCACCGGCTTCGAGGAGGTCTTCATCGGGGAAACCCTCACCGACAGCGAAGACCGCGAGCCGCTGCCGTTCGTCCACATCGACCCGCCGACGATCGCCATGAAAATCTGCGTGAACGACTCGCCGCTCGCCGGGCGCGAGGGGAAGCTTCTCACCGCCCGCCAGATCCGCGACCGCCTGATCCGCGAGACGCGCACCAACGTCTCGATCATCGTCAGCGACACCGACACGGCCGGCCATTTCGACGTGAAGGCCCGCGGCGAGATGCAGATCGCGATCCTCGTCGAGCAGATGCGCCGCGAGGGTTTCGAGCTCCTCGTCTCGCGCCCGGAGGTCATCTTCACCCGCAGCGAGGAGGGCGCGCTCCTCGAGCCGATGGAGACGCTCTACGTGGACGTGCCGCCGGAAAACCTCGGCGACATCCTCCAGTCGATGGCCTCGCGCAAGGCGGAAATCGTCAACATGCAGCACAACCCGCACAGCGTGCTCGTCGAGGCCACGATCCCGACCCGCGGGCTCATCGGCTTCGAGACCGACCTCGTCAACGTCACCAAAGGCCACGGCATCGCCAGCCACCTCTTCAAAGAATACGGCCCGCACAAGGGCGACATCCCGAGCCGCAACAACGGCGTCCTCGTCTCGATGGAGGGCGGCATCAGCATGGCCTACGCGCTCGATACCATCCAGATCCGCGGACGCCTCTTCATCGGGCCCCAGGAGGAAATCTACGAGGGCATGATCATCGGAGAAAACTCCCGCCCGGACGACATGCCGGTCAACCCGTGCAAGGCCAAAAAGCTCACCAACATGCGGAGCCAGGGCGACGGAAAGGGGATCTCCCTCGCGCCCCCGCTTGTCATGAGCCTCGAGCGCGCGATCGAATACATCGCCCCCGACGAATACGTCGAGGCCACGCCCAAATCCCTCCGCCTCCGCAAAAAAATCCTCGACGCCAACGCCCGCAAACGCGCCGGAAAAATCTGACCCCGCCCGCCCGCACAGCCTCACACCGCCCGCCCGCCGGGTTTGGTGTCGCGGTTGCATGGCTGCGAAAAAAGGCCAAAACGCCCGGAATTTTTCCCTTGCAATAAATGCGTGTATGGGTATATAGTATTAGTTCAAAACTTATGAAAACCATCAAAGCGAACGAAGTGGCGGGCGGGGATCTGTTATTGGACGTGCGGACATCCGGTGAATTCGGATACGAGCACATCGAGGGATCGGAGAGCGATCCGCTGCAGGGGCTGGACGCGGCGGTCTGGGCGGCGAAGCTGGACGGCACGCGGCGCTGCGTGGTGGTGTGCCAGGGTGGGGTTCGCGCCAAGCAGGCGGCGGAGAAGCTGGAGGCGGCTGGGGCGAAGAACCTCGTGGTTCTCGAATGCGGCATCAACGGGTGGAAGGCGGCGGGCAAACCGTGCGCGCGCGGCGAGCGGCGGATTTTGCCTTTAGATCGGCAGGTTCGGATCGCAATGGGCCTGCTCGTGGTCGCGGGGGTCGCTCTCGGCGCTCTGGTGAACCCGGCCTGGTATGCGCTCGCCGGGTTCGTGGGGGCAGGGATGATTTTTGCGGGAATTACCGATATCTGCCCGCTCGCGATCCTGATCGGCAAGATGCCCTGGAACGAACCGGGTGCCGGGATTGGCGCGACATGCTGCAACGGGGGAAACAAATCCTCGTCGTGCTGCGGGAGCGACAAGTGAAGGTCGTCATTGTCGGCGGAGTGGCCGGCGGCGCTTCGTGTGCGGCGCGGCTGCGCCGGCTGGACGAGACCGCCGAAATTCTGATGGTCGATCGCGGGCCGTATGTGTCGTTCGCGAACTGCGGGCTTCCGTACCATGTCGGCGGGGTGATCGAAAAGGAAGCGAGCCTCCTGGTGGCGGACGAGCAGCTTTTCCGCGAGCGGTTCGCGATCCGGGTCCGGACGCGCTGCGAGGCCCTCTCGATTTCGACGGAGAACAAAACCGTGGAGCTGCGGGACGTGGAGACCGGTGCGATCAACACCGAGCCCTACGACAAACTCGTCCTCTCGCCGGGCGCCGCGCCGATCCGTCCGCCGCTGCCGGGCATTGATCTCCCGGGCGTTTTTACGGTGAGAACCGTGCCGGACGCGAGGGACATCCGCGCGTGGATCGAGGAAAAGAACGCGAAGCGCGCAGTCGTGGTCGGCGGCGGGTTCATCGGCCTCGAGATGGCGGAAAACCTGATCCACCGCGGGCTCGACGTGACAGTTGTTGAGATGCTCGGCCAGGTGATGCCACCACTCGATCCCGAGATCGCCCGCATGGTCGAGCGGCATCTGAAAACGCACGGCGTGAACCTCGCCCTCGGCGATGGCGTGGCCGGATTCCAAAAATCCAGTGCCGGCACACTCGAGGTTCTGACGCAATCCGGCAAGGCACACCAGGCGGATCTCGTCATCCTCGCGATCGGGGTGCGCCCGGAGACCTCGCTTGCGAAGCTTGCCGGCCTCGCGCTTGGCGAGCGCGGCGGGATCCGGGTGGACGAGCACATGCGCACGAGCAACCCGGATATCTTCGCGGTCGGAGACGCGGTCGAGGTGAAAGATTTTGTGACCGGCCAGTGGACGCTGATCCCGCTCGCGGGACCGGCGAACCGGCAGGGACGGATCGCGGCGGACGTGATTGCGGGACGCGACTCCCGCTACCGCGGCACGCAGGGCACCGCGATCTGCGGGGTCTTCGGGCTCGCGGTCGCCTCGACAGGAGCCAGCGAAAAACTCCTCGTCCGCGCCGGAGAAAAGGATTTCGAAAAAATCTACCTCAACCCGCGCTCGCACGCCGGGTATTATCCGGGAGCAAAAATGATCTCGATGAAAATCGTTTTCCGGAAATCCGACGGGCGGCTTCTTGGCGCGCAGGCGTGCGGCGAGGACGGGGCAGACAAGCGGATCGACGCGATCGCGATGGCGATCCGGATGGGCGGGACGGTCTATGATCTCGAAGAGTCCGAACTCTGCTACGCGCCGCAGTTCGGCGGGGCGAAGGATCCCGTCAACTTCGCGGGCATGATCGCCGCCGATGTCCTCCGCGGCGACATGCCGCTCAGCCACTGGGGAGAAGAAGGCTTCCTCCTCGACGTGCGCGACCCCGAAGAATTCTCCGGCGGCCACGCGCCGGACGCGCTCAACATCCCGCTCAACGCGCTCCGCTCGCGCCTCGGCGAGCTCCCCCGTGACCGCGGAATCCTCGTCTACTGCCACTCCGGACAGCGCGCCTACTACGCCACGCGAATCCTTTTGCAAAACGGGTTTCAAGCCCGCAACATCTCGGGCGGCATCCTTGCCCGCTCGATCCTCATGCCGGAATAAAACCTATGGAATTCCCAAACGTCACCGCCCTCGCCAAAGCCAATGTCTATTTCGACGGACGCGTCGTCTCCCACACGATTGTCGCCGCCGACGGATCGAAGCGCACGCTCGGGCTGATCTATCCCGGAACGTATCACTTCGGAACCGATGCCGCCGAGCGCATGGAGATCACCGACGGCACGGCCTCGGTGATTCTCGACGGGGCAGGATCCACACGGGAATACGCTGCCGGCTCGGCCTTCGAGGTTCCTGCAAAATCCGGATTCACGATCACGGTGAAAGACGGGATCTGCCAATACGTCTGTTCGTTTCTGGCTTGAACAGCCGCGGTTGCAGGCCGGCTGAAATTTTGTATTTTTCAGTTATGACGACATCGATTTTCCTCCTTCAGGCGCCGCGCTCACGGTGATGCGGCCGGTCGTGCTCAGCATTGCGGGGTCGGACAGTTCGTGCGGTGCCGGCGCACAGGCGGATCTCAAGACGATCACCGCGCTGGGCGGGTATGCGCTGACCGCGATCACGTGCGTGGTTGCGGAGGTGCCCGGAAAAGTCAGCGCGATTCAGGCGGTGCGGCCGCGGATCGTCGCCGAGCAGATCCGGCTCAGCTTCGGGGCGTTTCCCGTTGCCGCCATCAAGACCGGCATGCTTTATTCGACGGCCATCATCCGGGCGGTTTGCGCGGAATTCGACCAGCCCCTTCCTCCTTTGGTTGTTGACCCGGTGATGGTCGCATCGAGCGGAGACCCGCTCCTGAAGCGCTCCGCGATTTCCGCATACAAAAAACTCCTTTTTCCGAGGGCCGCGCTGGTCACGCCGAATCTCGACGAGCTCCGCATCCTCTCCGGCATGCCGTGCCGGACCCTCGAGGAAATGAAATCCGCCGGGCGCCGGCTCGTCGCGGAATTCGGCGTTCCCTTCCTGCTGAAGGGCGGACACTTCAAAGCCCGCGTGGCGGTTGACATCCTTACCACGGCGGACGGCTTCATCGAGTTCCAAGCCCCGTTTGTCCGCGGTGCCGACACTCACGGCACCGGCTGCACATTTTCCTCCGCGATCGCCACCGGCCTGGCGCACCGCCTCCCGCTCCCGGATGCCGTCGGCCAAGCGAAAGCCTTCATCACGGAAGCCATCCAAACCCGCCTCCGCTGGAAAAAAACCACCGCCCTCAACCACGGGTGAAACGCCGCTTCACTCCGGAAAACCCGACGGCGAAACACGATGCCTCTCGTGATCAGGGTTCGGGATCAGGGACTTCCTTGTCCCAATCGGAATCGACCGCGGTGTAGCTGAGGCAGCTAATTTCCTCGAGCGAGGTATTGCCGTTGAGAACCTGCGAGAGGCCCTCCTGGTAGAGCGTGAGGACTCCTTTTTTGAACGCGTGTTTGCGCATTTCGCTCTGGGGGGCGTTGGCGCCGATGAGGTCGGCCAGGACGTTATCCGAAGGGCACATCTCCATGAGCGCCATGCGGCCGGTGTAGCCGGTTTCGCGGCACTCCGGGCATCCGTTCTTTTCAAAAATGACCTGGGTTTCCGGAGGGATGGCGACGCGGTTCGCGGCGAAGATCGTCCGCACCTCCGGGGTGATCTGGACCGGCCGCTTGCAGTAGGTGCAGAGGCGGCGGACGAGGCGCTGGGCCTGCGAGAGCGCGAGGGAATCGGCGAGGAGGTAGGGCGGGATGCCCATGGAAATCAGGCGGCTCACCGCGCGGAGCGAGTCGTTCGCGTGGAGGGTGGTGAGGACGAGGTGGCCGGTGAGCGCGGCGTTGACCGCGGAGTTTGCCGTCTCGAAGTCGCGGCACTCACCGATGAGGATGACGTCGGGATCCGCGCGCATGAGCCGCCGGAGGCCCTCGCCGAAATCGATCCCGTTGATCGGGTCGGTCTGGGTCTGGTTGAGGCCCTCGACCTCGTATTCGATCGGATCCTCGATCGTCTGGATGTTGATGTTGTCGGCGTTGATGCTGTTGAGGAGAGCGTAGAGCGTGGAGGTCTTGCCGCTGCCGGTGGGCCCGGTCACGAGGATGAGCCCCTGGTCGCGGCCCATGGCATCGCCGAGCACCGAGATCTGGCGCGGCGAGAGGTTCAGCTCGCTGAGCTTGCGGATGCCGTCCTGCCGGTCGAGGAAGCGGATCGTAATTTTCTGGAGATCCTTGCGGCAGGGGATGGCCGAGACCCGGCAGTCCACGCGGCGCTTGCCGAGGGTGAGCGAGAACCGTCCGTCCTGCGCGTCCTGCCGCCTCTGCCCCATGTTCGAGTAGTTTTTGATGACGCTGACGAAGCGGGCGAGCTGTTCCTCCGGGCACGAGTGGATGACTTTCAGCTCGCCGTCAATCCGCCCGCGGAAGCGCGCGGTGTTGTAGAATTTTTCGATATGGAGATCGCTGGCGCGCCCGGTGATCGCGCGCCAGAGGACCCAATGAACGACCTGTTCGGGGGTGGCGTTGATGCTCGAGGGGTTGATGCGCTGGATCTCCTGGACGTCGATGTCCACGATGTTGGCGACGTCCGAATACGTGAGCTCCTGGTCGGCGGCGGCCGTGCTGGAGCCGGCTGCGCGGCTGCGGTCGCGGTTGATCGTCGCGATGACCGCCTCGCGCTCGGCCAGAACCGTGCGGAAAAAAAGCGGGTCGTTTCCTCCGGAAAGCCATTCGTCCTCGAAGCCGAAGTTTTCTTTTTCGGCAGAAAGCAGGAAGACCGTCTTAACGCCACAATAGAGGGGATAGACGGCATATTTTTCGAGGAGGGAATCCGGGAAGAGGCTTTGCGGGGGCGCGTGTTCGGCGTTGAAGCAGGCGTCTCCGGTCGAGAGGCACCGCAGGGCAAGCCCGTAGTGGGACGGGAGGGATTTGATCGCCGTCAACGCCTCCGGCGGCACTCCCGTCAGATCGGCCTTGGCGCGTTCCAGCTTGCTGAGGATGTCCTCCTCGAACGGGTAAAACGCGAGAAGCCACTCGAGGACGGCCTCGGAGCTGGAATTTTGCGGGAGCGGATGAGGGACAACCAAAGGGAGTTTTTCTTCGAGCGGCTGAAGGTCGAGGCGCCCCATGAAATCGCGTTGAAAAATGGCGTATTTCGACTGCGGGACGAGCATCGGGATGACGAGCTCGTGCGGGATTTCCCAGAGCCGGGTGCTGGCGGGATTGTAATGTGCGCAGAGGAGGAGCGGGCCGAGCGTGCCGAACGGGATCCAGTAATCCTCCTCCGAGCCCGACATTTTCGGGCAGAGCCTCCGGAAGGCATTTTCCGCGCGGGTCGAACAGCTTGTCCGGATCGGGTTGAACGGGAGGACGGTGAATTTTCTTGCGAGCCACTCGAGGGCTTCCTCGGCCAGGATCCCGTTGACATGCGCGAGGTGCTGGTGAAGATCCAAGGTCTCCTCGGGCGGGTTGCCAGGATCAATCCCGCCCTCCTTGAGGACGGTGCAGAGGTCATGCCAGTCGGCGGTGTTCATCAGTTCGTAGAGGATGATGAGCCCATGAGCTTGAGGAGGTCGAGCCCGGAGCCGCCCGTTCCGGCGGGGACAAGTTTGAACATCCGCCCGTTCCAGGTGGCGCGGTAGGTGGCGGAGTCGCTGCTGCTGACAAAAACGGCATTGGGCGGCAGATAGGGTGAGCCGGGGGATGGGTTCGTGGCCGCGCGGGTGCAGAGGAGAGTGAAGACGGCCTGCCCGGCGCCGCTCGCGTTCGTCAGCTCCGCGACGCCTTCATTATATGCGATCACCGCCCCGTTAAGAAGCCGCATGTTCCGCTTGGCGATCCCGTAGGATGAGGACTGCACGACGTTTGACATCACGGGAATGGCGATGGCGGCAACGATGGCCAGAAATGCGATCACGACGATCATCTCGACTAAGGAAAATCCCGCGCGCCGCGAAAATGTCCCGCTTCCCCTCCGGCTTCCGCCGCGTTTCGCTCCGGTCCGCATGGTTTCAGTAATAAATATTTGTGCTCCGCACCGTGTTGCTGATGGTCGTCTTATTTGTCATCGGGACGATGCTCGTCGGAGGAGTGATCGTATAGCCGGAGGGAGTGAAGGCGGAGAGAGTGGATTCGGAGAAGGAGATGTAGGGGCGGATCAAGTTGTATCTCGCGTCCGCGCTGACATTGCTCCATGCGCTGTAGGCGGCATTTGTCCCGACCACCTGCACATACGAGGCGATCGCCATGTTGAGCGACTCCGCGCGGGCGCGGGCGAGGTTGTCCTCGCCGTCCTGCTTGATGCGGACGATGTTCGGGATCGCAAGGAATGTGACGATGCCGATGATGGTGATCGCCGCCAGCACCTCGACGAGGGAGAAGGCGGGAGAAAAGGAGGAAGGCCGGATCGGCCGTGCGGATTCGTTCCGGGTTTCGCATTCCGCATTTCGCATTTCGTATTTCATATGGTCATTGCCATTCCACGGTGGGGTAATTTGATCCGCTCCATGTGGTGAAGGTCAAATGCATTCCGGATTTCACCATCGCCTCGCTTTGGATGCCGGAAACGGAATTGCTCTTGAAGTGCAGGTAGGTCGAGTTGTGGAGGTAGTTGCTGCCGAGGAGGTCGAGCTTTGCCAGGTCGGAAGAGGCGGCGGAGTAGAGCGTGCGCGCGGTGTTCAGAGAGTTCGTGCCGCTGGAATTTCCCGCGATCCAGGCGTTGAGGGCATCCTGGAGGGTAACCTGCTGCTGGTAGGCGAGCGTCCGGCGGGCATCCGCTGCCGCGTTCGTGACGGTCGTGATAATCAGCGCGCTCATCACCCCGATGATCGCAATGACCAGCAGCAGCTCAATGAGCGTGAAACCGGATTTTTTCCAGCCGGACGCCCGCCTGCTCACAAGAAACCCGCATCGCATGAGGCACTGGTGCATGGCTGAACATAGCACGATACCGGGGGCTTGCCAAAAAAAATCACTTTTGGGCGGAGGCGCTGGGCACTTCGGTCGGCGGCGGGTCGGCGAGTTCGACCACGAGGGCGGTGGCGTTGTCCCTCCCCGAGCGGCTGAGGGCTTCGCCTACGAGGTGGGCGGCCGAATAGCCGCCCTCGCGGAGAATCTCCGGGATCTGCTCCTCGAACAACCCGTCGGTGATCCCGTCGGTGCAGAGGAGGAACCGGTCGCCGGGCCCGCATTCGACCGCCCCGACCTGGGGGTTGACGAACTGGTGGCCGGCCCCGAGCGCGGACTGGAGGACGTTTCTTCGAGGGTGGGATTTCGCCTCGCGCTCGCTGAGCTGCCCGTTCCGGAACAGCCACCCGACATGCGTGTCGTCGTGCGTGAGCTGCCGGATCCCGCCCGCGGCCGGGAGGGAATAGATCCTGCTGTCGCCGATGTGCCCGAAATGCATCTTGCGGCCGCTGAACCAGCAGAGGCTGAGGGTGGCACCCATCCCGGCGCATTCCTCGTAGCAGTCGCCGAGGTAGAGGAGCGCCTTGTGGATCTCTCCGAAAAGCTCCTCGACCACACCGGTGTATCCGGCCGCAATCCCGGACGCATTCTGCTGGAAAAGCGGCGGGAGCAGCTTCGTGATTTTCTCGACGGTGATCCGGCTGGCGAACTCGCCCGCCATCGCCCCGCCCATCCCGTCGCTCACGGCAAAAACAAAATCCGCCCGCCCTCCGACGGCGTCGCCGATCTTTCCGAGGAATCTCACCCCCTCCGCATCGACGGCAAGCCCGAGAAACGAATCCTCGTTGTTCTTGCGGACGCGCCCGCGGTCGGTGTGCCCGGACCAGGAGAATGCCAGCGGCGGTTCTTCAGCTGGCATGTTCGAGGATCGTGGCGAATTCAAAATCGATCAGGCAGAACCGCCCGTCGGATTGCCGGTAGGTTACGTTGCGCATCTCCGGGTCGTCGTGGCGGACGCCGAAATTCAGCAGCTCCTCGAACAGCTCGCGGCAGCGCTCCTCGTCGAGGTGATCGACCCGGCTCCCGCAATTTGTCGTGACCATTTTGAGGCTGTCCGGATCGGCTTCCAGGAGGCGCGGCACGAATGGGCACCCGCGTTCCTCGAGGTATTTGAGAACCCTGACCTCGTTGGCGAAGCGCTCGTCCGCCTTCGGGCCGCGGAACTGCTTGTGGACCCGCCCGTCATAGCCCAGCCGCACGGTGGCGCGGAGAGTGTCCTTCACCTGGTTCATTGGGAGGGCTTCTTCCGGGGCTCCGGCGCGGCGGCGGGTTGCGCGTGCGACCCGTCGAGCCGGAAAATGGTTTCGCCATCCTTCATCACGCCGAGCTTGTCGCGGGCGACGGCCTCGATATAGCCGGGGTCGTTCTGGAGAAGCGAGACTTCGCGCTCGCGCTTTTTTTGGAGGAGCTGCTCCGTCCGGAGTTTCGCCTGCTCGTCCCGGAGCTGCTGCGCGAGATGGTTGCGATGGGCCCACTGCGGGTAGAAATTCACGGCGGCAAAGAGGAGGACGCCGGCGATGATCAGCACGGTCAGAAACCGGTTGACATGGTGCCAGAGGGCCGGATTGCGGCGGCGTTTGATGTGCTCCACAGAATTCTTTTTACATCGGTTGCCGCCGGATGACCAGCGCGGAGGAAGCCTCAGTCCCCGATCTCGACATTCCAGTAGGCGATGTCGAGAAAATGCCTCCAGCTTTCATGCGGCGCGTTAGAAATCGAGATGTGGACGAACGGGCGCCACCTCGGGCGCTTCGGCATGCGGACGAGCCGCATCCCGGCTTCGTGGGGGAGGCGGTTGCCCTTCCGGGTATTGCACGGGATGCACGAGCAGACGATGTTCTCCCACGTCGTCTGCCCGCCCCGGTCGCGCGGGAGCACGTGGTCGAGGTTCAATTTTTCCCGGTCAAACCCGAGGCCGCAATACTGGCAGGTGTTGCGGTCGCGTTCATAGAGGTTGAAGCGCGTGAATTTCACCTCCTTCTTCGGGAGCCGGTCGAAAAGCATGAGGACGATAATCCGGGGGATCCGCACATGCATCGAAATGGTTTTGACCATCTCCGGATGCGGGTTCTGGCGTGAAAAATCCCTCCATCCCTCGAAGTCGTGCGTCGTGAATCCCCGGCTGGAATCCGATGAGACCGCCTGCGCGTGCCCCTGATAGAGCAGCGTGAATGCGCGGCGGGCGCTGCACGTGTTGACCGCCTGCCACAGGCGGTTGAGCACCAGCACCGGAGTATCGAGGACCGATTGCATAGATATCGCGCCGCCCCCTCCATCTGGGGCGAGCCCCGCGAACGCGCGGAAATTACCAATCCGCACCGGGCCTGTCAATATTCAGCTTCGCGTGATCTGGAGGCCGGAGGGAGAGATCGAGTAGTCCACGAACCGCGCCCGGGGGTTCGGCGGGCGGGAGGTGAGATGCTCGCGGATCCGGCTTCCCGCCGCTTCGTCCTTGGCCAGCAGGAGCATGTAGCCGCCGCCGCCGGCACCGAGGAGCTTGACCCCGGCGGTCCAGTCGCGAACCGACCCGATGATGGCGGAAACTTCCGGCGGGTTCGTCCCGCTGTCGAGCGCCTGGTTGAGCTCCCAGCTCGTCTGCACGACCCCGCAGAGCGCGGGCCAGTTCTCGCGCTGGATGGATTGGTAGGCGCCGACCGCATGGTTGCGGATGGCGAAAAGTTTTTCCATGTGCGTGTGCGAGTTGAGAAGCATCCCACGGACGATTTCCTGGAGGATGGTTTTTGCGACGCGGGTGATGCCGGTGTAATAGAGCAGCGACATCCGGTTGGCGGTCTGGGGGCCAAGCAACCGCTCGGGAAGCCAGCGCACGGAGGGCTTCTGGTCGAGGCCTGGAGCGGTTTCGATGAGCTTGACCCCGTGGTAAATTCCGCCCGCCTGATCCTGCCAGCCGCCGCCGGATGTGAGCATCTGCTCGAGCGCCATCGTGCGGCGGAAAAGATCCTCGTGATCCCAGCCCATGCCGCCGGCTGCGCCGAGCGCGGCGAGCAGCGTCGCGGCGAGCACGCTGCTCGTGCCGAGGCCGGAGCCTTTCGGGGAGGCGGCGAGCATCGAGACTTCGATTCCCCCGCCGAACTCCTCCAGCAGCCCGCCGAGCGTGGAGGGCGCGGATTTGTGAAAACGCGGATGGAATCCGGCGAGGCAGAACGCCGCCTTGGCGAGGGAAAATTCCGCGCCGATGGTCGAGTAGTTTTCCAGTTCGTCGAACGAGCGGATCACCGTCTGGGCACCGAGATCGATCGAGCGGATCAGGATGTGGCGCTCAGGGCAGATCCGCACAAAAACCTGGACGGGTGCCTGGCCGTTGAGATCCACCCCCATGTTCACCACGGCACCGCCGTGCTTGAGGCAGAAAGGAGGAGTGTCGCTCCACCCGCCGGCAAGGTCGAGGCGCACCGGCGAGCGCGCCCAAAGGATCTGATCCTCGATCAGGGTCGCCTGCGGCGCGACGGGACTGCACAGCGCGACGATCCGCTCGGCCAGCGCGGCGAAGGCCACCGCTTCCTCGCGCGCGCCGTCCTGCCCGCGCGCTTTTTTTACCGCGGCGACAAACGCCTGCTCGTGCATCCGGCGCAGCGCGCTGCCTCCGGCTGCGTCCGCCTCCGGCTCCCCACGATCTCCGGCCGCATAGATCGAAGCCGCATTGTCGAGGTCGATGCGAAAAAATGGATTGCTGGCGCGGTGGTCCCAGAGAGTGCCGGCGGCCTCGGCGGAGAGCGCGCGGCGCTGGGCGAAGACGCGGGCGAGGTTCGCATGCTCGCCGAGTTCGCGCGCGCTGAACCGCCTGGCCGAGAGCCACGCCTCGCGCGCCCCCTCGGTGGGCGAGGCGTTGAGAAGCCACGCGATCCACGCCGAATCCGGATCCCGCACGACCGCGAAAAGCGCGGCCTCCTGGATGTCGGTGCCGGGCGCGATCCCCGCGTCACCGGGCGACATCCCCCGGTCGCGAAACCACTCGGTCGCAGGACGCCCCATCCAAAGCGCGCTTTCCAGAGCGCCGGAAAACCGGTCGTCGAACCCGTAATGGCGGATCACAAAATCCGATTCGCCCACCGGCACGCAGTCGAGGCAGTCACCCGGAGCGAGCGGGAACGTCCAGTCGCCAGCCGGAAGCCCGGTCAACGCGTTTTCCCGGGCGGGCAGGAAATCGTCGGGCAGCGAGCAGTTTTCAATCCAAAGCATCCGGTGGTCGGGAGCCCGTTTTTTGAAAGCGAAGCTCGAATTGAGCACATACATGTCCGGGTGCGGCTTGCGCCAGAAGTCGTCCTGATCGGCCTTCCCGGCGGCCCGGTTCTGGAGTGCGGAAAGCGACTCGATCATCTGGCGGGTCGTCCCGAAATGGAAGAACTCGGCACCGGGCAGCGGGACGATCCCGACGGTGAGCGCGTGAATCTCCGGATCGCTCTCCGACGGGCGGGATCCGAGCGAGGGACCGAGCCCGGCATAGAGCTCGTAGTTCGCCGCGCATCCGCCCGCAAACCCTTCGCCCGTCCACCCGCACCGACCCATGAGGACGCCGATCGCCCGGCGGCTCAGGAGCCAGAGGCCGGTGTCCACAAAATAGGCGTGCGTGGCCGCAAGCTCGCGGATCTTTTCCGGCGTCGGCTTCTGAAGGAAAAACGCGACCTCGCCGCGCGATTCGCGGGGCGAAAAAAAGACGCCGAAATGCGAGGCGACCTCCGGGCTGACCAACATCCCGAAGCCGACAATATCGGCGCGCGGGATCGCGGGCATCTCCCCGGGAAATTTCAGGAACACATCCCCGCTGGCGACGAGCACCCGCGAGTCGCCGGGCGCGAGCGCGAGGATCCGCGCGTAGTCGTCGGCCTGAAGGTCAAGGAGCGTCTGGTCGAGTCGCTGCCCGTACGACCAGCGCATCACGGGCACCGGCATGAGAACTTTCCCGGCGGCCGCATATGCCGGAAGTCTCCGGCTCTGGCCGCCAGCCAGCAGGACCAGACGGCGCGCGGAATCCAGCCACCCGTCGAAGGTCCCGCCCTCTGCCCTCCATGCATCGGCCAGCATCTGCGCCACCCCGCCCCCAGATCCCAGCTTGCGCCCGGCCGGATCGCACGAGGCAAACCACCTGCGCGGAGAATCTGGAAAAAGCGATGGGAACGCCGCCGCCATGGCAGGCGGGAGAGACAGCAAAAACTCAACGGGATCCGGCACGCGGGGCATTATCGGGATTTGTTCTCAAAAAGCGAGAAATCTTGGAGGAGGAAAGGGACGGAAGGAACGAAAAGGACGGGAGGGAGGGGAGGTTGATTTAGCTGCTCCGCGGATCTTCGCGCTGCTGTTTGGCGCGGGAGGAGAGGCGGGCGCGGGTCATGCGCTCGCGGAGTCCGCCCTCGTTGAGGAAGTCTTTTTCGAGACGCCGGAGCTGCTGGTCGAGCAGGTAGTTGGTGAGCTTGATGAGGCCGATCATCACATTGGCGGCGATGGCGGGGTCGGGATGCTCGATGCCCTTCTTGAAGGTTTCGTAGCAGGCATCGGGCTCGCGGTTGAGTTCGCGGAGGCGCCGCGTGTGGGAGTGATCTTTTGGCCACTCCGCGAGACTGCGCACGCGCAAAAAGTCGCGGTAGTCCTCGAGAAGTTCTTCGAGGCTGGCGCGCGCGACGTTGGTGAGCTTGATCTCGGTTTCCTTCGAGGTGCCGCTGGCCTGGCTGCCCTCGAGGATGTTCTGTTTGCCGGAGCGGGCGGCCTGCACCATCTGGTCGGTGGTGCGGCTGCGCTTGTCCACGAAGCGCTCGCAGAACTTCACGGTGCCATCATAGACGATGCGGGATTTCTGGAAGGAGATGAGGTTCTCGTATCCACCGTGGGGTGGGATGAAGGTGGCGGCAGCAGGAGGAAGGGACTTGAGGGACGCACGGGACGAAAGTGGACTTCCGTCCTTTGATGTCATTTTTGTCCCTTGGGTCTTCATTTTCTGGCGGGGAGATCCACTTTTAGCGACCCGCGCGCCGCCGGGCGAGAGGATTCCAGCCCGCCGGCCGCAATCGGTCATTGGCGGGGGCGGCGTGTGGTGGTAGGTTTCTTTCCAACATGCAAGCGGCACCCGTCACAAAATACCGTCCGTTTCCGCCGGTGGATCTGCCCGGCAGGCAGTGGCCCGGCCGGACGCTCGAGCGGGCGCCGATCTGGTGCAGCGTGGATCTGCGCGACGGGAACCAGGCGCTCGCGCAGCCGATGAGCGTGGAGGAAAAGCTCGAATATTTCGAGATGCTCGTGCGGATCGGGTTCCGCGAGATCGAGATCGGGTTCCCGTCGGCCTCGCAGATCGAATTTGATTTTTGCCGGAGGCTGATCGAGGGCGGCCTGGTTCCGGACGGGGTGTCGATCCAGGTGTTGTGCCAGTGCCGGAGCGAGCTGATCGCACGTTCGCTCGAGGCGCTCCGCGGGGCGCGGGACGTGATTTTTCACCTCTATAATTCGACCTCTCCGAAGCAGCGCGAATACGTGTTCCAGGCCACGCGCGGGGAGATCGTGAAGATCGCGACCGACGCGGTGTCGTTTCTCAAGGACGAGATGCGCCCGCTCGTGGAGGCAGGCTCCCGGATCCGGCTGGAATACTCGCCGGAAAGCTTCACGAGCACGGAGTTGGAATTTTCGCTCGAGATCTGCGAGGCGGTGACCGACGTCTGGCAGCCGGCGCCGGACAACAAAATCATCCTCAACCTCCCGGCCACGGTGGAATACGCGACGCCGAACGTCCACGCCGACCAGATCGAGTGGATGTCCACCCGCCTGACGCGGCGCGCTCTCACGACGCTTTCGCTGCACACGCACAACGACCGGGGCACAGGCATCGCTGCCACCGAGCTTTCGCTTCTGGCCGGCGCGGATCGCGTCGAGGGCACGCTCTTCGGGCTTGGCGAGCGCACCGGCAACCTCGATGTCGCGACCCTCGCGCTCAACCTCTACCTGCACGGGATCCACCCCGGGCTCGACTTCAGCGACATCAACGGCATCCGCGAGGTTTACGAGCGCTGCACCCGCATGGAAATCCCCGCGCGGCACCCGTATGCCGGCGACCTCGCGTTCACGGCGTTCAGCGGCTCGCACCAGGACGCCATCAAAAAATCATGGGAGCAGCAGGGCGAGGGCAAGCCGTGGGATGTGCTCTACATCCCGATCGATCCCGCCGACATCGGCAGAAGCTACAAGGCGATCATCCGGATCAACTCCCAGTCCGGCAAGGGCGGGGTCGCCTACGTTTTGGAAAAAGAATTCGGCTACCAGCTCCCGAGGCTGATGCAGAAGGAAATCGGGCGGATCATCAACAGGATCTCGGACGAGAAAGGCACCGAGCTCAGCCCGCAGGAGATCCTCGAGGTCTTCGTCGCGACATACATCGCCCGCGACAAGCCGGTCGCGCTGGTCGAGTTCTGCACGATCGAGCGCTCGAGCACGGTGACCTGCGAGGCGCGGCTCTTCCACGCCGGAAGCGAACTCGTCCTCAAGGGCGCTGGCAACGGGCCGATCGACGCCTTCGTGGATGCCCTGCGCAGCACCTCGCTTCCGCGCTTCGACGTGCTCAGCTACTCCGAGCACTCGCTCGGCGCCGGCGCCGGTGCCCGCGCGGTCAGCTACATGCAGATCAAAATGCCCGCCGGGCGGACGTTCTTCGGAGTCGGCAGCGACACGAACATCGAGCTCGCATCGATCAAGGCCATCGTCAGCGCACTCAACCGCGCGATGGATTCCTCCACCGGAAAATGATCCGCGCCTGATCCGCGTTGACCTGGCCGGGCAGGTCGGGTTGGATAGCCGGATATGGCGAAAGACGAGTCCGCGCAGCGCATGGAAAAAATTGTGAGCCTCTGCAAGAGGAGGGGTTTCATTTTTCAATCATCGGAAATTTACGGGGGGATCAACGGGTTCTGGGACTACGGCCCGCTCGGGGTCGAGCTGAAGCGGAACTTGAAGGATTTCTGGTGGAAGCGGAACGTGCGCGAGCGCGACGACATGGTCGGAATGGACGGCGCGATCATCATGAACCGCGCGGTCTGGAAGGCGTCCGGCCACGAGGAGACGTTCAGCGATCCGATGGTGGACTGCCGGGCCTGCAAGGCGCGGCACCGCGCGGACCAGCTCCCGGAAAAGGACGGCGTGAAGTTCTGCCCGAACTGCGGCGCGCGCGATCTCACCGAGCCGAGGGCGTTCAACCTGATGTTGAAAAGCTACGCCGGACCGATCGAGAGCGATGACAACCTCGTCTACCTTCGCCCGGAGACCGCGCAGGCGATGTTCGTGCAGTTCCGGAACATCCTCGATACCTCGCGCCAGAAGCTTCCCTTCGGGATCGCGCAGATCGGGAAGGCGTTCCGCAACGAGATCAACCCGCGGAATTTCATCTTCCGCTCGCGCGAGTTCGAGCAGATGGAGATCGAATATTTCTGCCGTCCCGAGGACGGGCTCAAGCTCACCGACTACTGGCTCGAAGAGCGGCTCCGGTTCTACGAGGACATCGGGATCCCGCGCTCGAAAATCCACGTGAACGACATCCCGGACGGCGACCGCGCGTTTTATTCCAAGAAGACCTACGACCTCGAATACGAGTTTCCGTTCGGGATCAGCGAGCTCGAAGGCGTCGCCTACCGGACCGATTACGACCTTTCGAAGCACATCGAGCACAGCGGGAAGCCGCTGGATTATTATGACGAGGTGACGAAGGAACGCTTTGTTCCCCATGTCGTCGAGCCGAGCGCCGGAGCCGACCGGACCGCTCTGGCACTGCTTTGCGAGGCCTTCGACGAGGAGACCGTCACCGATGACAAGGGCGGATCCGAGACGCGCACGGTCATGCGGTTCCACCCCCGGATGGCCCCGATCAAGTGCGGCGTCTTCCCTCTGCTGAAAAACAAGCCGGCCCTCGTCGAGGCGGCGCGCGGGATCGTTCGTTCGCTGCGCGGCCACATGAACGTCTTCTACGACGAGTCCGGCGCGATCGGCCGCCGCTACCGCCGCCAGGATGAGGCCGGGACCCCGTTCTGCGTCACGGTCGATTTCGACACGATCGGCGAAAACGGACCGGAAAAAGAGGGCACGGTCACGCTCCGCCAGCGGGATTCCATGCAGCAGGAACGCCTCCCCATCGCGGATCTCAAAAACTACCTCCTCGAAAAAATCCTGTGAGCCCGGTTTACGGCTGTGCGGCGCTGGTGAAGGCGAGGCCGCGGCTTTGGCGTTCGAGGAGTTCTTTGGCGAGGGCGCGGTAGGCGGCGGCGCCCGGGCCGGAGGGATCGTGCTCGAGGATCGTGCGCCCGTGGCTCGGGGCCTCGGCGAACCGGACGGTGCGCGGGATCATGGTCTCATAGACGACTTCCTGGAAGTGGTCACGGACATCCTTGACGACGGCCGGGCTAAGGTTTGTGCGGCTGTCATACATTGTGAGCAGGAGCCCGGAGATCGAGAGGCCGGGGTTGTTGCCGCTGGCGCGCACCCGGTCGGTGACGTCCATCAGGAGGCCGAGCCCCTCGAGGGCGTAATACTCGCACTGGATCGGGACCAGGATCTCGTCCGCGGCGGCGAGCGCGTTTGTCATGAGGATGCCGAGCGAGGGCGGGCAGTCGAGGAGCGCGAAATCGAAAGCGTTCTGCTCGCGGATGTCGCCGAGGACCCTTCGGAGTTGGAGCATGTGGTCGTCCATGCGGGCGACTTCGATTTCTGCGCCCACCATGTCGAGGTCGGCAGGGATGGCGGAGAGGTTTGGCATGCGGGTCGGGAGGATGAGTTCGCGGGCGTGGCGGGCACCGATGAGCGACTGGTAGATGCTGCCCGAGGAGGCTTCCTTCAAACCGAGCACGCTGGTCGCGCTGGCCTGAGGGTCGAGGTCCACAAGGAGAACCCGCTGCCCGAGTTCGGCAAGGGCGGCGGAGAGGTTGACGGTGGTGGTGGTCTTTCCGACCCCGCCTTTTTGGTTGGTGATGGCTATGATTTTCATCGGGTGCTGTAGTATTTGACGAGCCCGTCGGCGACGGAGTCCGCGTATTCACGGTAGATGCTTTTTCGCGCGACGCCTCCAAAATTCCGTCGTCCGTCGTAATCTCCGGCCTGGATCCGTGCGAAGGCGGCGCGGCCGTTCATGACGTAGGGTTCGACATAGACGACCGGGCAGGAGAAGAGCCGGTTGGCGAGGAGGTTGCGGGCCCAGACATACGGGTTGCCGTTTACGCGGGCGGCGCGGCCGCTCTGGTAATCATACGGCGGGAGTCCGGTCGCGCGGGCCATCGTGCCGGACATGGCGTTCGTGAGCGGAAGCTCCTCCGCGAACGAGCGGCCGAGCAGCTTGACGAGCATTTCGAGCCGCTGGTCGTCGTAGGAAAGCTCCTCGCGGGTGAGCGAGCCGGTGACGAGAAAATGGAGGTGGTTTTCGTTGACGAGGCGCGGCGATTTTTCGTTCCCCCAAGCTTCGGCGTTGAAGTGGAGGCAGAGGACGAGGTCCGGGCGGATCGTCTCGTTGACGAGGCGGGCGCGGCGGCGGATCTCGCTGGCGCGGTAAAACAGGCGCTCGCTTTCCTTGGTGACGGCGGACTTTGTGGGCGCGTCGCCTTTCTGTTTGAGCGCATCCGCGGCGGCGGCCCGGAGCTGCGCCGGGCGGGCGGATGTGACCGGCGCGGCCTTCGAGCGGGTGAGGAAGACCTCGGCCCCCAGGGCCTGTAGCTTAGGAGCGAGCAGCTTCGCGACCCGGAGGGTCATGTCGCCTTCGGTCACGGGCGCGGAGCTTCCGACCCGGAACCAACGCTCCTCGATTTTCGCCCATCCGCCGCCGATATGGCCCGGGTCGAGCGCGATCTTCAGCCCGGAGAGCGGCTTTCCCGCGGCGGGTGCCGGAAGCGCGGCGCGCGGCCTCCAGTAAACATCGGGCCGCTTGGAGGACGCGGCATCAGGCGCAAATTTCAAATGATACGGCGCCCGCCCGGGCGATGTCCGGATCGTCGCGCTGCCGCCATCCAGCGAAATGCACTCCGCCCACGCCCCGCCCGGCGCATAAACCCGGTCCAGCAGCCCCTGGAAATCCGCTTTCGTCATCGTCCCCTGAAAGGTATCCAGCCTCGACCAGTCGGGGGCCGGCGCCAGCGGGCTCAGGCGCGCGTGGGCATCCGCACACAGGAAAAGCATCGCCAGCGCCAAAGAAAGAATTTTCAAGATTGTGTTTTTTTAAATGCGTTCGGGCGTTCTTGCGATAAAAAGGATGGATGATACGAATTCTTTTTTTGGGTGATATCGTCGGCGAGCCCGGCCGGCATGCCGTGACCCAGGCGGTTCCCGTGTTCCTCAAGGAGCGGGATGTGGACTTTGTGATCGTCAACGGGGAGAACGCGGCGGGCGGGCGCGGGATCACGGGAAAAATCGCGATCGACCTCCTGCGTTCGGGGGTCGCGGTGATCACGACCGGCGACCATGTTTGGGATCAGAAGGAGACGGCGGGGTTCATCGCGACCGAGCCGCGGCTGCTGCGCCCGATCAACTACCCCTCGACCGCGCCCGGCCAGGGGAGCATCGTGCTCAACACGTCGAAAGGAAAAATCGCAGTGGTAAACGTCCAGTGCCGGACGTTCATGCACCCGCCGCTCGACAGCCCGTTTCATGCGGTCGCCGCCGAGGTCGAACGGCTCCGGCAGGAAACCCCGGTCATCTTCGTGGATGTCCACGGGGAAACTACCAGCGAGAAAATCGCCATCGGAAGATTTCTCGACGGCAAAGTCTCCGCCGTCGTCGGCACCCACACGCATGTGCAGACCGCCGACGAGCGGATCCTGCCGGACGGGACCGCGTTCCTCTGCGATGCCGGCATGTGCGGACCGTCGGATTCGATCCTCGGTCGCGAGATCGGGCCGATCCTCCAGCGGTTCACCGAATGCCTTCCGGTCGCCTTCCCGATCGCCCGCGGCCCGGTCCACCTCTGCGGCGCCCTCATCGATATTGACCAGGCCGACGGGAAAGCCATATCCATCCAGCGGGTGCGCGAGGCGGCCCCGCGGAATTAACTACTCGCCCTGCTCGGGGTAGAGTTTCCGGTATTCGATCGACTGGAGGCCGGCGAGCGCGGCCATGCAGACGATTTCTTCGACGTCCGCCCCGCGGGAGAGATCGACTGCCGGGCGCGTGAGCCCGAGGATGAGCTGGCCGAACGTCCGGGCCGCCGCGCAGTAGTGGATCAGTTTCACCGCGATGTTGCCGCTGTTGAGATCCGGAAAAACGAGCACGTTCGCCCGGCCGCCCACCAGGCTCGCCCCCATCTTCTTTTCGGCGATGAGGGGATCCAGCGCGGCGTCGGCCTGCATTTCTCCATCCACCGCGATCTCCGCGCCGAGCCGGCTCACCATCTCCCGGGCGAGCGCGGTCGCGCCCGCGACTTTTTCGGCGGAGGCGGTTCGGGCGCTGCCCTTGGTCGAGAAGCTGAGGAGGGCAACGCGCGGCCGCCTGCCAAAAACCTGGCGCGCAAGGAGGCCGGTCTGCACGGCGATCGAGGCGAGCTGCTGCATGGTCGGATCCGGCACGATGCCGGTGTCGGCAAAAAACATCACCCCGTCGTCGCCCAGCGTCTTTTTTTCCAGTTCCACGATCGTGCAGCCCGAGACGACCTCCGCATGGGGCAGCGGCTTGATGAGGCTGAGGAGCGGACGGAGCAGGGCCCCGCCGAACGCGGTCCCGCCGCCGACCAGCGCGTCGGCCAGCCCGTATTGAACCATCATCGCCGCGAAGTAGTTGTGGTTCGTCATCATCGCGCGGCTGTCCTTGAGCCCCATGTTTCGGTAGCGCTCGAGCCGCTCGATCCGCTGGCAGAAAACCGGCAGATCCGAGGAGGTTTCCGGATTGATGATCGCGACGTGGTCGAGGCTCGCGCGTTCCGCAAGCGCCACGCGCTCGATGACATCCCGCTTGCCCAGAAGGACCGGCACCCCGAGGCCACGCTCGTAAAACAATTGCGCGGCGCGCAGCACTCGCGCATCGTCTCCGTCTGGAAACACGATGCGCTTCGGATGGTGCTTCAGCTTATCAAAAACCGAATGGATAAATTTCATGTCGCGGACTTCAGCTTGGAGAAGATTTCTCCGGGAGACAAGGAGAACATCCTGTCCGCGCGCGGGCGGCGGATCGTCTTCCCTCGGCGGCCGCTCGTCATGGGGATCCTGAACATCAACGACGATTCGTTTTCCGGGGACGGGCGGCTTGATGCGGGATGGGCACTGGGACGGGCTGGCGAGATGATTGCCGAAGGGGCCGACATCGTGGATGTCGGCGGGGAGAGCGCCCGCACGAACCGCGCTGCCGTGAGCGAGGACGAGGAGTGGTCGCGCATCGAACCGTTCCTGCACGGGTTTCCGGGCGTGGCGGCCGCGCCGCGCGACGGGGCGCAGGTTTTTCCGCCGCTGCTCTCGGTCAACACCTGGCGGACCGGGGTCGCCCGGAGGGCGCTCGAAGCAGGCTGCGACCTGCTCAACGACATGAGCGCTCTGCCCGACGGCACGCATGCCCGCCTGTGCGCGGAGCGCGGAGCGGCCCTCCTGATCATGCACTCGAAGGGCGAGCCGAAAATCCCGCGCACCAGCGAGGAATACCCCGACATCCTCGCCGAACTGGAATCGTTTTTTGAGTCCCGGATCGCGCTCGCGATTTCGGCCGGTCTCCCGCACGACGCGATCGTGCTCGATCCCGGAATTGATTTTGCGAAGCAGCCGGCCGACAGCCTCCGCATCTTCCGCGGGCTGGCGCGGCTCCGCCGACTCGGCCGTCCGATTCTCCTTCCCGCCTCGCGCAAGTCCACGATCGGCCGCGTGCTCGGCATCGAAAATCCTGCCGAGCGCGACGCGGGCACGGTCGCATGCCTCGTCGCGGGCGCCCTGCGCGGCGCCTCGATTTTACGTGTCCACAATGTCAGAGCCGCGTGGCAGACGCTTCGCACCCTCGAAGCCATGAGGTAGAGGCGGGCACGAGCGGCTGGCTTTTTGGGATATCCCGGTTAGACTTTCGGCCTTCATGACCTCCGCGACCCACGACGATCTCCGCCGGCTTCTCTGCGAGCTAGGGATTGCGATCCGCGACGCCGTGCTTGATGGGCGGCGGGGAAGGGAGAGCTCCTCGCTCTCGACGGTGGCGGATTACGCGGGCGGCGACACCATTTATGCGGTCGATAAATTCAGCGAGGAGGCGATCCTGTCGTGGTTCGGGACGCACTGGCCGTCCGGATGGCCGGTGCAGGTCGTCATGGAGGGGATCGAGCGCGACCTGTGTTTCCCGGCCGGAACTCCGGTGTCGGAAACGCGGTGGAAGTGCCTCCTCGACCCGATTGATGGCACGCGCGGGATCATGTATGACAAGCGCAGTGCCTGGGCGCTCGGCGGGATCGCGCCGCAGCGGGGGGAGGGAACGCGGCTCTCGGGCATCGTCGCCGCCGCGATGACCGAGATCCCGACCACAAAGCAGTGGCGCGCCGATCAGCTCAGCGCCACGGCCGCCGGGCCGCTCGTGGCCGAGGCCTTCGATGTGCGGGAAAAAACCTCGTCGCCGATCGTGCCGGCACCGTCGTCCGCCACGGACTTTTCCCACGGGTTCTCGTCGTTCGTCAAATTTTTCCCCGAGGGCCGGACCTTGACCGCGCAGATCGAGGAGCGGATCTGGGACGAGATCATCGGGCTGAATGCGTCTCCCTCGCCCACGGTTTTTGACGACCAGTATATTTCGACCGGCGGCCAATTTTACGAGGTGGCCTGCGGGCACGACCGGATGGTGGGCGACCTGCGCCCGATGATTTTCCAGGCGCTCGACCTCGAGACATCGCTCGTCTGCCATCCCTACGATGTGTGCGCCGCGCTGATCCTTCAAAAGGCGGGGGCGGTTTACGAGCACCCGCTCGGCGGTTTTCCGGACGCTCCGCTGGATACCATGAGCGGGGTCGCCTGGATCGCGTATGCCAACGAAACGCTGGCTTCGATCGCCCGCCCGGTCGTGAAAAAAGTTCTCGGCCAATTTCTGAAATGACGCGCGAACGCCTCCTCGCCCGGATCGGCTCGACGATCCTGAAGGCCCTGTTCCTGACGGTCCGGCTGCGCCTCGACGACCGGTGCGGGCTCGGGCGGAACGCCTTCCCCGAACCGTGCCTGATCTGTTTCTGGCACAACCGGATTCTTGGCATCACACTCGCCGCGCACCGGCGGTATCCGAAGCGCCTGCGCCGCGGGCTCACCGTGCTCACCAGCCCGAGCAAGGACGGCGAGATCCTCGCGCAGTTGGTCGGGGCTTTCGGGATGGGCGCGGTACGCGGCTCCAGCTCCCGGCGCGGATCCCGGGCGCTGCTCGAACTCGTCCGCATCATCCGCGACGGCAAAGACATCGCGATCACCCCCGACGGACCGCGCGGACCGCGCTACTGCCTCGGACCGGGGATCATCCTCCTCGCGCAGGCCACCGGTGCCACGATCGTCCCCGCCCACGCGAGCTTCTCGCGCGCCTTCCGCATGAAAACATGGGACGGGTTCATCATCCCGCTGCCGTTTTCCACCATCTCGGTCACGATTGGCGAACAGATCACCATTCCGAAAGGCCTGAACGAAGAGGAATTCGAGCGGGCGCGGAAAAACCTGGAAGAACTGCTCAAAAACGCGGCGGATTGACGGTACCTCCCTCGACGAGCCCGCGCCTGTCCAGCGACAACGATAAAGGTCAGTGGACTGGTTCCATCCTGGAAACGTGCCGGGGATTTTGAGATCGGACGGGCTTATTGAGGATACTTGATATCTTGCGTGATCAAAGGGAAGCCGTCAGTCCGGAACGGCCCGGTCGGGAAGCCGCTTTTGCTGTAGAGATTGCAGGTCGGGTTCATCGCCCAAGCGTAGCGGACAGCCACGGGCGTGGGAACCTGGTCGCTCCAGACGAGCACGGTGTCGCCGTCGATTTTTGCGTCGGCCCAGACCCACTTCCGATCTTCGCCGCAAATGGCGAACCCTTCCAACTCGCTCTTCGGCGAATTTCTCACCAGCGGCGCAGTTTCACCGGCCAGTGAGTTGACCACATGGGTTTCCGGGACGGGACGCGCTTCCAGACCGTCGTCCGTGTGTTTTAAGTGGATCCGAATCCTGCTCTCCTCGATTTCCATTGAATCATAAAGCGGACTCTTGTGCGGAATTTTCCGGCCGTAATCATTTGCCAGCGCCAGGGCCGCCAAACGCGCGCCGGCCTGCCGTTTGTCAGGAGGGTGGAGATCTCCCGCCTCGCCGGTGTCAATCAATACGGCCATTCCGGTGTGGGGCAATGCCAGCGCCTTTGCCTGCGATTCGCGCAGGACCGCCCATGATGACGCGGTGGATCCCGGCTCCCCCCCTCTGGGATGCCAGACGGGGAGCTGGCAGAAGTAAAATGGGAAATCACCCAGTTTCCAATGGGCTCTCCAGTCGTTGATCAAAAGCGGGAAGGAGATCCGGTATTGCCAAGCGCGTCGGGAATTAAATTCGCCCTGATACCAGATGACGCCGCGGATCGTGCCGGGAGTGATCGGCGCAATCCTCACATTGAATAGAGAACCTGGCAGCTCAACTCCGGAAGGCCGGGCCAGCGGAGCCACGGGCGCGATGGCGACTGCCTGTTCGGCCAGATCCGGAAGCGCATACTCGGCCTTGGCCAGCCACTCCCCCTTGAGTGATTCGCCCAAGCGATCTGTCTTTTTGAAAAGGCACAGTGGAGCATAGACCCGCACGGCGACGACGTTCACTCCTTCGTTGACCTGTTCGGCGGGAATTTTGTAGGTGCGGTATTCGTTTCTCCCCTTCAAATCGGCGTGGGTGTAGCGCTGAACCAGTTTCCCATTCCAGTAAACGCTCTCAAATCCCTGAACCTCACCCCACGAGAAGGTATATGGCTTGTGCGCATCTGCCGCAGGTATCACGATCTCCCTGCGCAGCCACACGGCTCCCGTGGCGGGCAGCCCGGCTCCTTGGAAATTGCCGGGAAATATGACCTTCGTCCACCCTTCGCCGGAGTGGCCCGCTCCGGCATACGCGACGGGATCGGGCTCCGGTTTGTCCTCGCGCAGGTTCTCTTTGAGCCATTGTCCGAACTGCGTCACATACGCCGCTTTGTTGGCAGCGTATTCGTCATAGTCCTTTTTAATGCGCTCTCCGCCCTCCTTGAGTTCCGGCACGGATGCGATCGCCTCCGCACTGATCCACCCTTCCACGGGGGTGCCTCCGACGGTAACATTGATGAGCCCGATGGGAAGATTCAGCTCCTTTTGGAGGCACTTGCCGAAGTAATACCCGACGGCCGTGAAGCGTCCGGTCGTTTCCGGGGCGGCGACCTCCCATTTGTCGTTCGAAAACTGACGCAACAGCGGGTTGGCCGAGGCGGGGAGTTCCTGCCCAGCCTCAATCGTTTTCTCCATTTTGAATTCCATGTTCGACTGTCCGGCCGCGACCCAGACCTCACCCACAACGACATCAGCGACGGCGAGCCGGTTCCTCCCTTGCACGACCAATTCAAACGGCCCCGGTTTGCTCGCGCTCAGATCGAGTTCGACAGCCCATTTCCCGTCCTCCCCGGCCACGGTTTTGGCGGAGACCGCATCGATGGTGACGACAACCGGCTCGCCGGGATCTGCCTTGCCCCAGATGCTCGTCCGGGCACTTCTTTGCAGGACCATGTGGTCGGAGATCAATCTGGGCAGCACAACATCGGCCCATGCCGGGATGGCGGCGAGGCAGAACAGCGCAAGCAAACAACGCAAGCGGATTTTCATGGTGTTATGGATTTCATGCGCACCAGCCGGGGCGGTCAACATGCCGTCGAGCATCCCCCGCTCGCCCTACTTTTCTGGCTCGGGTTCGGGGTATACGCGTTCCGGGGAAAACATTCCAGTTGATAGGAAATCGCTTTCCGGCCCTCAAGGGCATTGGCCCGGAGTCTGAAGCATGGATGCGGGTATTTCCATGCACGGAGGTTGACAAGGCGGGGATCGCGAGTCAAGCGCCCGCCTATCCGGGATGCGGCGGGCACCTCGCCTCCCGAACAGGCGGCTCCGCGCCTGATTCATCAGGTGTATTTGATGACTTCCTCGATCGTGGTGAGACCGTCGAAGATCGAGCGCATGCCGTCCTCGCGGAGGGTCGTCATGCCGAGCTCGACCGCCTTCTGGCGGAGGAGGACGCCCGACGTGCGCTCGTTGATCATCTCGCGGATCGGGTCGGAAATTTTGAGGAGTTCGTAGATCCCTTTCCGGCCTTTGTAGCCGGTGTTGTTGCAGGCGTCGCAGCCCTTGCCGTAGTAGAAATTTTTGTCGCCGATGTCGTGGATCGTGAGGCCGAGCGAGGCGAGGACGTGTTCGTTCGGCTCGTAGGCGGTCCGGCAGCCGGTGCAGATTTTCCGGATGAGCCGCTGGGCGAGGATGCACTCGAGCGAGGCGGAGATCAGGAACGGTTCGACCCCCATGTCCACGAGGCGGGTGACGGCGCCGGTCGAGTCGTTCGTGTGCAGGGTCGTGAAAACCAGGTGGCCGGTCAGCGAGGCCTGGATGGCGATTTGCGCGGTCTCGATATCGCGGGTTTCTCCGACGAGGATCCGGTCCGGATCCTGGCGGAGAAACGCCCGCAGGACGCGCGCGAAATTCAGTCCGATCCCCTCGTTGATCGGGACCTGGATGATCCCGTCGATCTCGTATTCGACCGGATCCTCGGCGGTGAGGAGCTTGGAGTCGATCGTGTTGATTTTTCGAAGGCAGGAATAAAGCGTCGTCGTTTTTCCCGATCCGGTCGGTCCGGTGACGATGAAGATTCCGTTCGGCTTCTCGATGACGTGCAGGATGTAGTTGTAGATGTCCTCCGGCATGCCGAGCGACTCGAGCTCGAGGTTCACGCTCGAGCGGTCGAGGACGCGGAGCACGACGCTTTCGCCGAACGTCGTGGGCAGGGTCGAGACGCGCAGATCCACCTGTCGGCCGCCGATCGTCCTCTGGATGCGGCCGTCCTGCGGCAGCCGGCGCTCGGCGATGTTGAGGTTCGACATCACCTTCACGCGCGAGATCACCGGGAGGGCGAGGTGCAGCGGCGGCGGATCCATCTCGTAGAGCGCGCCGTCCACGCGGTAGCGGATTTTGAATTCCGTTTCGAACGGCTCGAAATGGATGTCGCTCGCGCGGGCGGCGATCGCCTTGTCGAGGATCAGATCCACGTATTTGATGATCGGCCCGGTATTGGCCTCGGCCGCGACCGCCTGCAGGTTGAACGTGTCGCCCGCGCCGCCGGTGACGAGCAGGTCCGATCCGGCGCCGAGCTGCGCGATGATATCGTCGAAGTTCGTGACCTCCGACCCGTAGTGCTGGGTGATCAGGGCCTTGACCTTCGAGGGGAAGGCGACCATCACCTGGATTTCCCGGCCGAGCGCGAACCGCAGGTCTTCGATCGTCTGCGGGTTGAGCGGATCGGTGAGCGCCACGATGATCGTGTTCCCGGAACCCATGATCGGCACGGCCCCGTGCAGCCGCGCCAGCCCGGAGGGGATCAGCCCGAGCACGGTCGTGTCGGGTGCGAACTCGTTCAGGTTGTAAGCCTCGGCCCCGATCGAATCCGCGATCACCTGGATAAACACGTCCTCCTCCACCACCGAGCGGTCCACAAGGATCTGCTCGATTTGTTTCTCGCCCGTGGCGGCCTCCTGGATGAACGCGGCGGCCTGCGCCTGGGTGATCAGCCCGCGCTCGGCAAAAATTTCCGTGACCTGTTTTGCGTCCATGCGGTTAGTCGAGATCTCCCATAGTGGTGGTGAGCACCTCCTCGGCGGTCGTCATGCCGGCGAGGACCTTGCGGAGGCCGTCCTCGCGGAGCGTGCGCATGCCGAGCTCCTTGGCGCGCTGGCGGAGCGCGATGGTGGAGGCGTTGTTGTTGATCATATTGCGGACCTCGTCGTCCACGATGAAGATTTCGAAGATTCCCATGCGTCCCTTGTAGCCCTTCCCCCGGCAGAGATCGCATCCCACCGGGCGCATGATGTGCGAGTCGGTCAGCTGGCCGGCGTCGAGGTGGAGCATGTGCATTTCGTATTCCGTGAGCTCGGCGGGCACCTTGCACTTCGGGCAGAGCCGCCTCACGAGCCGCTGGGCGACGATCGCGCGCACCGAGGTCGAGACGAGAAACGGCTTGACCCCGATATCCACGAGGCGTGCGATCGCGCTCGGCGCGTCGTTCGTGTGGAGGGTCGAAAGCACGAGGTGGCCGGTCAGCGACGCGTTCGTCGCGATGCTCGCCGTCTCCAGATCGCGGATCTCGCCGATCATGATGATGTTCGGTGCCTGGCGCAGGATCGAGCGCAGGGCCGCCGGAAACGTCATCCCGATGCTCGCGTTCACCGGCACCTGGTTGATCCCGCTCATCTGGTATTCCACCGGATCCTCGACCGTGATCAGCTTGCGATCCGGCTTGTTCATGTAGTTCAGGCAGCCGTAAAGCGTGGTCGTCTTCCCCGAGCCGGTCGGCCCGGTGACGAGGATGATCCCGTCCGGCAGGTTGATCTGGCGCTCGAATTTCTCCTGGTCGTCGGACAAAAACCCGAGGTCGGGAAGCCCGAGCATGAGCGACGTCTTGTCGAGAATCCGCATGACCACGCTCTCGCCGTGGATGGTCGGGATCGTCGAGACCCGCAGGTCGATCGCCTTGTCCCCGATTTTGATCTGGATGCGGCCGTCCTGCGGCAGGCGCTTCTCGGCGATGCTCATCGAACCGCTCATGATCTTGATGCGGCTCACCATCGCCGACTGGAGCTTTTTCGGCGGGCTCGGCATTTCCTGCAGGACGCCGTCGATCCGGAAGCGAACGCGGAATTTCGCCTCGAGCGGTTCGAGATGGATGTCGCTGGCGCGGTTTTGGTGGGCCTCCACGAGGAGGAGAGAGACCATCTTGATGATCGGCGCGTCATCCGCCCCGGCCTCCTCGGTGCCGCCATCCATCGTCTCCCCGCCGAATGTGGTCGGGCCCTCGCCGCCGTAATACTGGATCAGGCCGTTGCGGATGGCGTCCGGCGTCGCGCACACGAACTCGACCTCGCGCTGCAGCTTGAACGCGAGATCGTCCATCGTCTGCATGTCCATCGGGTCGCCGATCGCGATGAGCAGCGCGCCCTCGCGCTCGCCGACCGGAACCGCCCGCCAGCGCCGCGCATCCTCGACCGGCAGGAGGTCGATGATGTTCGGAGGGATCACGATCTGCGCGAGATCCATGAACTCCATGCCGTTCTGCGCCGCCAGCGTCCGTGCGATATCCTCCTGTGAGATGAATCCCTCCAGCACCAAGGCGTCCACCACGCTGTGACCCTTCATCTGCGAGCGGGAGTATTCGACCTGGGTCCGCGTGACCACGCCGACATCCATCAGGATTTCCACTATGTAATCTTCGTTCTGGGCCACTCCGGGAAAATTGTTGCTCCCTGTGGTTAAGTGACCCTCAGGACAAAGTCAACGACTCTCCCCGGATGCGCCCGCGGGTGCAGAGCCGCCGCGCCGGTTTGTTTTTCTTCCGGAATCAGGAATGCTCGTTGCGGGAGTTGCCGTAAACGCTGTGGTCACCGTATTTCCCGGCGGAGCGGCCCGAGTAGGCGTGACGGGAAATGCCCCCGTCGAGCATGTTGAGGAAGATGCCGGCCGGCGGGCGATCATGGTCGTCGAGGAGGCGGATGGCATGTTTGACGGACTTTCTTGTGGATCCTTTGGAGTGGATGACGAGGCAGTTGACATCCGCGTGCCGGACGATGTGGAGGGTGTCGCTGACGGCGACCAGGGGCGCACTGTCAATGACGATGCGATCGTAGGATTCGCGCGCTTCGAGGAGGAATTTGGCGAACGCGTCCTCGGCGAGAAGCTCGGCCGGGTTGGGTGCGCGGCTGCCCGCGGTGATGATCTCGAGGTGATCGATCGGGGACTTGCGGACGGCGGACTGCAGGGTGGCTGTGCCGAGGAGAATGTCGCTGAGTCCCGGCCGGAGGTGCTCGCCAAAGACGAGCTTCGAGATGCTGGGTTTGCGGAGGTCGGCGTCGATGTAGAGGGTTCGGAATCCCTGCTGGGTGAGGGCGACGGCGAAATTCGCGCTGCAGAACGTTTTGCCCTCCGAGGGCAGGGCGCTCGTGAAGAGGAAGGTCTTCCTTTGATCCCGCTCTCCCGCGAACGCGAGCACGGTGCGGGCGGTGCGGAAGGCCTCGGCGGCGGCGCTGCCGCGATCCGAAGCGGTGATGAGGCCGGGGCTCTTCTTCTTCAGAAACGGGATGGCCGTGATGACTTTGAAACCGGTCGCCTTCTCGGTCTGCTCGATCGTGCGGAAGGACGGGAAGAGGATGCTGAGGCCGATGGACAGCGCCACGCCGACGCCGGTTCCCCCGAGGATTCCGAGGACGAAAAACTTGATGTGGGGCACGGGGATCGGGGCCGCGCCGAGCGCGGGCTCATGGATGCGGATCGATTCCTCCGAGAGCCCCTTCGTGAGATCGACCTCGTTGAGTCGGCTGACGACCGCATCGTAGAGCGCCTTACCGGTTTGGAGCTCGCGGGAGATGGCGTTGTATTCCACCGATTTTCCGGTGATGTCGAGGAGGTTTTTCTCGGCCTCCGCACGGGTGGTGGCGAGCGCCACGCCCTGGCTGCGGAGCTCGTCGCGGAGGGCTCTGAGCAGGGCGAGAGAGGATGCCACGGCGTCCTTGCGGCTCTGGAGCAGCACTTCGAGCCGCTTCGTGGCGGAGGTGAAGAGCGGGTGCTCGGGCAGGTAGCGCTGGGTGAGCACCGTGATCTCGTCCTTCTGGGCCTGGATCGCCGTGTTGAGGGAGGCGATGGCGGGGTGGTTGGCGACGCTCGGAAGCTGGAGCAGAAAGTCGGCGTCGGAGGGTTTTTCCTCCGCGCTTTTGAGGTCGTCATTCAGCTCCTTGAGGCGCTTTTCCGCCGCGAAACTTTCCGCGATCAGGGAGTTAACGCGGATCTGGGCCTGGGTCAGCATCGTTTCCACCGAGGCGGCGCGCTCGCGCTCGCGGAAGCTCTGGAGCGCCTCCTCGGAGAGCCTCACCTTGGCGCCGATCCGGTCGGCCTCCTCGACCAAAAACTGCCCGGCCGATCGCGTGGCGGTCGTCCTCTGCTCGAGGACGAGGCTCAAATACTCCGCGGCGTAGGTGTCGGCGAGGAGCACCGAGAGCTCTCCGCTGCGCGTGACGGAGACGATATCAATGAGGCGCGTGCCCTCGCGGTAGGAAGCCGTGACCATGCCCAGGAGCATGCCGGCTGCCTGCTTGTCGGGCATCTCGTCCGCGCTGAGAACGGCCTTCAGAAACATTTTTTCCCTGCCGATCTCCAGCTGCTGCGCAACGCGAAGGGCGAAGGGATAGCCCTTGAGCGTCTCCACGATCGTGTTGACCATGTCCACCGAGCGGATCTGGGTGTCCACGACGGACTCGACGCTTTTCCCCAGCACTTGCTGCTTGTCCAGTTCGAGAAAGATCACCGAGCGTGCGCTATACCAAGCCTCCTGCCTGAGCAGCAGGAAACCGGCGGCGGCGGCCCCCAGCACGGCGCAGAGGATCACGATCCAAAGATGATCCAGAACGGCCTGAAAATACGTCCTCCACTCGAACGACCCTTCGCCGCCTTCGGCAACGTCTTCAAATGGCTGGTTCGTTTTTTTCACGAGTGAGATAGGAAGCGGGGGGTGCCGCGAAATGTCAATGGAATCCCGGTCGCAGGCTCCGCCCGGGTTCAGGGGGTCTCTTTGGGCTCGGGGTCGTCCTCTTCGATTTCTTTTTTTATGGCCTTGGAAATGAACGGGCGGACGAAGCCGTAAATGAGGAACGCGACGAAGAGGACGGCCGGCATCCAGCGATAGTTCATGGCGGTGAACGAGAGCACGACGATGACAACGAGAAATGCGGGGAGCGAGCGCTGGGTCCGCCAGTTGAGGCCTTTGAAGCTGGGGTAGCGGACGCGGCTGAACATCATGAACGACAGAAAGAGGAGAAGGATCGGAAGCGCGAATTTCCAGGGGCCGATCGTGCGCTCGTCGGCCTGCATCCAAAGCATGAAGAGCGTCAGCGAGGCGATCAGCCCGGCGGCGGCCGGGATCGGAAACCCTTGAAAATCCTTGTCCGTTCTCTCGCCTGACGCGGCGGCGGTGCAGTTGAAGCGGGCGAGGCGCAGGCCGCCGCAGAGGAGGAAGAAAAACGCGATCAGCCATCCGGTTTTCTGGAAATCCCGGAGGACGATCTGATAGACGAGCAGCGCGGGCGCGACTCCGAACGAGACGATGTCGGCGAGGGAATCGAACTCGCGTCCGAACGCGCTTTCGTGCCCACCGAGGCGCGCGAGCCGCCCGTCAAGAAGGTCGAACACGCAGGCCCCGAGGATGAAGGCAATCGCCTCGTGGTAGAGGGTTCCTGCAGGTTTTTCGGCGGCGACGAGGAGGGAAGCCTCGATGATCCGGAGGACGGCAGCGAACCCGCAGAACAGGTTGCCGGCGGTCATCAGATTCGGCAGGAGGTAGATTCTGGGTTCGTTGGGATCGCTCATAGGGATGGGGTCGGCATGCGGGCAACGGGGGTTTCTCCGCCGCGCACCCGGTCGCCGGGCCGGATGAGGATTTCAGCATCCATGGGGACGAGGAGCTCGGTGCGCGAGCCGAAGCGGATCATGCCGAACCGCTCGCCGCGGACGAGCGAGTCTCCCACGACCGCCCAGGGGCAGATCCTGCGCGCGATCGCGCCCGTGATCTGCCGCACGAGAACGGTTCCGGCGGGCCCGGAGATCACCCAGGTCCGGCTCACGTTGAAAAGCGAGGCGCCGGGGTCGCGCGCATCCAGGAACTTCCCGGGCTTGGGCTCGGAGTGCAGGACTTCTCCCGCGATGGGAGACCGGTTGACATGGACGTCCAAAACCGAAAGAAAAATCCCGACCCGACGCATCCGCGCGTGGAGAAATTCTTTTTCCCCGACCTCATCCACCGTGGTGACAAGCCCGTCGGCCGGCGCGACCGCCAGGTTGTCTCCGGGGGGCGGCACGCGCTCGGGATCGCGGAAAAAGTGAAGGGTGAAAAGAATGGCGGCCGCCAGAACGGCGACGACCCAGGCGGCCGCAACCGACGGGATCACCAAGGCAAACAGCCCGGCAAGGAGCCAGGCGGCGACCAGCACGGCCAGAATCGCTCGCGCCTCTTTCAATGCCCGGTTTCTCATGCGAGGGGACGCTACCGCAACGGAACCGATGCGGCAAGCGTCAGGACTCCTGACTGTCGGCGACTCCTGACCCGTGGAAATTCGATGAACCGAAAAGCGCCCCCGCCCCAACCCTGAAAGCCGCCGCGCGGTCTGCGGCCTCACTTCATTCGGTCGAAAGTTTTTTGGAGAACTTCGTGGGCACCGGCACCGCCGAGCTTTGCGCGGGTGGATGCGATCCATTGAGATTCGAGCGCGTTTTTTGTCGGCCGTCCGCTTTCGTAGAAGACGCCGAAGCGCCCTGGGGCGGGAAGGTCGGCAAGCCGGTAGGCGGCGACCTCGTCGGCGGTGTCGTGCCGCGCGTCGTCCCCGGGCGAGCCGTCCCCCTTTTTCTCCTCGATCAGCGGGAACTCGCCACCCTTGCGCGGGTTGCCCGAGTCGAAGGCGCCGGGAAAAAACTCCACGCACTCGGAGAGGATCTCGACAACCGAGAACCCCTGGTGGTCGAGCGCGCGCTCCATCATCGCGATCATGTGGTTGACCTGGGACGCGTGCGAGCGGGCGACAAATGTCGCGCCCGCCGAAACGAGCTTTTTGATCGGGTTGACCGGCTGGTCCACGGCACCGCCCGGATCGGTTTTCGATTTGAAACCGATCGGCGACGTCGGCGAGGTCTGCTTTTTTGTCAGGCCGTAGACCGAGTTGTCCATGATGACGCAGGTCAGGTTGATGTTCTTCCGCGCGCCGTGCTCGAGGTGGTTGCCGCCGATGGAAAACGCGTCGCCGTCGCCGCTGAAGACGAACACATGAAGATCCGGGCGGGAGAGGCTCACCCCCGATGCCAGCGGCACCGCGCGCCCGTGGATGAAATGCCCGCCGTGCGAGTTGACGAAATACGGGAACCGCGACGAGCAGCCGATGCCGGCCAGCGTGACGATGCTTTCGTGCGGGAGCTGCCGCCGCTCGAGCATTTTGTAAAACGAGGCCAGCACCGCAAAGTCGCCGCAGCCAGGACACCACGTCGGATGGTCGGCGGTCAGCTCTTTTTTTGTCAGCTTTTCCGGCGAGGGGCCGGCGGTCGGGGTGGTGGCGCTCATTTCAAAACTCCTTCGAGGATTTCTTTCACGTTAAATGTCAGGCCGTTCGTCTTGTTCAGGCTGCGGATTTTCGGGTCGCAGTAGCGGGCGCGCAGGATCGTGGCGAGCTGGCCGTAGCCGTAGACCCCCTGGTCGTTCATCTCGGGAATAATGATCCGCTCGAACTTCGCAAAGATTTTTTCGAGGCCGTTGGGCAGGGGGTTCAAATGCCGCAGGTGGAGGGCGGAGAGGCTTTCGCCTTGCTGGCGCGCGATCTTCACCGCCTCGTGGATCGGGCCGTAGGTGGATCCCCAGCCGACGATCAGCGCGTCGCCCTCGGGCCCGCCGAAAACCTCCGGCGCGGGGATTTCCGCCGCGAGCTGCTGGAGCTTGCTGCGGCGTTTGGCCGTCATGGCCGTGTGGAGGCGCGGACTGCCTGTCGGGTGGCCCATTTCGTCGTGCTCGAGGCCGGTGACGGTCGGATAAACCCCGCCCAGCATCCGGGTGCCGGGCGGCGCGTGCTGGGTGATCGCGTCGAGAGGATAGGGCTGGAAGCCGACCGGTCGGGGCGTGAGATCCGGATGGAATTCGCGCATCACGCTTTTTAAATCCGGCTCGTCAAACGCCTGGATCCGGGTGGCCAGCGAGGCGTCGCTGAGGATGAAAACCGGCGTGCTGTATTTTTTTGCGATGCGCGCGGCCTCGATCGCGATGTAGAAGCAATCCTCGACGGTCGAGGGGGCGAGCACCACGCGCGGGCTGTCGCCGTGGCCGCCGAAGATCGCCTGGTAGAGGTCGCTCTGCTCGACGTTCGTGGGCAGCCCGGTGCTCGGGCCGCCGCGCTGGACGTTCACGATGATGAGCGGCATCTCGGCCATCGTCGCCCAGCCGATCGCCTCGGTTTTCAGCGAGATGCCGGGGCCGGAACTCCCGGTGACCGCAAGATGCCCGGAATAGGAAAACCCCAGCGCCATCGAGACCGCGCCGATCTCGTCTTCGCACTGCACGAATAGCCCGCCGTATTTCGGCAGTTCGGCGCGGAGGATTTCCATGACCGTTGTCCAGGGAGTGATCGGGTAGGCCGCGCCGTAGCGCACCCCGCCCGCGATCAGCCCGTAGGCAAGCGCCTGGTTGCCCTCCATCGTCACCTGCACACCGGTGTCCTGCGACGGGTCAAACTTGTATCGTGTGGTGAGCACATTCCCGACCGGATAGGCGTAGCCGGCCTGAAACGCCATCAGCGCGGTGTTGAGAATGCTCTCGTTCTTGCCGCCAAACTTCTCCCGGAGAAGACGCTCGAGCTTCACCACATCGAGATCAAAGATCTTCGCGATCAACCCAAGAATAAAAATGTTTTTCCCTTTGTCCTTCGCGGTGCCCCCGAGCGCCTCGACGGTGAGGCCGGTGATCGGGATGCCGACATAGACAAACCGCTTGTCGTCCTTGTCCGGCTGGACATTGTCCGAGTCGTAAAGCAGGACGCCGCCCTCGCGCAGGAACCCGATGTTGTCCTCGTAGCTGTGCTGGTAAAACGCCACGAGGAAATCCGCTTCGTCGCCTGGAGAAAAGACTTCGCCCGTGCCGACGCGCACTTGAAAAAGCGACGGCCCGCCCGAGATCGTGGACGGGATGGTCATGTAGGTCATCACGTCCTGCGCGCTCCGCCCGGCGAGGCGGGCCAGCAGCGCGCCTGCGCTCTGGATGCCGTCCTGGGAATTGCCGGCCAGACGGATCACGGCGTCGCGAATGTGTTCCGGTCGCAGGTCGGCTCTTGCACCGGTTGATGGGTTTTTGGGATCGGTGGTGGTCACGGGATAGTGGAAATCAAGTGGGTGGTTGTCGCCGGAAAATTGATGGAAATCAATATTTCTTTTGCGGGGCTGGGAAACGGGTGCCGACGTCCTTGCCCGCGAGGGCGGCGGCGATCTGGCCGGGCTTCCGGCCATCGAGGATCGAGCAGGGGATGCCGGATTCCACGGCGAGATGCACGGCCTCGAGCTTGGACTTCATCCCGCCGACGGACTCCTCTCCTTTTTCCAAACGGACGAGGGCAGCGGCGGCGGAGATATTTTTCACCACGGGAACCCGCCGATCGTCGGCGTCGAGAAGACCGTCCACGCTGGTGAGGATGACCAGGCGGTCGGCGCGCACGAGCTGGGCGACCTCGGCGGAGAGCCGGTCGTTGTCGCCGAAGCGCAGCTCCTCGACCGCGACGGAATCATTTTCGTTGATGACCGGGACGACCGTGCGGGCGGCGAGCAGGCGGTCGAGCGTGTTCCGCACGTTCGCGCGGTGCGTCCGGCTGTCAATGTCCCCGTGCGTCAGGAGGAGCTGGGCCGCGTGAAGGCCGTGCGGGCGGAACGCCGCAGAGTAAATCCGCATGAGCTCGGGCTGCCCGGCCGCAGCACACGCCTGCTTGCCCGGCAAATCGTCGGGCCGGACGGCGAGGCCGAGCACCCGCACGCCTGCCGCGATGGCGGCGCTGCTGACGAGGAGGCACGAGGTTCCGGCTTTGTGGAGAGCGGCGACCTCGCCCGCGATCCGGCGGAACTGCGCGGTGTCGAGCGCGCGCCCTCCCGTGCGGGAGAGGACGCCGGTTCCCAGTTTGATGACGACGAGTTTCATGGGTGCGGTGCGATCATTTCCAGAAAACCGCTCTCCAACGCAAGCCCTTCCTGAACTCCCCGGGCGAGAAGGTCGCGCGTCCGGTCGAGCGCGGCGAGACGCCGGAGGAGGACGGGCGGCGGGTTTGCCTGTGCGATTTTTGAGGCCGGGCCCTGGGCGGCTGGCACGTGGTGGTGGCGGAGGGCGGCGGCGAGCAGCTCGCCCGCATCGTGCAGGAGGGTTTCCCGCTCGCGGATCACCGCCGATTCGGCCTGCGCTTTGATCTGGCCCTCGCGGCCCTCCTCCCACTTCGCGTCGGCGGATTCCCGGTAGTGCTTCATCTGCTGCTTGAGCTCCTCTTCGAGATCCTTGGTCACCTGCTCCCGCACGGCCGCCGTGGCCCTCTGAAAAACCCTCGTAAAATTCATGGCGGCGGCGATGTCCGGCCCGCCCGGCTTCAGCAGCGCACCGGCCAGCGCGTCCGCCACCGGACGCGATCCGCCATCTGTCCGGACACCGGATTTTTCGCGCAGGGGAACGGAGATACATCGCGAAAGGATCGTCTCCATCACCGCCTCCGGAAGCGCGCTCAACAGGAAGATGTGGCAGCCGGGCGGCGGTTCTTCCAGGGTCTTCAAAAACGCGTTTGCGGCCTGCGGTTGCAAGCGGTCGGCATCGCGGACCACCGCCACCTTCGTGCGCCCGAGCAACGGCTTCATCTGGATCGCCTGCTCCATCGCCCGCATCTGCTCGATGACGATCCGCCGCGATTTCGACTCCGGGGCCACGCTGTGAAAATCCGGATGCGCGGCCGGATGCGGCGACCCCAGAACCAGCCCGGCCATCTGCGTCATCAGCCACTCCTTCCCCGATCCGCCCGGTCCGGACAGCAGGTAGGCATGGGCCAGCCGCCCCGCCTCCCACGCGGTCTTCAATCGCTCCAGCGCTTTCTCTTTCAAAAACGACATCGTGCACGGAATCCTCTGCCGTCCGTCCCGCCAAGTCGATGCGATTTTCTGAATTGTCTTCCGCTCCTGAATGGTTCTTTAGGAAAAGCCCCCGGATAAAGAAAAGAATTTACTCTGTGCGGCCGGCGGGACTAATTTCGCCGCATGAATAAAATGACCAAATTCGCCGGTGTTTTCATTCTCCTCTCCCTCCTGATTCTGGTTGCTGCAAAGTTCTGGTTCCAGCCCGTCGGCGAAGACGTGCAAGCCCAGCCGGTTGTCAAGCCCGCTACCCGAGCCGTCGCGGCAAGTCCTGCGCCAGTCGCCGCTTCCGCAACGGGCCACCAAGGCGGCCCCTCCGTGGTGGTGCGCTCGGCCGCGCAGGCTGCCGCCCAGCCCGCGACGGCCTCCCTGCCGGTTGCGCCCACGCCTCCGAAAACCATCCCCGATGCCGCCTCTCCGCGGGATCGCCCCTCGGCTGAGGAATTGAAGCGTTTCCCCGGAGCGAAAGTTTCCCTCGCGGTGGATGTCCCCGGGCCCGGACCCGGTCAAATCACGCGGGCGCGCATTCTGGAGACGGACTTCAAATATCCCAACGTCCGCACGGAGGAGGTGATGGATCCCGCGACCGGGCAGGTTGTTTTGCGGGAAGAGATGGTGGCCGATCACATGCTGGTGACCCTGGCTGAGGGTGAGGATCCCGCCGCGTTCCTGGCCAAAATGGGAGGGCAAGCCGTGACGATGGAACGCGTCACTCCCGAGGCCCCACTGTTCAGGCTCCACCTCAGCTCGGCCTCATTGGAAGCCCTTCCGAATGCCCTGGAGGACGCGACGGCGCAGGGCGGCGCGCTTTCCGTCGAGCCGGATTATGTCCGCCAGGCCCTTCTCGTTCCCAACGACCCTATGTTTCTCAACGGCACTCTCTGGGGCCTGAACCAAATCTCGGATGCCGACATTGACGCGCCGGAGGGCTGGGCGATCCGATCCTCGGCCGGCACGGTCATCGTCGCGGTCATTGACACCGGCATCAGGACGACCCACCAGGATCTGGCCGCCAACATGTGGAAAAATCCGGGAGAGATCGCCGGCAATGGGCGGGATGATGACAACAACGGATTTATTGACGACGTGTTCGGCTGCGACGCCTACAACAACGACGGCAACCCGATGGATGACAACGGCCACGGGTCGCACTGCGCGGGAACGATCGGCGGGGTCGGAAATAACGCCATCGGAGTTACCGGGGTGGCTTGGGGAGTCCAATTGATGGCCTGCAAATTTCTTTCGGCGACCGGGAGCGGAGTCGACAGCGACGCGGTCCGGTGCATTGATTATGCGCGCACCAAGGGCGCGAAGATCCTCAGCAACAGCTGGGGCGGCGGCGGTGCGAGCACCAGCTTGCAGGCGGCGATCGAGCGGGCCCGCGCGGCCGGCATCGTTTTTGTGGCGGCCGCCGGAAATAACGGGGCGAATTCCGATATCTCCCCATCCTACCCGGCCAGCCTCACCACCGATAATATCGTCTCCGTCGCGGCGACGGGCCGGGCTGACGGGCTCGCCTCATTTTCCAACTACGGGAGCGTCAGCGTGGATCTCGGGGCTCCAGGCGAGGGGATCTACTCGACCGTTTCCACGTCCGACACGGCCTACGCGACATACAGCGGAACCTCCATGGCCACGCCTCATGTCGCCGGGGTGCTGGCCCTTCTCTCCGCCCAATTTCCCGCTGAACCCTACAGCTCGCTGATCAAAAGGCTGCTCGACGGCACAGATAAAATTCCCTCACTCGCCGGCAAGACAAAATCCGGGGGCCGCCTCAATTTGGCCAAGGCTCTTCAAGCAACCGTTGTGCCGACGCCTGTGCGCCCGGCCAACGACGCCATGGCCTCGGCCGTTGCGGTCTCGGCGGCGGCATGGACACTGACTGGCAACAACACCGACGGCACCTCGGAGGCGGGCGAGCCCTCCCACGCGGGCAGCGCCCCGGCGAAATCCGTTTGGTGGGCGTGGACGGCTCCGAGCGCGGGCCCCTGCGTCTTGAAGACTGTCGGGTCGGCTTTCGATACGGTGCTGGCCGTTTACACGGGAACGTCGGTCGGCCTGCTCACCCCGGTGGCTTCGAATGACAACACCACCGCCGGGGCTCTCGACAGCACGGTTTCTTTCGCGGCGGTCAAGGGCGTGGTTTATCGGATCGCTGTTGACGGAAAAAGCGGCTCCTCCGGAGCGGTTCGCCTGTCGGGAAATCTCACCGCCGCCGCCCCTGTGAACGACGCCTTTGCCTCGGCGACGGCTTGCGCGGGCACATCCTTCTCTGTCACCGGATCCAATGTCGGAGCGACTTCGCAGACCGGCGAACCCAAACATGCCGGCGTTCCGGGCGGGAAGTCGGTCTGGTGGGTTTGGACGGCTCCGGCAGCCGGAACGCTCACCCTGAGCACCGCCGGTTCCGCTTTCGACACCACCTTGGGGATCTATACGGGAACCGCTGTGAACACTTTGACTCTCGTGGGTTCGAACGATGACCTGTCCTCGACGATCCGCACAAGCAGGGTGATTGTTCCCGTCGCCGCAGGTGCCACTTACAGGATCGCGGTGGATGGATATGGCGGTGCCTCCGGAGCGATCGCCTTGTCGGGTTCGTTTGTCGCAAAGGCTGTCCTGCTCGCGCCGGCCAACGTCACCGCGGTTCGGGACGTCTTGGGCAGGGTCACGATCTCCTGGACGGCTGTTTCCAACGCCTCCTCCTACGAGGTCAACATTGCCAGCAGCTCGACCGTTTATGCCAGCGGCCGGGTCGTCGGCACCTCGGCTCGCACGGTCGGCTCCCTGCCCAAGAGCCTGACCCTGACCGCGAAAGTCCGCGCCTGGGACACCGCGGGCGGATCCGGTCCCTGGAGCGCATCGGCCGCTGTCCGCTAATCCGAAACAGAGGCCGCGCTGGTACTCCAGATAATTTCCTCCGATGAGAATCGTCGTCACCGGGCTGATCGGACAATACGCGTTTGGCGGGGTCACATGGGATTACATCCAGTATCTGCTGGGGTTCCGGGCGCTCGGGCACGATGTCTGGTATCTCGAGGACACTTCGGCGTGGGCGTATGATCCGGTGAAGCAGGAGCCGAGCGCGGACTGCTCGCACAACACCGGCTACCTCGGACGCGTCATGCGCGAGTTCGACATGGGCGACCGATGGATTTACCGCAACGGGGCGGATGGAACCTACCATGGCGTCGCGGATGCCGGCGGGGCCGAAAAAATTCTGGCCTCGGCCGACGTGCTGGCAAATGTCTCCGGTGCCTGCTGGCTGCGCGAGCCGACGGCCGCGATCCCGCTCAAACTCTTCCTCGACGGGGATCCGATGTTCACGCAGATCAGCCTCGCGGCGGATCCCGCCTCGGAGTTTTCCTCGCGCGTCACCTCGCACGACAGGCACTTCTCCTTCGGGCTGAACATCGGCCGGGAGGGCTGCCGCGTGCCAGAGTGCGGGCTGGATTGGCGGCCGACCGTCCAGCCGGTCGCCCTCGACTGGTGGTCGAACCCCCTGATGCCCGCGGGCGCAGGGCACATCGCGTCGGATGCCTGGACAACCGTGATGAACTGGGCGAGCTACGCCCCCAAGGAATTCGGCGGGCTGACCTACGGGCAGAAGGATCTCGAGTTCTCACGCTTCCTGGATCTTCCGGCGCTCACCCCGGAAAAATTCGTTCTCGCGATGGGGCAGGGCGTCGGGCAGAACCGGCCGACGGAAACCCTCGCGCAGAAGGGCTGGACGATCATCGAGCCGGATGTCCACATCCCGGATTACGCCAGCTACCACGACTTCCTCACGAATTCGAAAGGCGAGTGGAGCATCGCAAAAAACGGCTACGTCCGTTCGCGCAGCGGATGGTTCAGCTGCCGGAGCGCCTGCTACCTTGCGGCCGGGAAGCCGGTCGTCGTGCAGGACACCGGCTGGACGGATCACCTGCCCTCGGGCGAAGGAGTGCTTGCGTTCAGCTCCCCGGAGGAAGCAGCCGCGGGCATCGCGGAAGTTTCCTCGGACTACCCGCGCCACTGCCGGGCCGCCCGCGCGTTTGCCGAGAAACACTTCGGCGCGGAAAAAGTCTGCGCGGAGCTTCTCGGGTGAAAAACGCGGCGCTCGTGATCGCGGCCCACGGCTCGACGCGGGATCCGGATTCCCCCACCCTCCGGCACGCGGAGGAGATCCGCAGGCGCGGGATTTTTTCCGAGGTCGTCTGCTGCTTCTGGAAAGGAAAACCTTCCTTTCGCGAAGTGCTGGCAATGGTGGACAGCCGGGACGTTTTCGTCGTTCCGAATTTTATCAGTGAAGGATATTTCACGCGGACGGTCATCCCGCGAGAGATGGGGCTCGACGGGCCGGTAACCCGGCGCGGGGCGCGCACGATCCGGTATTGCGAACCGACCGGCAACCATGAGCGGATCGCGGACCTGCTCCTCGCGGAGGCGCGGAGAGCTGCCCCCGGCGTGCCTCCTTCCGAAACGAGCCTCCTCCTCGTCGGCCATGGCTCAGGCCTTGACGCAAATTCGGCGGCTTCCGCCAGGCACCAAGCCGCCCGGATCGCCGGAACCGGACTCTACGCAGAAGTCCTCGCCGCCTACATGGAGGAGCCGCCGCTCATCAAGGAATGGGACGCCTTCACGTCCCGGCCGAATGTCGTCGTCGTCCCGTTCTTCCTGTCCGACGGACTCCATGCCCGCCACGACATCCCGGCCCTCCTCGGCATCAGGGAAGAACCGGCCGCGGCGGGCGCAGGGCAGCGGAACGATTCCCAGCGCAACCCGCACCCGCTGCGCGGCCGCCAACTCTACTACGGAAACACGATCGCAACGGCCCCGGAATTTGCGGACATCATCCTCGATCAGGCCGCCAAGTTTCCCGAGCCCCCGGTGTCCTCAGCGCCTTTCCTCAAAGGAATCCCTGATCCTCGGACAGCGTCCGGATGAAAGTGTCTTGAAAAAGTATCGCGAGGCTGGTTGTTCATGTCTCGTTTTTCCTCCATGCCTTCTGACTTTCCCGAAACTCTTTATTACAAGCGCTGCGAGTTCGTGACCCATTTGCCGGCGGCCCGCCGGTATAGTCCGTCGCATTTCTGGGCGGAGGAGGAAGCGGCGGGGCTCTGGCGCATTGGCTTCACCCAGTTTGCCACGCGGATGATGGGGGAAATTGTGGAGCGGCATTTTGACATCGTGCCCGGGGCTGCGGTTTCTCCCGGGCAGGTTCTCGGCTGGGTCGAGGGATTCAAGGCGCTCACCGATCTCTTCTGCATCGCCACGGGGGAATTTGCCGGCGGGAATCCCGCTTTGGACGAGGATGCCGGCCGGATTTCCAGCGATCCCTACGGCGAAGGCTGGCTCTACCGGGTGCGCGGAAAGCCCGACGCGACCTGCGTTGACGCGGAGGGTTATCGGGCCATATTGGATGCGGTCATTGACGGGATCCTTGAAAGCCGCCCATGAGCACTCGCGTCCTCTATTGCCACTGCACGAACTCCCGCGTGTTGCCTGCCGAAACCCGCGAGGCGGCGCTTCGTGCGCTGTGCGATTCCGGACAGCCGTTCGATGCCGTGGCCGATTTGTGCGAGCTCTCCGCGCGGCGCGATCCGCTTTTGAAATGCATCGCGGCGGCCGGCCGGGTCGTCGTGGCCGCCTGCCACCCGCGCACCGTGCGCTGGCTCTTCGTGGCCGCAGGCACCCCGCTGCCGGAGGAAACCACGCGGCTTCTTAACCTCCGCACCGGAAACCCAGAAACGGTTTGCGACGGACTGCGCGGGGCTCTCGATAGAGAACCCGCCCTGCCACCGCGCGATTTTGAAACGCTTCGGGATCAGCTCGAATCCGCCGCGACGACGCCAGACGGCTGGATCCCGTGGGCCCCGGTCATTGACTACGACCGCTGCACGGGCTGCATGCAATGCCTGGGCTTCTGCCTGTTCGGGGTTTACGGAGTGGACGCCGATTCCCGCATCGAAGTGTGCAATCCGCAGCAATGCAAAACAAGCTGCCCCGCCTGCGCCCGCGTCTGCCCCGAGGCCGCGATCCTCTTTCCCAAGCACGCCGCCGACGCGATCAACGGTGGCCAGGCCGCCGGGGACGGCGCGGCGCGCGAGGCGATGAAGGTCGATCTTTCCGCGCTCCTCGGCGGCGACCTTTACTCCCGGCTTCGCGAGCGCAACTCCCGGTTCTCCAAAGACCGAGACCCGGCACAGGCACTCGAGGAGCGCCGCAAATACCTCGCCGCCCTCGCCCAAGCCGGGGAAATCCCCCCGGAAGTTTTCAACGCCCTCCCCACACCAGAGGAAATCGCCCGCCGCGCCGCGGAAGCAAAAGCCAACGCCCAAGCGGCCCTCGAAACAAAAAACAAAAAGCCCTGAGTCCAAACCCGCCTTCAGTCACTGGGCGAAGCCCCGAAAGAGTTCAATAATCGATCGCAGGCCAGGCGCCGACAACCTTTCTTGCGCGGAGGATTTCCTCGTCGGTCAACGGCGGGGCATCAAGCGCGCCCACCAGTTCGCAGGCGTCCTCCGGAGTTTCGATGCCCGGAATGGTTGTCGAGACGGCGCGATGGCGTATCACAAACTGGATAGCCGCCTGCGCCAGGGTTCGTTGCCCAGGAATTTCCAGAAAATCCAATCCCCTTTGGATGCCCAGCAACGAATGGGCTTCCTCCGCAGTAAACCATCTAAAATTTGGATGCGCGGCGATGTCGTCCGGCTTCTCCAGCAGCCGCCGGGCCAGAAATCCCTTGCAGAGCGGCCCTCGCGACACCACGCCGATGTCTGCGGCGGCAGCGGCGGGCAGGATTTCCTTTTCCGCCTCGGGAAAAATCAGGTTGTAAGCCAATTGCATCACCGGAAAATCCTGTGAGATGCTCCACCGGCCTTGCTCCAACTGATGACTGTCGCCTAAGGTCACGGCTTGGAACCGCAGCTTGCCCTCTTCGATGAGACTGACACACGTCTCGTGAAAGCGGGAGGCCGCAAGCCCTTCGGGGGTGGGATCGCGAAATTGCAAAATGTCCAGATAGTCCGTGCCCAGTTGGCGCAGGCTCGTCTCCACGCACTCACGCACGGAAACGCGGTCGAGATTTTCCGCTTTTGTTGCGAGAATCACCGCGTCGCGCCTTCCCTTGTGTGCCCTGCCGAGAAGAAGTTCGCTGTCTCCGTAAACGAACGGAGCCGTGTCATAATAGTTGATGCCCAGATCGAACGCCGTCTCGATGGCGCGCAGCGCGATGGCTTGATCGTTCATCAAATATCCGCCCCCGATGCCAAATCCCCCCAGGCCGATCACCGAAACTTTTAAGCCGGTTTTTCCAAGGATTCGATATTCCATTTTGAGCAATTTGAGAAATGACCGCAATCAAGTTGGGGGCGTCCCCATTTGAGTCCCACTCCAATAGGTCGGTTGCGAAATAGGCAATAGCCGCCAGGAACACAAGGAGGAATCCACCAGGAACAACGCTTTTGGAATCTGCGGAAATCCTGATCCTCTGCGGCTAAACCTTTCCCGGAGTTGTCCGGCTGGAAGCCAGGCAGAACACGCAGGATGCGTGCGCTCCCGCGTGCGGTTTTCCCTCGCGCATTTCGCATTTCGCATTTTTAATTTCTAAATGGTTTTCTCACTCGCGATCCGCTCGCTGCGCACGGTTGATTTGCGGCTTCTGCTCAAGTTCGGATGGAACTTCGGGCTGAAGAATCTTGTGGCCGTGGAGAGGTTCAAGCGCCGGATCAAGCGCGGCGAATATTTTCCGCCCTTCCTGCAGATCTCGATATTAAACTCGTGCAACCTCCGCTGCCAGGGGTGCTGGGTGGATGTGGACGGCCCGCCGCACCGGCTCGACCTCGCGGCGATGAACCGGCTCATCAACGAGGCCAAGCGGCACGGGAATTCGTTCTTCGGCATCCTCGGCGGCGAGCCGTTCCTGCATCCCGAACTTTTCGACATCCTCGGCGCGCACCCGGACTGCTATTTTCAAGTTTTCACCAACGGGCAGGCGATCACCCGGGAGACGGCCAAGGAACTGCGGCGGCTCGGGAACGTCACCCCGCTCGTCAGCATCGAGGGGAGCGGCGCGGCGGGCGACGAGCGGCGCGGCGGCCAGGGGGTTTTCGACAAGTCCATGCGGGGCCTGGAAAACTGCCTGCGCGAGCGCCTCATCACCGGCGTGGCGACGAGCGTCTGCCGGACAAACATCGACGACCTGCTCAGCGAAAACTGGCTGCGCGAGCTGATCCGCCTCGGCGCGCACTATGTCTGGTATTACACCTACCGGCCGGTGGGCAGGCGCGGCAACCCGCAGCTCGCCCTGAGCGAGGATCAGCTCGTGCGCGTCCGCAGGTTCATCACCGACATGCGCGCCAGGCTCCCCATCGGCATCGTGGATTGCTATTACGACCACGACGGCGTGGCGCTCTGCCCGATGACGACCGGCGCGAGCCATCACATCAGCCCGCGCGGGGACATCGAGCCCTGCCCGCTCATCCAGTTTGCCGTCGAGAACATCGCCGACCCGCGCGGGATTTACGAGACCGTGCGCGGCTCGGCGTTCCTGCGCGATTTCCGCGAGGTCACCGCCCGCACCACGCGAGGGTGCATCATCCTGGAGCGGCCCGACATCGTGCGCGACCTGGTGCTCAAACACGGCGCGCGCGACACCACGCTCCGCGGCACCGCGCTGGCCGAGCTCGATGCCATGAAACCCCAATCAAGCCAGTGGCTGCCCGGCCGGGAAATTCCCGAACGCCACGGGATGTATCGGTTCGCCAAAAAATATTGGTTCAACGACTTCGGCGCTTATCGCAACCCTTCCCAAGGAGAAAAATAGTTTTGTTGAGCAGAAATTCCTTCCTGCTAACATGGATTTCACACCATTCCATCCTGATGTTTTGCAAAAAAATCCTTCCGGTCCTGAGTCTTTGCGCGTTTTGTTTTCCCGGCCTCCAAGCCGCCGACTGGCCGCTATTCCGCGGCGCTGCGCGCGATGATATTTCCACTGAAACCGGCCTGCTCAAGACCTGGCCGGAAGGCGGGCCGGCATTGGCCTGGAAAGCGTCCGGCATTGGCGGCGGTTTCAGCGGCGTCTCGGTCTCCGAAGGGCGTGTCTTCACCATGGGAGAGGACCCGTCCTCAAGCCTCCTGTTCGCGCTCGACGAAGCCACCGGCAAGCAGCTCTGGTCGGCAAAAGTCGGCCCCATCGGCGGCGGCAGCGGCTACCCCGGGCCCCGCTGCACGCCGACCGCGGACGGCAATCTTGTGTTTGCCTTCGGACAGTTCGGCGACCTGGTCTGCGTCGACTCGGCCACCGGCAAAGAAGTCTGGCGCAAAAATCTGGAAAAAGATTTTCCCGGCAGCAAAGTCCCGAGGTTTGGCTTTTCGGAATCGCCGCTTGTTGATGGAGACAAACTGATTTTCACCCCGGGCGGACCTTCCGGCTGCATCGCCGCGCTGAATAAAAAAACCGGCGAGGTCCTTTGGCGTTCCGCCGATTTGCCGGACAATGCCGCTTATTCCTCGCTGGTCGTCGCCACGATTGCCGGCGTTCGCCAATATGTGCAGTTCACCGAGGCGAGCGTTGCGGGCGTGAGTGCCGTTGACGGGCGGTTGCTCTGGCGGGCGGACTTCGGGCGGCCCGAGGGCAAGCCCTGCTGCCCCATCAGCACGCCGGTTGTGGATGGCAATCTCGTTTATGTCTCCATGGCCTACGGGGTCGGCTGCAACTTGTTCCGCGTGGAGGCCGCAGACGGCAAATTCACCGCGGAGCGGGTGTATGCGAACAAGGAGATGAGCAACCATCACGGCGGCGTGATCAAAATCCGTGACGCTGTCTATGGGTATTCCGACGGCAAGGGCTGGGTCTGCCAGGACTTCAAGACAGGACAGATTATCTGGGCGGAAAAAGCAAAGCTCGGGAAAGGCTCTCTCTCCTGCGCCGACGGGCTGCTCTATCTCCGCGCCGAAGACGGAAAAGGAACCCTGGCCCTCATCGAGCCTTCGCCCGCGGGCTGGATCGAAAAAGGCCGCTTCGATCAACCCGAACGCACCGATAAGAAAAGCTGGCCGCATCCGGTGGTCTCGAATGGAAAGCTTTACGTGCGCGATCAGGACAGCCTGTTCGCCTACGACATCAAAGCGAAATAGCCCGCACGGCGACACCGGTTAAATAGGGGGCGACAGCGCCGGAAATCTGTTGGATACTTGGCACACAAACGCGCATGTCTTCCGCTCCCGTCTCGATTCCCCGGCCCACCGCAGCACAACGCCCGCGGGCACCGAAGCCGAATATTCCGCAAACCCTCGCGGAACGGCGGCGCGTGCAGCAATGCGTCAGGAGCTACATGGCGGAGCAGGCCGCCGTGCCGCCCCTGCCGCTGGCACAAGTGCGAGGCCACGCCGCCCGCGTGGTGGAAGCGCTCAAGTGCGATCCGGCTTACCTCGACTACATCGCCGTCCTCATCAGCAACGAGCTCTGGAGGGATGCCTTCGCGTCGGTTCCCTTCGATCGCCGGCTGCTGCTTCTGCCCAAGTGCCTGCGGGTGGAATCCCAATGCCGCGCAGAATTCGACGCGTTCGGCCTGCTTTGCAAGCACTGCGGGCAATGCTCGATCCACGAGCTGCAGTCCGAGGCCGAGTGCCTCGGCTACTCGGTGCTCGTCGCGGAAGGCTCAGCCGTCGTGATGGCCCTCATCCAGGAAAAAAAGGTGGAGGCCATTGTCGGGGTCAGCTGTCTGAACGTGCTTGAGCGGGCGTTTCCCAACATGGAGGCCGCCGCGATTCCCGGCATGGCGATCCCTCTTTTGCAGGACGGTTGCCGGGAGACATCGGTCGATCTCGGCAGTCTTCGCGACGTGCTCCGGCTCTCGGCCGACGATCCTTCTCGGCGGCTGGATCTCGACGCCCTGCGCTCGCAGGTCGCCTCGTGGTTCGCTCCCGCAGCGCTGTCCTCGATCCTGGGCGCGCCGGATGGCCGCACCGAGGAAATTGCCCGCGAATGGCTCGCCCGCGCCGGGAAGCGCTGGCGTCCGTTTCTCTGTGCGGCAGCCTGCGAGGCCCTGCGCGGCGCGGGGCCGGCCACCCGAGACCTGCAAACGATCGCCGTCGCGGTGGAATGTTTTCACAAGGCCTCGCTCATCCACGACGATATCGAGGACGGCGACACCGAGCGCTATGGCGCAAAAACCCTGCACGCGGAGCACGGGCTCGCGGTGGCGTTGAACGCGGGGGATTTGTTGATCGGCGAAGGCTACCGCCTCATCGCGGCGTCCTCGCTCTCCGACGGGCAGAAGTCGGAAATGGTGCGCCTCGCCGCCGAATGCCAGCGCCAGCTCTGCCGGGGGCAGGGCGAGGAGCTCTGCTGGCGGCAATCGCCGGAACCGCTGACTCCCCGAAAGGTTCTGGAAATTTTCCGCCACAAGACCGCTCCCGCCTTCGAGGTCGCCCTGCACCTCGGCGTCCTTTCGGCCGGTCGCGAACGTCATGCCGCCGTCGCCTCCGCGCTCACCGCATACAGCGAAGCCCTCGGCGTCGCATACCAGATCCGCGACGACCTCGAAGATTCCGCTGCGGACTCCGCCCTGCGCCCAAGCCTTCTTCCCCTGCTCACGCGCCCGCAGGCGGCCCGGTTGTTGGAAGAAAACAAAGCGGAAGCGATCCGCTCGCTCGCACGGATCGACAACCAAAATCTCAAAGGTTTGCTGCGCCGGGTCATCGGCAGGATATTCGACGAAGCGTGGTTTGTCACATCGTGTCGCGAGGTTCAGGAACAACAGTTTTAGCGGCCCTCCGGCGGCTTTTTTTCGGAGCTGTTCCGCTGCGGCTGGAAATGATCCGTGTGGCGCGGTGCGCGCCCGGGCTGCTCGGCGGATCGGCGGGGCTCGTCCGCGATTTCGTTCTGGGCAAACAAACCGCCGACGGCGGATTCCAGGATCGTGCCGGGCGGAGCGATTTGTATTATACCGTCTTCGGCCTGCAGTCCCTGCTCGCCTTGGAAGCCCCGTTTGCCGTCGGCCCGCTTCGCTCCTACCTCGCCGCCTTCGGAGACGGCGACGGTCTTGATTTTGTGCATCTCTCCTGCCTCGCGCGGTGCCGGGCGCTTCTTCGCGACGCCGAAAATTTCGCCCTCAACAAATCCCGGTCTGGCGATGGCTCGCGCGGAGCCGGGGAGGAGAAAAGCGGTTTTCGAGATCGCTCGTTAGCCCGCCGGATCGAGGCCCACCGCTCGGCCGATGGCGGATACCATCCCGCGCCCGGTTCGCCCTCTGGAACCGCCTACGCCGCGTTTCTGGCGCTGGGGGCGCACCAGGATTTGCGGATCCCTTTGCCCGGCCCGGCCCGGCTGGCGGATGCACTGCGCCCGCTCGCCACGCCCGACGGCGCATGGGCCAACGAACGTCCGCCCCTGGCCGCTTCAACAAATCCGACCGCCGCCGCCCTCGCGGTGCTGGGGGCCCTCCGCCCCCTCAGCGTGAGCCGGAAGACAGGCCGGTGGCTTCTCGCGCAGTCCCACCCGCTCGGCGGATTTCGCGCGTCGCCGCTCGCTCCCCTCCCCGACCTTCTCTCCACCGCCACCGCGCTTCACGCGCTCGCCGCGCTCGGCATCCCCATCGAATCCGTGCGCGAGCCGTGCCTCGGCTTCATCGATTCCCTTTGGAGCAATGAAGGAGGCTTCCACGGCCACTGGCACGACGACCGCCTCGATGTCGAATACGCGTTCCACGGACTCCTCGCGCTCGGCCGGTTGGCTTGAGTCCGGGGTCCTGTGCGCATCTCCCTCTGGACACTCGGCGCGGGATTTCCTATCCTGCCCCGCTCAGAATGAAATCACTTCGCGGCACATGGGCGATCGGGGCGAACACTTTCACCGAGCTGGTGCGGATGAAGGTCTTTTACTTTCTGCTGATCTTCGCGCTGCTGATTATCGGAAGCTCGGCGTTCGTCGCGAAGTTTTCTTTTCAGGAGCAGTTCCAGATGCTGAAGGATATTTCGCTTGGCGCCATGTCGGTCTTCACGTCGCTCCTCGCGATTCTCGCGACCGCGAATTTTTTGCCGAAGGACATGGAGGATCGGACGATCTACACGATCCTTGCGAAGCCGGTGCCGAGGTTTTCTTATCTCCTCGGCAAGCTCATCGGGATCCTTCTCCTGCTGGTGCTGGCGCTCCTGCTGATGGCCGGGCTTTTTCTGGCGGTGCTTTGGCTCCAGGAGCGCGGGGTGCTCGCCGAGACGCGGGCGCAGCTCCAGGGCAGCTCCGCGGAGGATCTGGCGCTCGCGCTGAAAGAGGTCGCCGCCGCGACCTTCAACGCAAACCTCTTTCCCGGGATCGTGATCATCTTTGTGAAGGCCGCTCTGCTCGCCGCCATGACGCTTTTCCTCTCGACCTTCGCGTCCTCCGGGCTCTTCACGATCCTGATGGCGGTCGCGATCTATTTCATCGGCCACCTCCAGGCAACCGCTCGCGAATACCTGATGTCCGGAGCGGACATCCATTGGTGGACGCGCGGGCTCGCCGCGGTCGTCGCGCTGATTTTTCCGGATCTGCAGGCGTTCAATTTTGTGGATGATGTGATCGCCGGGGTGGCGGTGCCGGCCGGGCTGTTCCTGCAGGTCGTGGCGCTTGGCGGGCTCTATGTGGCGGTCTATTTTTCTCTGGCCGCGATGGTTTTCGCGGGGCGCGAGCTATGATCGCCCGGCGGATCGCGGCGTCGGTCCTGCTGGTGGCGGCCTTCGGGGCGTTTCTCCTTCCGTTTCAGACGCGCCTCGCCGCCGAGGCCAAGGCGGCGCATTTCCGTGCGACCGCGCTCGATCTCGACCTCCGCGAGCAGATCGGCCAGATGGGGTTTCTCGCGGCGCTGAGCGGATTCCGGTCTCCCCTCGCCGCGTTTCTCTGGATCGAGGCGCACGCGGCCTGGGAGAACACCGAGTGGGGGCGGATGGCCGGGCTCTTCAACACGGTGACGACGCTCCAGCCGCGCTCGCTCCTCTACTGGGACATGGCGGCATGGCACATGGCCTGGAACGCCAGCGTGTCGGCGATGCAGGATACGAAGCAGCCGAGCGAGGCGCTCCGGATCCGCGCGCAGCGGCAGTATTTCCAGTTGGGCAAGGATTTTCTGGAACGGGGGATCCGCAACAACCCCGACCGCTACCAGCTCTACCTTCAGCTCGGCGTGCTGCTCCGCGACAAGTTCGAGGATCATGCCGGGGCGGCCGCGGCGTTTTTGCGGGCGGCCGAGTTTCCGGATGCCCCGCCGTATTGCCGGAGGTTCGCGGGATACGAGATGGCAAAGTGTCCGGGTCGTGAGCGCGAAGCCTATGAGTTTCTCAAAGCCCTTTACCTCCAGGGCGAAAAGCAGCGGCTGCCCACGCTCATCAATCTCCTGCGCGAGATGGAAAAGAAACTGGATCTCCCCGCCTCCGAAAGGTTAGATCATTCCTGACCTGCCCCCTACGGCGGTCCCACTCACCCATGCGATTTGCTATTTTCGGCGACATTCATGCCAACCTCCACGCGCTCCAGGCCGTTCTGGCCGACGCCGAGGAGCAGAAATGCACGCACTATGTCTGCATGGGCGACGTGGTCGGCTACAACGCGTTCCCCTGCGAGTGCCTCGACATCGTGCGCAAGCTCGACTGCCCGGTGGTGAAGGGGAACCACGACGAGCAGGCCTCGATGTTTGGGTTCCAGGAGGGATTCAATGCCCTGGCGGAAGAGGCGATGAACTGGACGCGCGACCAACTTCCCGACGCGGACAAGGAATGGCTCCGCGCGCTCCGGCTGCAGCGACAGGTGCGCGATTTCACGATCGTCCACGCGACGCTCGATACCCCGCACAAATGGGGCTATGTCTTCAACCAGCTCGACGCCGCCGCAAGCTTCAGCTACCAGCACACCGCCGTCTGCTTCATCGGCCATACCCATTCCCCGAAAGCCTACGTGCGCGATGGCAGCGTCCGCACGATCGCGCTCGATAAAAAACTGCAGCTCCAGCCGGGAAAAAAATTTCTGATCAACGCGGGGAGCGTCGGCCAGCCCCGCGACGGCGACTGGAGGGCGGCGTATTGCATCTACGACACGACGGCGAACGATGTCGCTCTGCGCCGGCTGCCGTACGACCTTCCCGCCGCGCAGAAGGCGGTACTGGATGCCGGCCTGCCGCCCAAACTCGCCGAGCGGCTCGCCGTGGGAAGATAGCTTGGATCGTTTTTGAAGTCCCCCCGGTTCCTGCGAAGCAGGCGGTCATTGGCGATCCGGTGGCAGAGGAACCACAACGAGGCTGCCGCGTGCTACCGCACGATCCGGGGATCCGATGCGGTTGGGAAATTTTCCGCTGCGTTTCGGTCCGGTTGCTTTTTTATAGGGGATCGCCCCCCGCTGGTAGAGGTATTCGGAGAGGGCGGCATTGATCTCGCGGGTCGTGCGGATCGTGTCGAAAGTGATCCCGCTGCGGATGCCATCCACCGCATTAAAAAGCGAGGTGAGGGCCGAGGGGCCGGAAACAAAGAACGTGCCAACGCCGAGGATCCCGGGCGAAATATTCGATCCGCCGGTGGTGACAATCCGAAGGAAGGGTTTGGGGTGGGGCCCGGAGAGATCGTAGACAACAACCGTGGTGTCCATCCGTGTGGCGCCGGTTCCGAGGCCGACCACCGAGCGCAGGATCCGGCTTCCCTGGTGGACTCGGTCGAAGTTGCCGCGGATGAGCCACCGGTTTCCTTGAGGCAGGGGCGCGGTTGCGGCGACCGCTCTTGCCGGCGCGACGAATTTGGGAAGCCTCCGCACGAGGTTTTTTGTCATCTTCTCCCGGAGATCGAATTGCAGTTTTGCCAGTCTGGCTCCCTTGCGATCGACCCGGAGTTCTTTTTGCGTGAACGTAAACGGCGCGACGAGAACCTCCTCCGGCAGGCGGGACGGAGGGTTCGCCTCGAGGCGGACGACGTCCTTGACGCTGACCGATGCGCAGGAGGAAATGAGCGCTGCGGCCGCTATTGTGGCGGAGAGGCGGAAGAAAACCATCAGGAGGGAGCGCATGCGGGGCTTTGTTCTTGTTGAGGTTCCGCATCCTGTCCATGAAAAAAGATTTCTCTTTCTTGTGTCAGGCGGCTGCCGCGGGTTTCCCTAACGCCCTGAGCCGCCGTTTTTTTGCGGCCTCTTGGCCTTTGGGAAGCGTTTGGGGACAACTTGTGTGTCTCCGCGCAGAAGTGCCAAAAACTTCCTTTTCGCGTCAGCTTGCTGGCTTCTTTTTCGCGCCGGTCTTTTTTTCTTCACACTCCGGGTTTCGCGTGGAACACCCGTTGCTGGCGCGAAGAACAGGATCCCGGGCGGTTGTTCACACGCTTAATATGAAGAAGGGAACCCGCTTAAATAATTCTTTCTTCTTCTAACTGCGAACAACCTGCGGCGTCAGCAAGCGGAGGCGATCTCGTCAGCGATGCGTAGAAAGGCGCCCCGCGGCGAGGGGGCGCCGGTTATCGGCCGGCCGACGACCAGGTAATCCGCTCCGCAGCGCACTGCTTCACCCGGGGTCATGACGCGACGCTGGTCGCCCACCGCGCTACCGGCCGGCCTCACTCCGGGCGTCACAATAACAAGGCTCCGCCCGAAGGTTTCACGCAACCGTACGATCTCGTGAGGGCTCGAGACCACTCCGCCTAAGCCGCAACGCACGCCCGCCGCCGCGAGAAGAAGAACCTGCTCGGCTGCGGAGCGAGGAACGCCGACAGCCCCCAGCGCCTCGTCGTCCATGCTTGTGAGCACCGTCACGCCTAACACCAACGTCTTCGAACCAGCCGCCGCCAGAACCGCTTCCGAGATCATCGCAGGGCCGCCGGAAAGATGGATCGTCGTCATGTCCACCCCGAGCGCGACCGCCGAGCGAACCGCCTCCTTTGCAGTGTTCGGAATGTCGTGAAACTTCAGATCAAGGAAAACCCGAGACCCGGAGGAAAGGATGTCTTTGATGAGCGAGGGCCCGGCAGCCGTGAACAGCTGGAGGCCGATTTTGAAAATGCAACCCTCGCCGGCAAGCGGTCCAACCAACGCCATCGCGGAGGACGCGTCCGCACAATCCACGGCAACGATGATTTTTTCTTTGGCAGGAACAGACATTGTCGGATGATGTGCCCTTATGACAATTCAGGCGCGCGCCAAAGTCAACCTTGTGCTCCGGGTTCTCGGAAAACGCGAGGACGGTTTCCACGAGATCGAGACGCTGATGGTTCCCGTCTCGCTGGCTGATGAGTTGGACGTCCGGGTTTCAGAAGGGTCGGGAATCACGTTGGCCTGCGACGACCCGGGCGTGCCGGCGGACAGCTCCAATCTCGCGTGGCGCGCGGCCGAGGCCTTCGCGCGACAGACCGGACGAACTTTCCGCACCAGCATCGTTCTCCGGAAGCGCATCCCTCACGGCGCGGGCCTCGGAGGCGGAAGCAGCGATGCCGCCGCTGTTCTCAAGGCGCTGGACGTCCTGCTCGAAACTCGGCTCGGGGAACGGCGCCTCGAGGAGATCGCGGCTACGCTCGGCTCGGATATCCCGTTCTTTATCCGCTCCCAAGCGGCTTGGTGCCGGGGAAGGGGGGAGCGGATGGACGCCGCTCCCGGACTCGCCCCGGCACGCCTGCTGCTGCTCAAGCCGCCCTTCCCGGTCGCCACCGGCTGGGCTTACAAGGCAAGGACATTAAATGTCCCACACCTACCGCAGGAGCTTGGCGGCGTTGGACTCGTCAACGATCTGGAGGAGCCGGTTTTCAAAAAGTTCCTGCTGCTGCCCACCATCAAATCCTGGTTGCTCAGACAACCGGAAGTCGCGGCGGCAATGATGTCGGGATCCGGATCAACCCTCTTCGCAATCCTCCGTGGCGTGGCAGGCGATCTGGCGGGACGCGCGCGCTCGCAATTCGGAGAGACGCTCTGGACGTCCGAATGCGCGACTCTTCCAAATCGCTTGGATAAATAGCGCGCCAGAAGAGAAGCGCCCGGCTTGGGCTAAGCGACATTACGGGGGGACGCGGAGGAGGCCCATCCCCAAAAAGCGCAAAACCAGGGGGTCTGGCAACTTGCCCGTTTGCAGACTGGGCTTCACATCAAAAACCAGTGTCCACACGGGCGGGACCTGCCGGCAGGCAGGCACGACCCCGTGTGCCTTGGGCAGACGCCTTCGATCTCTCGCCATCTGAGATGCGCTTTTACGAAGCACACTGTAGCGTCCGTGTCGGACGCGCTGGCGGATCCCGCCCGGCCCTGGCGCGGCTACATTCAGACATTCTGACCTGCGAGGAAAGTTTGTGAGACGCGAAAGCACAAGGCGCACGGGGCCTCTCGCCCTGCGGCGCAAATTTCCGTCCCGAATGTGGGCATCCGGTTTCCTGGCCCTTCCATCCCCTTTGGGTCTGATACCCTGAAGCTTGCCTCGGCTTTGTTGCTGGAGGGATGACTTCCGTGTTGTCCTTGAATAGCAACAGACCGGCCCGGGCCGGTCTCTCCAAATGGCTCGAGGCTTGCCCCGAGGTTCTTTGCTTTTCCGGGAGAGTCAGGAGGTCTAAATCCGAAATGAAAAGGCACGCTGTAAGCCGCCTTTCCTGGCCCCCGTGCAAGACTCGTGACCGATCCGGGACGATCGTGTGCGGAAAGGCTGAGGATGTTCTGAGACTGGAATTTCTGGCCTTTTTCATGGGGGTTGGGCGCGTCCTTGGATCTTCAGAAAATGCGCGCTCGACAGGGCGAACCTCTCAAGGGTTCCATCAGCGCTACTGCCGTCCAAATGGATAGGCCTCCCGGTCGATCGTGCGGGTTCAGGAATTGCCTTGTGCGCGAGACGCCCATTTTACGAATCGCATCTAAAGCACCCCCTGCGATCCTGTCCGTTTGCTGCGAACTGTTCTACGTGGAACACTTTTCCGATCTTTCGCGGGCGTGTTCCACGTGGAACAGCCCGTAAGGGACTAGGTTTCGATTTCGGATTCGACTGGCAGCAAAAAGAAGAGAAAAACGCAGGACATTCCGAGTCCTTAACCAAAGGACATGAAATGTCCTTTCTAAATTGCATTGCCACAACAGGCCCGAAGATCCGTGCGTTTTTCCGGGAAGCCGTCAGGGTTATCCGAGGATGAGAAGAGCGCAACTGGAGGAAATCGCCCAGGGGGCCGGGTTTGATGCCGTGGGGGTCGCCCGCGTCGTCCGGGCGCCGCACGCGGACGCATTCCAGGAATGGCTTGCGGAGGGATGTCACGCGACGATGGATTGGCTGGCGCGCGATCCGGAGAAGCGGTGTGATCCGGCGCTTCTCCTGCCGGGGGCGCGATCGGTGATTGTGCTGGGGATGAACTCCGAAACCCGCGAAAAGCTTTCTCGCGTCTCGAGCGCGCCCGGAAAAGGCTTTTTTCGGGAGCCGGACGGATCTCTCGGGGACGGCGCGGTATGCGGGCGCATCGCCCGGTTTGCGCGTGGTCGTGACTACCACCGTTTCATTTCAAAACGCCTCCGGGCGATCGCCTGGGCACTCGCTGCGGAGGGCGGGAGCCAGCGGTGTTTTGTGGACTCAGGGCCGATCTTGGAGCGCGATTTTGCCGTGCTGGCTGGCGTGGCCTGGCACGGGAAGAGCGGGGCGGCGGTTCACCCGGAGTTCGGCGCGCGGCTCCTTCTTGCCACGGTGGTCACGACCCTGGAGTTGGAGCCGGACGCGCCGTTGCGCAATCGGTGCGGCAAGTGCGTGCGCTGCATCCAGGCGTGTCCGACGGCAGCGATCACCGCCCCGCACAAAGTGGATGCGCGGAGGTGCATCGCCTACTGGACGATCGAACACAAGGGGCCGCTGCCGGAGTGGATCCGCCCGCTCCTTGGCGATAGGATTTTCGGATGCGACGACTGCCTGGATGCGTGTCCATGGAACCGGTTTGCAGAGGCTTCCCGCGAGGCGGATTTCGCAGCCCGCGCGTCCTCGTGCTGGCCTCTCCGTGATTACCTGACGTTGGACGAAGAGGGGTTCCGGAAGCTATTCGAAGGGTCGCCGATCCGCCGCGCCGGGAGGCAGGGATTCCTGCGAAACGTCTGCACCGCGCTCGGGAACGCCGGCGCCGTGGACGACCTGCCGCCGCTTGAGAAGGCGCGCCTCGACTGCGATCCCGTCGTCGCCGAACACGCAGCCTGGGCGATCGGGCAAATCCGAGCGCTGTTGGAAAAACCCGCTCATTTTCGCGGAACTTTGACCGGGGATATTCCAACGAACCGCCCGCAGGCTCCCTATTGGTGAGATTCCAAAGAGCGGAGGGGGCGCGATTCGAACCCACGGAGCCTTTCGGGCATCCGGTTTTCTAAGACATGGGTATTTGGCTTGTCTTCAACGTCTTATACCATCTCTTCGAGTGGATTGGATCATTGGCTGGAAGCCAATACTACGTAGCATCGGCATCTTGCCGATGTTCTGAGTCCATTTGTTTTACAGAGTTGGTATTACCAGTGAATGCAGGTAGGAGCGCAGGGCATCAATTTCTTCCGGAGACCCGACCAAGGGGGGCATAAACCCTTTGTAGGGAGAATCGCTGCTGGGCTCATGCAACATTTTCAATATGTTGCCGATGGCCTCTTCGTTTCGTCCCCGCAAGAGGGCTTTCATGCTCCGATAGCCATCGATCGTATGGCAGGCCATGCACTGTCCCAAAAACATCCGGTCGCCGGTGGGGTTCTGGGCATAAGAAGGGTTGGTTTGGGCTGTTTGAGGCGTGATGGCCGATTTATTGGGAGCCCAGGACGAAGCAGTTAAATAGCCTTGTTGATTGAACCCCGCCACCTGATTTTTCCGGGTGCCATTGGAATACATGAAGTCAGTGATCACGTAAGGTTTGCGAAGCATTTCGCGCACGCCTTCGGTGGCCCCGGTCGCCAAAAAGGCTAAAAAGACAACGACCATCGCCGCCCCAAACCGGAAACCCCTCGGGTTCCTGTAAGCCAACAGATACACGACAACAACGATTGTCGCCGAGGTCATCAAGGTGATTAACGACATCCTTGTCACCTGGGTAAATACCCCCATTCCAATCGTGGAAATCCCCAGCGCCATCAGCTCCCGCTGGCTCGCGGGTACCAGCCACAGATAGCAGAGCAGAAAGAAGGGCATGAGGAAAAAGGAAGGCAGCAGCCACATCGCAGACCACTGAATCATCTGCCTTTTCACCGTTCCCTCCTTTTCGCCGTCGAGCCTGCTGAAGACGACCAGGGAAAAAACTCCCGCCATGGAGAGGCACACCAGCGTTCTCAGCCCCAGGCTCGGCCAATAAGTCGGATTAAAAAACGCCTGGAAAAACACCGTCGCTTCCTGCCCGCTCCCGGCAACGCTCAACCAGGCCTCGCTGGGGGTCAGCATGAATGTCAAAATCCCGTTGATGATCACCAGCGTGACAAAAGAAACGATCCCGTAGATGTAGCCCAAGCGGAGGTGGAGCCGGTCGGGGATGCGGTTCCACGTATAGTAATACGCGGCGGCAAACGCCAGCTCGACCAAGAAAACCACCCACTCGATCGCCCATCCGAAGACAAAGTTATGGATCAAAAGGCTCGTGCCCGAAGGGCTTGCCAAGCCGATCGAAAACCAGATCGCCACGCCGGTCATCGCCCCGAACACCCCGGTCAGCACCAAGAAAAACTGGGAGTACCCCTTGAGCTTTTTTAGCCATTCCGGCTTGCCCTCGCGCAGGGCTTTGGCTTCGGCGATGGGCAGAAAAAATCCGCCCCCGATCGCGAAGTGGGAGATCATGACGTGGATGACCGCAATAATGGCGATCACCAGCCCGGATCCGATTTGAGGAACTTGCCAAACGGGATAGTTCATAAAAGCAAAAAACTAATGGGAAGAAGGCAGCACCCAATATCCCCAGATTGTTGTAACAAGGAGGATGGCGATGGTCAGGAGTCCAAAGTATGTTGTGAGCTTGGCGCGCAGCCCGCCTTTGGTGGACGGATCAAAAAAGGGAACCAAAAACCACAGCAAGAGTCCGAGCTGGAATACCCCCAAGGCGACAAACTCGCCCGTGACGCCGGGAATAATCCCCCCGAAAATCTTGAGCACTTGGAAGGAGCTCATGAAATACCATTCCGGATGGATGTCCATCGGGGCAGGCGTTAGCATGTCGGCGGCCGCCCCGAGAGACCACGGAAACACCGCCGCGAGAAGGGCCAGCACATTGAGCGCGACGAGCCATACCCCGAGATCTTTCATCGCAAAATTCGGGAAAAACGGGATGCTTTTGCGCTCGGCCTCCGGCTTGTCGAACTCGGATTCCGGCATCGACATCCCGTTTTTTTGAATCAAAGCGAGATGGAACATCAGCAAGGGAATGAAGAGCGCCGGCATGATGACCACATGCAGGGCAAAAAACCGGGATACCGTGAAGGAGGTGATTTCTGGCCCGCCCCGGATCAAATCGCTGACCCACGGCCCCACGACAGGAACAACGGCCGGGATGCTCAAGCCGACTTTGGTGGCGAAGTACGCCAAATCGTCCATCGGCAGCAGATACCCGCTGAACCCAAACGTCATGGAGAGCAACAGCAACACGATGCCGCTCCACCATGTGAACTCTCGCGGCGCGCGGTAGGCTTTCATGAAAAAAGCCGAAAACATGTGAACGAACGCCGAAAGGATCATCAGGTTGGCCGCCCAGGAGTGGATCGAACGGATGAGCCATCCAAATTTGATTTCGTAGGTGATCTGCCGGACGGATTCGTAGGCGCTCTCTCCAGGGCGGTAGTATAAGAGCAACAGGACCCCCGAAAGGCACATGACGATGAAGAAGAACAAGGTGACCCCACCCCAGTAATACCAGAATGAATGCTTGTGCTCGGGCACGCGTTTTTTGGCGGCCAATTTCACGACATCGGAAATCCCGAGCCGCTCATCGACCCACTGGTAGACGGCCGCCCCGAGAGGCCGCCTGGTTTCTGGCTCCTTACGCCCGGCTGATGACAACTTTTCCATTGGAAATGGTGACTTGATATTGCTTTAAGGGTTTGGGAGGAGGCCCGGAAATGTTTGCTCCAGTCTGCGCATTATAGACTCCGCCGTGGCACGGACAAAAGATGACATTTTTATCGGGGTTGTAATTCACCGTGCATCCGAGGTGCGTGCAGACAGCCGCCAAGGCTGTAAACGTACCGTCCGCGTGATGGATCAGAAGCGCGGGAGTCGTGCCGAATTTGAAGATCAGCGAAGAGTTCAAGGGCAGGCTCAAGGCGCTATCCAGAGTGACTTCCGTGACAGCCGAAGCCATGGCCGCCTGCTCCACGGGCGAGGCAATGTAGCGGTAAACGGGATAGCCGATCGCCCCGGCATAGCCAGCGGCAATGACCCCTGCCGCCAATTTCAAAAAGCCCCGGCGATCGAGCGGCCCATCGTTCTCGTCGCCATCGGCCCCGCCCACGGGGCATTCCGGTTGGTTGGGTGATTCCTCAGACATAATTTTCTTCTGCCGGTTTTGCGCTGCGGACGACCCGCAGCAGCCAAAAAAGCCCGAGCACGCCAGCCAACAAGGAACCGATAAACAGCCCCACGACGAGCCAGTTCGTGTTCACGGCACTTTGCCAAACATTCAGCCCCTTGTGTGCTAAGGTGATATCTCTTACGCCGCCGCGCAGGACGACCAGGGCCCCTATAGCCAGAATCGATGACAGGGCCGCTCCGTAGGCGGTGACAGCCGAGAGAGCCTTGGGCCTTGCCTGAATCAAAAACGCAAATGCCACGCTCAAGCCCAGCCCGGCAAACCACACGGCAAAACAGGGTTTATAGAGCGGGGAGGCCAGCAGGCCTTCCTTCACGAAATCCGGCTGCACCCGGTAATTCCAAAGCCCGATCCCCCCGAGGGCCAGCAGGGCAGCCAGCGCAACCCGCCCTCCCCACACACGCAAAAATCCCTTCACCTCTTCGGTCAAGACCGGCTTGCTGGAGTAAAACGTCGTTCCCAGCGCCCCAAAGCCCAGAGCGGCGACCATCATCATCACATAGCGGGGCGTGCGCGTCGGATCGAAGGGAGGAAAATAAATCCCCGTCGCCGTGGCCGCATACATCTCCGGCCAGACCTCCGGGCGCAACATGAGCGTCATGTTGGTGGAATAGATTTTCCCGACATACAGCAGAAGGACGAGAGAGAGGAACGCCCAGCCCCACCACGCCTTTTTCGCCACGGCTCGGGAGCCTCCCACATAGAGCAGGCCATAAGCGGCGATGATCGAGAAAATGACGCTGATCCAGTAAACTCCAATCAGGATGCTGCTCGTGTAAAGAGCCTGCCCGTAGAGCAATTGAGTGAACAGCAGCGGCGGCACGCCTAAGTTGATGACGAAGGTCATGACGATCGGTATCCGATTGATGACCACACCGGACGCGGCGATGCAATTTTGGGACTTGGTCAAGTGGCCAATGAGATTCCAGAAAAACGCCAGCATCAGCCCGCCGAGCATCAGGTAAAGAAAGACGAAGTGCAGGCTGAGGGTGAGGTCGTGCAAAAACTTGAACAGCCAGACCGGCGCCGGCAACGGGATCGGATCAGCAATCGGGAATGATGACATCATGGAAAACATGGCTGGCTGATAGGAAATCGCTTTTCATGAGGCGCCGGCGTTTGCCCGTCAATTCCCCCGTCAATCAACGTTTCCATCGCGGGTTCGTAGCGGGATGCAACAAGGGGGTCAATCTCATTTTTATCGCAACGCCAAAGTTCCACGGCCAATTCATGAAGCGACGGAAAAGGCGGGGGTCTGAGGCGAAGAGGGATCGAAAGGAATAGCGATGGGAGTTCGCGCTCATTTTTTTAGGGGTAGGACACTCGTTGACCTGGTTGCTGTGAGATTCTCGCCCGGTGGAGAATCCATGAGGTTGTTGATGACGGGCGGCATGGTTCTATTTTTTCAACACAACCGCCCCGAGCCGTCCATCCGTCCGCCAGGGATCTCCGCCTCCGTTCCGGCCTTCCAGCACTTTGTGGAAACCGTTCACGTAATACTCGTCCTGCGTCCGTCCGGCCTTCAGGAGTCCGGCCATGATGAGGTCTCGCTCGGCATCCACATCCGGGCCGATGTGATGCGTCACCTGCCCGGTGGTGTGGCTCAGCCCGACCCGCTCATCGAACGTCGCCGAGCCGAACCAGACCGGACGCCCGTCCTTGAGCTTGTCCCTGCGCCAGAACCGGACATGGTGCCGTTGTCGCGGGCTGTCGCCGACCGGGAGTTCGAAAGCCAGATCCTGCTTGCGCCCGAAGAGCAGAAGGTTGCTGACCGGAGCCTCGTCGTCCGGCTTTCTGATCACCGAGTCCACCACGATACGCAGGCTGCTCGCGAGCGTGATCGGGTCGGCCGGATACCATCCTGCCGCATGCATCGCCCGCACGAGGTTCCCCTCTTCCCCCTCGATGGCGATGTTGACCGGGTCGCCAGGATGTCCGTCGGATGTCTGCGTGATGCGCGGGGCGTCGATGAAGTGGTGCCGGAAATACAGTTTCCACAGCCAGGGAACCAAGAGGTAAGCCGCGATGGCCCACGCCACCAGGATGAGGATCAGCCAGTTTTTCATAGGAGTCCGAAGAATCTATCTCATTCTGACTCGGGAGGCGCCCGGCTGTCCAATAGTTTGCCAGCACCCACCGAACCGCCTGCTCCTCCACCGCCGGGTGCAATACGACATCGCCCGCGCACAGGAACGGTTCAAAAAAACAAATCTTCCAGCCCACAACGCACGCAGGCTCAAAAAAGGACAATGAACGCTTGATCGGATCCTTCCATCCCTCCATCCTCCCATCTTCCGAACCTTTTTCTCTTCAAAAAATCCCACAAGGACCTATTTCAATGAAAGAAGCTTAATGAAAACTCTCAGTAAAGAACAGTCTATCTGGGTCGAAAAGAACCTCAACGCAATGACCCTGGAAGAGAAAGTCGCACACCTGCTATGTCCGAGCTGGGATTTCCATCCGAAGGAGGAATGGAAGAAAACATTCGAAGAGATCCCATGCGGAAGTATGTTTGTAGCGGATTGGGATGCCGACCAACTTGCCGGTGCCATCGACTCCGTACAGGCCATCAGCAGGATTCCCTGCTGCATTGCGGCTGACTTTGAAAACGGCTGGAAGCTTGGCACACTTTATCCTTCTGCCATGGCTTGCGGTGCAGCCAAGATGCCAGCTCTCATGCGCAAACGCGGCATCGCAACTGGACGCGAATTGCGCTCCGCAGGCATCCATTGGAGTTTTGCCCCTGTGGTCGATATGACCATAAACCATCGCAACGTGGATACCCTCAACCGGTGCTTTTCGACCGATCCCGGGAGATTAACCTCGCTTGTGATACCACTTATAGAAGGAATGCAGCAGGGCAACCGTATCGCTGCGACTGCCAAACATTTTCCAGGCACCGGCGTCGACGACCGCGATCAACATCTTTGCACTGCCATCAATTCGCTGTCCGTAAAGCAGTGGCGCAAAACCTTCGGTGCCGTATGGCAGTCTGTCATAGACGCAGGCGTCATGTCTGTCATGGCGGGCCATATCGCGTTTCCGGCATACGTCGGCCTGTCAAAAAACCCGTGGGCCACCCTGCCGGCAACACTCGATCCTCAGTTGATGATCAATCTGCTGCGCCGGGATCTCGGATTTGATGGCGTCATCGTGTCGGATGCAGGTGTGATGGTCGGTTTTGCATCGCGCGTGGCAAAGGACGAAATGGCTGTCCGGTTCATAGAGGCTGGCGGTGATGTCTATCTTTTCCCAAATGTCCGCGAGGACTTTGGTTTCCTGATGGCCGCAGTGCGCAAGGGTCGTCTCACCGAGGAGCGCATTACCGCATCGGCACGACGCATCCTTGAGATGAAGGCTCGCCTCGGATTAAATGGGCACCTGGCCGGCGAACCTATCTCAGCAAAGACGCATGCCGACCATGCCTCCATATCCGACAAACTGTCCAACAATGCGATGACCGTCATTCGCAGGAATCCGGCCTTTGCCAGAGCTAAGAAACTGGGCAGAGGTTCTCGCGTTCTCACCGTCAGCATCATGGTCGACAATAAACGCGAAAAGCACCGTTCAACTCCCCTGGATATCGTCGATGCAGAACTGACAAAACGTGGGATGACGGTGGAGCACTTGGACAACCCGGGACATGAAGTGCTGCTCAAGAAGATTGTCGAATGCGACATGATCTTCTTCAATTTTGAAGTCCTGATGCACCAGATTGTCGGCAATGCCAGGGTCATAGACGGATTTGCCATGAACTTCTGGAAAGCCTTCTGGTTCGAATATCCGGAAAAAGTGATATTCACATCCTTTGGCTCGCCGTACCATCTCTATGAATTTCCGCATCTGCCCAACATGGTGCTGGCATATAATCCAGAGCCCGCATGCCAGAAGGCTGCCGTCAAAGTCTGGCTTGGCGAGATGAAGGCGCCTGGCACCTTGCCGGTCGTGATGCCGCTCGAAGCCGGGCCTCTTGAATCAGTGATCGGGCGCAGCTGAGCCATTTTCTGATTTGTCATCTTTGAATAAGGATTATCTTTGAAAAAGTCTTTTTCCGTTTGATGACGAAAACAAATCCATAAGAATTCATCGGTGACAGGATCTCGGAACTGGTTAATAGTGATCAAAAAGGAGGGGTGGTAGAGTGGTCTATTGCGCCGGTCTTGAAAACCGTTTTTCTCCCTCTGTATGAATTGGTTGCACGGGCAATCATATTCCCGAGTGATCCAGAAACACCCCACAACAACATTTATCTGGCAACAAGTGGCACCAATTTCGGGGTGCGTTTTTCGGGGCTTCAGCGGTGCAGGGACGGGGGGGGACGCTGGGGCTTTCTTTCAAATCTGAGCGAGTAATTGCCGAGACGGGGCGGTTCCGGATATATTCAATGGAGCTATGAGCAATTCTGATATAGACGACAGCATCCGTGACAATTTGCGTGAAGGCATTCGCCGCGAAGTCCTCCCCGAGCTGGTGGATTTATTGGTGGAAGTCATAGATAACTACCACGGAATTGATGCCCCGAAGGGGCTCCCAGTTGCGCGGTTGAGAGAACTCCGGCAAGAGGAAGAAAATCATGCGAGAGAGCGAATCCGCGGGGAGATAGCCGGGAAGCAAGAAGCGTATCGCCTCGAAATACTTGAACCCCTCAGAGAAGAACTGAAACAAGAACTTCTCCCGGCGGTTAGAGAAGAGCTGAAGAAGGAACTGCTAGAGCGACTCTTTGCAGCCGAAGAAAAAATCAACCAACCGCCTCCGGTTACATTGCCGGATGATCAGGGAGCCCCAAATCTAGCCGCAGAGACCCTGGGGCTCCATATTGCGGCTCCACCTTCAAGCGACCCTGCAAAATGCGACAACGCGACTGCGTGACGCTGACAACGGGACACTTCACTACGTTCGCCGGATCGGTAAAGACGAGTGGCATACGGTGGTCGTGCGTCCGGACGGCAGCCTTGAAGATCAAACCGTCACAACCCGCCTATCCACCCAGTTTACACTGGGCAGACAGGACGGGGTGTTCCGTCTCCCTGTTGATCAGGAGGAAAAAGGCTTGGCTCTCTGGCGGGTCAACACTCCGCTGGATCAATCAGGAGATCCGGGACCAAGCCCACGTAATCAAGACACCACAAACGGGGGAAATGTTCAACTCAAAAATTCTGACGGGCTCAACTCCGCCCCGAAAGGCATAGCGTACACCGAACAGCGGGTGGAGGCTTTAATTGCGGGCCGAGGTATCTTTTGTTGAACAGGCGGCCCCCGGTCTTGTCTCACTGAAATATGACCCAGCCACGGATACAGTATTGGACGCGGGTAGAGTCCTGGATAAAAAGCAAGTCGGACAACGACTTCGTGAGGAAATTTCAAGATCAAAAGAGGAATGGAGTATATCTGAACCCGACCGAGTCGGAATCGCGACGGCTCTGCGCTATCTGGCGGAAAAATCCATATTACCGGGATCGGAAGCTGGACGACGTGATTCTCTTGGGGGACATAATCAGGGCACTCTAAGGGGGGTCCTTTACGCAGCCCCGCAGGGGCGGGAGTTCAAGGACACCCACAATCGACCAGTGGCGGACTTCAATCAAAAACAGAAACGGGACAACCCTCTACCTGCGGCCGTTGCTTCTGTCCAACGCGTCTTGGGATTGCTGTATGCGGATTCGCTCCAATTCCTCTTTTTGCTTCTTCAGCTCTTCAAGCTGCTGCTCATTCAGTCGAGTGATGGATTCAAGAGATTGCGTCTGTTGATCGCGGGCTGAGTTCGCATTGCTTGCTTCCCTCATTTTGACGATTTCAGCCGTGACAGCATCGAAGGCCGCTTCCTCGGCCGCGATTTGCGCGGCTTTCTCAGGTGGGAACGAGCCCCCAGCCACTTTTTTGCGCTGCTCATGAAAGAGGAACCGCTGCGCCTTCATCACTGTGCGAACTACCGGGTCCATGAAAGCGCCGGGGTGCTTCGACAGTATTGCTACTGCAAGCGTATCGTATTCTTGTGCTTGGGGGTCCAGCGCTTGGAGTTCTTTGATTGTAGTCTGCGCTTCAAGTTGAGCTGCTTCAGCTTGTTGAAGGGCGGCGGCTCTTTGCCGCAGTGCCAACTTTCTTGCCGCGGACTCATCTTGAATACGCTCCCTTTCTGCGCGTTTCGTTCCCGCAGCGCGTTCAAGTATTGCGGCATCGGAAAATGTGTCCACTCCCGCCTGCCTGTAGTCCATCACATCTCTCTGCCGACTCGTTGAATTTGGTGTTTGCCCGCGAAGAAGCGAAATGGAAAGAGCAAGAGAGCACATCAAGAGAGCAGGCGTTTTCATGGTGGAGTATTTACACGAAACCGACAGTGCTTCAAAGGCTATTCCCAAGAATCTTTTTGTCATAAATCTGACAGATAAAACAACAGCACATAGCAGAAGTACGGGTTTGAACCCATACCACGGGCGGGCGGCGGCAAAATTGAATTGACAGGTTTCAGAGGATCGAGAAAGGAAATTGGTATATGGTAAAAACTGCACCAAAAATCACGCTGGAATGTTCCGGTTCGTTCCATGTGGACATTCTCCCGAACGGCCGGGTGTCGATCGAACTGGCTGCTGTTTCCGGCCTGCCGGAAACCGCCGGGGAGGTTCTATACGACAAACGCGGGGTAGCCGCTCGGCTCGGCACTTCTATACGGGCCGTTGAAAATTGGATGACCCAGAAGCGGCATCCCCTGCCGTATATCCGCCATTGCGGGAGACCCAAATTTCGGGAAAGCGATATTGAATGGTGGTTGGCGCAGGGCTGCTCGGTTGCAGCGCGACGGACTTCTGCCGCTTTGCTCGCACAAGCAGACCCGCAGCCAGACTGGCGGGTTATCTGCCCTCCGCGAACAAGGCCGCTCCCGGTTTAATCGAGCACCGCAGTCGTCCCCCGCGCCGGGTCTTTCAAAGTGCGCCGTTGTTCAGGTTTAGGCGTTTGAGAATTTCGGGGGTTCTCGGGTCGTTGGGGTTGGCTCTTACCCATTCGCGGGCAGCGGCATCAAGCGCGGTTTGGCGCTGGGCCTTGGTGGAGGCAATCCCCTCCGGTGTGAGCTTGTTGGGGTCGGAGGCGGGTTCCCCTTCTTCATCCGTTGGATCGCGCTTTATCGCCTTTTTCCCGCGGGGGTTGACATACAGCGTTCCAGGAGGAATTTGGTCGTATTCCTCCTTGGTCGTAACAATCGGGGTTGACGCTGTGACCCGGAGGGCGTCGGGGTTCTGCGCCTGCTTTGGGTCTGCGCTCAGAGCATCTAGTTTCTGAAGGGCGTGTATCATCGCGGTCCGCCTCGTGGGGTCGGTTTCCGTCTCGATTGCGTTTCTCAACACCCTCGACTTTCCGGCGGCATCCTCGATCGGTGGGGCCGGAGGTTTTGCGAGCTGTTGTTTAGGGAGCAAGTCAGCCACGGCTATCCTCTTTGGTTGGCCCGCATCGGCTGCCTGGTCTGTTGTTTTCAGGTAGTATGAAACAGGGCGTGTTTTCGTTTTCTGTTCAGCCGGTGCTGGTTTGCCGAGTCCCCGCTGTGTCTCGTAAGAGCCGATAATCTCCCGCTGGTGCGTGTTGTCTTCGTCGAGGTCCCGCATGTCCTGCAAGACCGCTGCTCTCTCCTCTTCGGAGATAAGCGCGTCCCCATAGCGTGCCCGAAGAGAGGTTTTCGCTCTCGCGTTCTGCCCAAGCGTGGTCCGTGCCAGGCGGTATTCCTGCATTTGCACTTTCCCGTCGTCTTCTGCTTTCAGCGCCGTTGCAGCCTTCACCGGGTCAACGCGGGATTCATCCGTGAGGGTTGGCCGGGGGGTTGAAACCAGCATCCGGTGCGAGGTGTCGATATTTTTCCAGGGGTTGATGCTGGCGGCGGCTATTTCCTCCGGGGTGAGCCCTTGCCCTGCGAGCTTTGCCCGCGCCGACAACTCGGCACTGTGCCCCTGTGCGACCCCGAAGGCGTCAAAGGGGTCTTCGCCCTGTGCCACGTTCGCATGAAAAATGCCCTGTGAGGATTCCGGCAACTCCGCAACCCTTGCTTTGACGGTGTCGAGCCGTCGTGCCTGTTGCTCGGTTTTTCGGTCCTCTTCCAGCCGCAGCTTTTCGGCGTTTACTCGCGCGACATCGTGAATCGCCTTCTGCATCCCCACGACTTGCTGCACGCGGGGGTCACTGAATCCACGGGGCTTGTTCGCGGCAAGTGTGGCGATATGCGAAGGCCATTCGGGGTCTTCCGGGTTCACTTTTCCGGATTCTGCGAAAAATTCTTCCGCCTCCTTTTGTGCAAGCAACTTTTCGCGGGTTGCTGTTACCTTTAGGGCTGTGTCCATTTTTCGGTTCCATTCCGCGTCTGCTGCCGCGTCCATGTCGGCATCCCTTTGACCGGCCAAAGAGTATAGGGAAACAAGCTGCTCCCCTCTGTCTGCTGCCGAAAGGCGTTTGAGGGTGTTTGACTGCGGGGCACCGTCAGCGAGGAGTTTTTCCACTCCGGAAGTGTCTTCGGAAGGGAGGTCTAGCCCAAGTTGCGCGGCGGATTGTTGAAGGTAGGAAGGATTCATAGGATTGGTGATGCGTCTGCTTGTTGGCCGAGGTCGAGCATCACCGGCGTTTCCAGCGCCGCGATGCCCATAACCCCGAGGATTGTTGTAGTTTGGGAGGTGTCGTCGTTCAGTGCAAAAGTGCGCCTTGCGACCTTGTCTAGTGTTTCGATGGAACGGGCGCGGGTGAGCAATTCCTCTGGAGTCATGCTTTCCGCTCTCGATGCGAATTTCTCCGACACGCTGGCGAGCTTTCCAAGATATGCCTGCCCGCGTTCTGCGAGGGTTGCGGCAACTGCTTGGGCCGCAGCGGCGGATGTCTGTAGGCGAACCTGTGCGACTTCGCGCCGTACTCTGGCGGGCGTCATCCAGCCCTCGCGAGAGGCCCGGCGTTTGGCGGCTTCGTAATTGAGCCCGAACCGGTCGGACGCTTCGCGGATGGTTAGCCCGGCAAGCACTGACTCACGAGCGGACGCGAGGCGGGCGGTATCAAGCGGGACGGGAGTTTTCTTCATGCTTTTTGCCTCCTCACATCGGTTGCGGTGTTGCCGGGACTCCCTGCCAGCGTTTCAGGGCGCGTTTTTTGAAGAAGCCGAGTTGGTCGTCAACATTGTTGGTTTGTCCCAGCCCGTAGTTTCTCTCTGCGAGATACCCTTGGGCCTTCTGGAGTAAATCCGGGGGAACGATTCGCCCGGACGCGATATGCGACCGCAGCGCCCGCATGTTTAGCCGGGCGAGGGCTTGTCCCTGATTCTCCAAGTCGAGGTCTTTCTGGGCCGAGGCTGCCACCGCTTTGTCCCTGTCCATGCCTGCCCGGAATTCCGACAACGGGGGGAGGGTATTCCCAAAAAAATTGGGGTTTTCCGCGTCCTTCGCGGCTCGCTGTGCCGTGATTGCCGCCCCCTTTGCCGCGTTGGCGGCAAGGGCGGCCCGATACCCCGCTGCCATGTCGTCCAGTGTGTTTGTACCGGCAAACACACTGGGGGTCGGCGCGGCGGGAGTCACTCGGGCTGTAACCCCGTTGCCCAGATCCTTGGTTTCCGTGGGGGCGGGTTGTGCGCCTAGTGGGTCGAGACGCTGGGCTGTAGCCAGGTATTTCTGGGCCGCCTCCAAACCGGCTGGCGAGGAGCCGGGGGCCGAGTGTTGGGCGACAGTGTCGCGGGCGATGGAGGTTTCGGAGGCAACCCCATTTTCCTCGCCGGTGGCGGGGTCGAATGTATTTCGGTAAAGCCTCCCGTCGCTTCCGACGTAGGGCTCTGAGTATTTGCGTTTGATCTCTTCGATCGTTTTCATTGTATGGTTTCTTTCGGGTTGTGGCATCACTGCCGGGTTATTTTTCGCACCGCCGGGGCGCAAGAATCGCGGTCTTGCTCGAAATGCTCGAAATGCTCAAAAGGGGGTTATGAGCAAACGCAACGGGCCTGCTTGCTCGTTTGCTCGATTGCTCACCACCCTTTAGGGTGAGCAAGCAAGCACGAGCGGCCCTCCTATGGTAAAAGTCATGTTGACCGGGGGGGCGTTGCTCAAAACTCCCCTGGCGTGCGAGCAAGCCATTTCCACCGAGCTTCCCCCGTGTTTGCTCAAAACCTCCACGTTCATTTTTCCCCATTCCTGAAGGAGACGGAAGGACCGCTTTTTTCGTGCAGCCCTCCGTCCCGCCCTTCGATGGCCCCGTCTTCGATCATCTCTTTGATGACCTTGCGGGCGGTCGAGTAACCCATTACCCCGGCATCCGCTACGGCACGCGCCCATTTGCTCCGGGTAATCCCGTCCACGAAGAACGGGAGGATGGCAGCCGGTGTGGCCTCACGCGGCCTGCCGCCCCGCAACGATTTCGCGTCCTCCCCAGTTACCGGGTAGAGCAATGGAAAGTCCCACTTTAACACGGTTGCCGGGAACGGGGCAAAAGACCGAAGGGCGGTCTCCAGGACGAAATGGTCATCCTTGGTGTGGCGGGAAACGGTGAGTATGGAATCCGCAAAACGGGCGATTGCTCCCGCCCCGCTGCCCCGGTCGATAGCCGACTTTGCCGCGCTGTTGCCCTTCGCGTAGTGGTGGGTAATCAGGGCCGCAGCGCCCGACTCCTCGCAGTATGACCGGACCTCTCCCAGCAATGCCGCCATGTCACCGTTGCTGTTTTCATCCCTGTCGCCCAGCAACGGGTAAAGCGGGTCAAGGATCACGAAGCCGATTCCCTCCCCCGCACAAATGCGGGATAGTTCCGCCCCAAACCCGAAACCAATTTTTGTGTTCCGGAGGTTCCACAATTCGATGTCTTTGGCGCTTGGAGTGGTGCCCGTGTAATCTCCAACCGCTTTGCAGGTTTCGGATAGGCGGTGGTGCAAGGTTGGTTCCTGTAGTTCCGTATTCACAATCAGCACCCTCGCAGCGGCTGTTTCATTCCCGAGAAACGGAACGCCGTTTGCGACACAAACGGAAGCCTGTATGGCGGCCCAGCTTTTGTTGCTTTTACTCTCGCCCGCCATGATTCCCATCTCGCCCTTGCGAAGCAGCCCCGAAATCACGGCAGGACGCAGGGGCATGGGGCTGCCGAGGAAATCGGCCGCGTTCATTGGCTCCGGGTATTTCTCAACCTCGCCGTGCGCCTCGTCAGTGGTCACGGGCTTTTTCACGATTGCCGCGCTCACAGTAAAACCTCCTTCGCGGTCGCAGGGTCGAAATACAGCACCTTCTGAATGACCGGGCTGCCGTCTGCGCCGGTAAGGATGTTTCCTTCTGAGTCCCGTCTCATACCAAGGGGGCAGCGCACCCATTGGTTGACACTCCATGTTTTCGGGTCCGCCCCCAGGCGGCACGCATAAGCCATGAAGCGCCAAAGTTCGGATGTCTCCGGGGTCTCGTCCTCTCCCGGATTTACCGGAAACCACCCGTGGCATGATTTTCCAGCACTGTGAACCACAAGCACCAACGGGCGAAACTCCGCCAACTTCCAAAGGACCGCCGCGCAAACATCGAACGTCGAGCCTGCCCCGTATTCCCTCGTGTCCTCGGGGCTGAAATCACATTCAACCACGAGCCAGCGACGAGGCCCCACGTTTGACTGTGCCCGTCTGGAATGTTCCCCGGCCTTTGTGACGCCCCACGGGGCGGACATCGGGCTAGGGACGATATACTGAGCCCGTGACGGAGCGTAAGGAAGCCCCTTGCTCTCTTCCGGCATGATCCAATGGACAGGGCCGCCCACAGCGGCACCTGTGCAAACACGGTCGCCCGGTTTGAACAGGCTCCGCATCACCTCGGCTTGCGTCGGGTCTTTATCCGGGGACTTTGCGGCCAGGGCAGCGCAATCCACACCGGAGGAACGCACCAGCTTGCCGATTGCTTGGCGGTCCGCTTTCGGAAACCCTGCAACCCTGTTGCCCTGTGTCGTGTTATAGACGTTCCGCACAGTCTGTTGCACTTCGTTTGCCGGAGAGGGAGGCCGTGTCATGTAGTATTCGATCAGGGCAACAGCGTCTTCGGGGGAAACGCCTGCATCTTTTAAAAGACAGGCTGCCCCGTAAATCCATTTGTGGACCCCGGCCCCCTCTGCGGGGCAGGGCTTCACCCCGATTTGAGAAAGCCGTTTGATTTTGGTGCTCATTATTTGGCACCTCCGGGGGTGAGGAGAGGGCTGCTTGCTCGTTCGATGGATTTTTCTGACATATTAAAGAAAGCACGGGTTGGGGAGATCCAATCGGGAGAAAACCCCGCCTTGGTGGCTTCCTCGATAAAGGTATTTTCGGACACATATCCCCGGTACACCCCGCCCGCCCTCTCGACTTTGTGCTTCAACCCGTAAGAAGAATAGATCCCCGCGAGTTTTGTCGGCTCGATCATCGAAAGCCATTCCCGGCAAAGCTGGTTTTCCTTGGGGGAGCCGTCGTCAAAGGGGTTCAGGTGCCCAGCTCCGGTGTTCAGATACACCTTGCCTGCCTCGTCGGGGATGATCTCTTCCGGGCGGTCGGGGATATAAACCACCCCGTCAATCCAGCCCTGTTTCTGGATGGCGCGAAACGCCGCGTCCAGGTCGGAATATGTCCTGTCTTTGGGGCACCTGTCCGAAATGCCAATCGCCCGCAAGCGGCGGCACAGCCCGCTTTTATAGAGGCTTCTCCACCCTTCTGGATCTTGAACCAAGAATTCGCTAGGCCCGAAAGCGTAGGCGGTTAGTGACCTGCCGCCGTGTTGGATTGTGACCGGGCTCATTATGCGGAGGCGGTTGCTTCGAGGAACCTTTTTAACTCGCTACAGGCAAAAAGCGGGCGTCTTAACGCACGAGACGGGCGGAGCAGCCCCCGCTTCACTAAACGATCAACGGATAGTGCAGTGATGCCGAGAGCGGCAGCGGTTTCTTGTCGGGTAAAAGAGAGCCTTTGAATTCTCTCGGGGTTTGCAGTGGTCGCATTCATATTACGCCCCAAGCATCTCGCCGAGAGCGTAAAGCCGCAACTAAGCTGACAGAAAGGCAGCTATAAATTACAGCGGTAATGGGCAGTGCCCGAAACCCTCGCACAGGAAATTGTAGTATCCGGATAGGAAAGCCGCGCTGCCGGATAGGAAAGCAGATATGCGCCTAAGACCTCTGCTGCCTGGGCCTTTTCAACTTCTTGCTTTTTACCTGGTGTGCCATTGAGTTAGTAATTGGCGTCACTGGCGGTTCGGGGATTTCCCAAATTCGTTGGACCGCATACGCAGCCCAAACCGGCAAATTGTAACTTCCTTTTATGGGGCCTTTGCCAGCTTTTCCCGGCACTGAGAAAACTACGTACCAAGGAGCCTTTTTTAGTTTCCCGGCAACTTTTTCAAAAAGAACTGGTCCGCACGCCCCCGCAACCCGAGCAAAGATCATTGGGAGCGCGGCGCCGTCGGCCGCGGCGGATGCCACTTTGGAAAGGATTCGGAGTTTTCCCCGGATGTCGTCAGTGGTGGGAGCGTTTTGCTTTCCCTGCCCGAATTTTGCGACCCCATTCGATTTTAGAAGACTTAGCAGAAGGGTATAAAATTCACTTTCGGGGTCGATAGGCAAACTTTGCCCCGTTTTGAACGAAACCATCTTTTCCAACTCGGCCTCGGAAGGCAGCCCTGCTCGCAGGGACTTTTCTACGCGTAAAACGAAATCTCCCTCTGTCTCAATATGCTTTCCGGCCAGACGGAAAAGATTGGTGGCGCGGTCAAAAGCATTTTCCGGATTCTTCGGGTCCAGTTGAACGGCGAGCTGCGCGAGTTGAAACGCGGTTATTTCTTCAGGGTTTGTTTGCATAGATTTTTTGTCCCTGCGGTTTTTGGGGAAAATTTTTGCGAGGGTGAAAGACTATATGCCCACGTGCGGCAGCGCCCCCAGTAGGGCACAGGCCCGGTGGCTCGCGCCTTTCGCACGCACGCACGCGCCTTCCGCTTCGCGGAAGGGTGCCGGGGAGTGACTGTTATGCCAACACAAACACACACAGCAAACCTGTCACTGAACATCAGCCATGAACTTGCGGCCCGGGCGCTTCGTTGCCTGCGATTCGAGGAATCGGATCTATCGCTTTCGGAGTGGCTTCTATGCTGCATCACACAATGCGTCGAAGCCGGGGAGGAGGATATGATTCTCGATCTCGAAAACAACCCTCTTCTCAGCCGGACAGAGATTGAATCGGCGGCACGGCACGAGGGGTGGAGTGCCGTTGACTCTGAAGAGGAGGATTCCGCCGGGGAGGAGTGGAAGACGGCATAACCTACCACACAGCCCCGCAACCCCGAGGCCCGGCAGCCGGTCGAAAGACTATGTTGCCGGGCCTTTTCCTTTGGCGCAATCGCCCCGAGGGATCGCAGCCCTGTTGCCCCGTGGCCGTGCGGCCTTGCCGCCGGGTCGCCGGGTTTCATGCGACCGCCCTTCTGAAATCACCTTCCACAACTACGCCCGGCTTTGCGGGCATGGGGCTGATACTCCAATACGTTGCCGCGTCCTCCGGCGTGACCAATTCGCGATATGTCGAGAAAAGCAGCTTTGTGTTTGGGTGCCCGAGTTCCATCGCAGTCTTTGCCGCGTCGTTTGTGGCCGCAAGGCGATATGACGCGAAGGAATGCCGGAGACCATTATCTGGCGCTGGGATCAGTTTGACCCCGGCCGCCTTCTCTTCGGCAGTCTCTGTGCCGGGTGCCCCAAATCCGGCGGCCCGTAGCGCCGGGGCTGTCAAATCATATGTGGTGCGGCGGGAGAACGGCAGCACCCGGCCATTTCTCCCGGCGTAGTCGGAAAGGAATAGCCGGAGGTTTGGGGGGATCGGCACAATCCGGCGCTTCGCGCTTTTCGTCTTCTCAGCCGGGGGGATAATCATATCCCGCTTCAAGTCAATTTCCTCCCAAGCCAGACGCTGAATCTCAGAGGATCTCAGCCCGGCGAACGCACCCAGAACAAAGAAAGGCAGGATTTCAGCTTTGGCGGCACCAAGGATCGCCATCATTTGCGCCGGGGTGAATATCCCCGGAGCCGATTCTTTCACCGTGGGAATGGTGATGTTCTTTGCGGGGTTCTTTCCAGCGTAGCCCATCGCGGCGGCATAGGTGAACAGCCCGCGGACAACGCGGTGAAAGTTGACGACAGAAAGCGGGCTATATTTTCCCCCGCCCTTGTCCGGTTTCAGCTTCGCCAGCCAACGGTCAATGTCGCGGTGTGTGATTTCGCTGGCGATGGTGTCGCCAAACGCCTGCTCAAATCTCCCGAGGCGGCTTTTCAAATCTTCAAGATGCCGGGCGCTCCGGAGGTTGCGCTTTCGGTTTTCAACATACTCCGCGATGATTTCCCGAACCGGTTTGCTTTTCTGCTGCCGGTCAATCGCCGCTTTGAAAAACTTCGCAGTCTCTTCCAGTGTGACCCCGCAGCCCTCCAACAAGTCAAAAGCCCGCAAGGCATCCTCGTGCAAGTGGCCGGGGATATTCCGTGCCCGCTCGCCGAGGTTGCGAACCGTTGCCAGTTCGTCGCCGATGAACTGAAGTGCCGCCTGCTCAGTGGGGAAAAACTTGCGGACACGCTTCCCCCCGCGGTATAGTCCCCGGATCTTCCAGCGGGACACACCGCGGATTGTTTCTTTGACAGCTTCAAGATTATGCGCCCGTTGCCGTTTAAGAGTGTAGATTTCTCCGGATGACATGAGAAAACTATAGCATAATTGGCAGCATACTGGCAACATATTTCTTTCCGTGAATTTAATTTCTGCCATAACGTGCTGAATAGGAACTAAATGGAGGGGTGGTAGAGTGGTCTATTGCGCCGGTCTTGAAAACCGGAGGGCCGAAAGGCCCCGTGGGTTCGAATCCCACCCCCTCCGCTCTCTTATACCCCATTTATAAGAGGCTTTTCGGGTGGCTTGATCAAAATGCTGCATTCGCAGAGTGTCGCAAGAAATCGCTTGCTGACGGGTTACTTACTGGGTTACTGCCCCACATACACAGGCGACCATGAGAACCTCATCCACATCCATCGCCGTCGCACCCGATCTCGCCAAAGCTGGCCTACGAGTCCGGAAACTCCCCGGCGATCATCCAACGCCACTACAACGGGCTTGCGACACCGCAAGCCGCGAAGGCGTTCTTTGGCATCATGCCGACCGTCGCCGGGAACATCACGCACGCGAAGTTCAAAGCCGCTTGATCCACCTGAACCGGCAGCAGGGCCAGTTGTGGACCCCCTCCACCGGGCAGGTCCTCATGCTGGTGAACCTCAACACTGTGCAGGGGAAGGAGGAGCAGAAACGAAATGGCCCAAGCACCGCGTTCATCTCGCCTGTCTCGGCGGCAGCCGACATGCTCGAGAGGCACGCCCATCGCAACGGGATGAGCGCACACGAAAACTCAAGCTTGGGAGGCCGGACCTGAGCGCTCATATCGAGCAAAGATACCGGCAGGAAAAGGATTCTCGGCGTAAGGTTCGCTTGCTGGGTATGAACATCAGCAAGCTGTATCCCATATCAAAAGCGACCCTCAGTTTGAAGATTCCGCTTTCCGCTTTTCGGTGTTTCCGCTTTGCTCTTTACCCGAATGGCTTCCAAACGCTCCAAGCAAAAAAAGAAGAAAACCGATCCGCACAAATCCGGAGCCGACAGGGAAGATTCGTTGCCGCAAATACCTGAAGCTTCGCCGCGCGCCAGGACCCTGGCATGGATCGGGTTTGCGGCTGTCCTGCTTGCCTGCGTCGCCTGGGTGGCGGCACATGCGTTTTTTGTGGATGTGGTCACCGTCCGGCTCTGCAACCAGGCGGACAGAAACATTCCGGCGGAAAAGCGGATGCCCGTCTTCCTGAACGAGATCGCGTTCGACGGATACACTTGGAACCGCCACGCGGAGCATCTTGGAGAAAACGGAGAGTGGCGTCTGCGGCATACGGATTTCGACAACGCGCCGACCGGCCGCGAGGTCAACTGGAACTCCGCTTTCGCTTGGTATCTGCGCGGGCTCGGGGAAATCTATCGTGCGGCCACCGGCGACTCGCTCCGCAATAGCATTTTCCGGACGTCGATCTGGGCGAACCCGATCCTTTTGGTTCTGGCGCTCGGGATTTTCAGCACGCTTTCCGCCCGGCGATTCGGTCCGCTCTGCGGGGCGGTGATCGCGATCGGCATGGTTGCCGTGCCGACATTTTACGAGGGCTTTATGCCCGCCTACCCGGATCATCACGGCCTCATTGCCTTTACGATTCTCGGCATACTCTTCGGCATCGCGTGGGCGGGAGCCGGTTGGGTGCAGGCAGCGGAGGGAACCGACTTTGCCCCGCCGCATTCGCTCAAACAGGCAAAGCACGGGATGATTTTTTCGGCTGTCTGCGGAGCTGCCGGGCTATGGGTCAGCTCACTCTCGGCAACAATGGTGCTGGGAGCCATCGGAGTGGCGGCACTTGTCGCCGTGCTGATTTACGGACGCTCTCACGATAAAACGCAGTTTCACCCGGAACTTTGGAAACTCTGGGGACTCTGGGGCGCGGGCGGAAGCGTGTTTTTTTATCTGCTCGAATACTTCCCTTTCAACATGGGAATCCGTCTGGAGGTCAACCACCCGCTTTATGCGCTTGCGTGGCTGGGCGGCGGATGGGCGATCTCTGTGCTTGGAACTTGGCTTTCAAGGCTTGGCTCCCGGGCGAACCCGTTCCCATGGCAAAAACTCATCTGGCCGCTCGCCGCGTGCGCTCTTCTCCCGGCAGTGGTGTTTGTAGGCAGGACTTCTGTCTATATGATCATGGATCCATTTTTGTGGCATCTTCATCAAAACATCGCGGAATTTCTCCCTTTGATGACGCGCATCAAGCTCGGGGGACTGACCTGGGTGATGGCATTCGGATGGTTTCCCGTCTTCATTGCCGCAGCATTGGTTCTGCAATTTTCCAGAAGTCCCGGCCGCGGCACAAAAGCTGTTCTGATTTTTCTTTCGATCCCGATTTTCCTGATCACCGCGCTCCAGTTTTACCAGGTTCGCTGGGGGATGTTGGCGGGCCCGCTCTATATCGCGCTGGCGGGGATTGTTGTTCCGCAGGTCTGGCGGCTTGTTCCCCGCTCCCTCCCGGTGAGAGCTTTCGCAATGGCCCTGTTGCTTTGCATCGCCTACATTTTTGTCGAGCCATCGTTCAAGAACTCTTTTGTTATCTCGTGGTCACAGTTCCGAAGCGGGGACAAAATCCCCCTGACTTCCGGCCAGGGGCTCGCCCTGCTCCACCGGCAGATGGCACGCACGATCCTCGACAGCGCCGGGAACAAGCCGGTTGTCCTTCTCAGCAGCCCGAACAGTTCCTGCCTGCTCTCTGCTGTCGGGGGGTTCCAAACGATTGGAACTCTCTACTGGGATAATGTTGAGGGCCTGAAGGCTGCCGCCGCGGGCCTCAACTCCCAGAGCGACGAGGCGGCGCTCGCCTTCATGAAAAAGCACGGGATTACGCATGTCTCTCTCATGACTTGGGAGAACTTCATCGGCCCCTATTTCGGAATCCTTTACCCGAAGCCTGTCCCGGGGAAATCCTACGAAAAATCCTTTGGGAAGCGCGCGCTGTTCGACAAGGTCATCCCGCCGTGGGCCCGCGCGCTGATCTTTCCGCCAAACGATTTTACCAAGGCTCTCAACCAGCAGGTTCTGCTCCTCCAGGTGGTGCCGGAACAATCCCTCGCCGAAGCGAAATTCCACCTTGCCCGCTTTGTCCGACTCGTCGAGGGAAACCCGGTGCAGGCGGAGATCTCGCTTAAGGAACTCCTCGATGCTGCGCCCGCGAACACCCCGGTTCGCATCGAACTCGTCGACCTCTTCCTCTCGCAGGGACGCCACCGGGAAGCCGCCGACCAAACCCTCGCCGCCATGAAAGATCTCCCACCCGACATCCGGAAATCTCTTGTCAGCCAGATCGCCGAGAAATTCCTCGCCGCAGGCAAGCCGGACTTGGCCGCCGAGATCCTCAAGGCTGCGGAAATGCCTGCTGGTGTGAATTAGCCGGCCCATCCTCCTCCCTCCGTGCCCATCCGCGTAATCCGTGGTTTCCAAATCTCCGACAAACTTCCGCAACTTTCCGAAACATGACAATACGCGGGACCCTTAGTTTCCCCGCCCAGCGCTCCAGTTTCCATACCTGTTTTCCGCCAAGGGAAATAGGGTTGACTTATTACCTCTTTCAGGCATCCTGATGCCATAATGAGAACGACATTGAACATCAGTGATGCTGTTTTGCAGGAACTCAGAACCCTATCGGAAAGCATGCGGCGTCCGTTTCGCGCGGTTCTGGAGGAGACCATCCAGCGGGGATTAAGCCGGGGAGTGGGCCGCCGGAGAAAGATTTCCATCACCCCCCACGCTGTTGGCGTGAAGCCGGCCCTTCGGGGAATGAGCATGAACCAACTGTTTGACCAGATCGAAGCCGAGAGACGTTGAGGATGATTGTTCCTGACACGAATCTGTTGGTTTTCGCATACGATACCACATCGCCATTTCACGTCGCGGCAAAAAAATGGTGGGAAGCAGTGCTGTCAGGCGATGGGCCAGTTGGAATCCCCTGGATTGTCGTGCTGGCATTCACCCGGCTGATGACCCACCCGACCATCTGCGCGGATCCGCTTACAACAGAGCAGGTGAGGCGGAGAATCGGGCAATGGATCGGGCAACCCCATGTGCGCGTTTTGTGCCCGTCGCCCGGAACAATGGATAAATTCTTCGATCTTCTCAAGGGGGGCGGCCTTGGCGGGAACCTAACAACTGATGCACTCATTGCCGCGCATACGATCGAGAATGCCGCAACTCTTTTCAGCAATGATCGCGATTTCGATCGGTTTCCCGGCTTAAAGTGGACCAACCCGTTGCCTGCTCGTCCCAGAAACTATTGAACCCACCACCCCATATCAAAATGTCAAAGTGAAAGGAGCTCAGTTTTCCCAGCCAAGCCTTTCGGTTGTGATGCCGGTCTATGACGAGGAGAAGACCGTTGCTGCGGCCGTGCGCGCGGTGCTGGCGCAGCCGCTTGTCGCCGAGTTGATCTGCGTTGACGACTGCTCGCGGGACGGATCACTTGGCATTCTGGAGTCCTTGGCCGCCGGGGAACCCCGGATGCGGGTCGCAAGCCACCCGGTCAACCTGGGCAAGGGGGCCGCGCTTCGGACAGGCATTTCTCTCGCGACAGCGCCCTACGTTATCATCCAAGATGCCGACCTGGAGTATGATCCGCGCGATTACGCGAAGATTCTGTGCCCTATTCTCGAGAACCGAGCCGATGTCGTTTTTGGATCCCGCTTCCTCGGTTCCGAAGCCCACCGGGTCCTCTACTTCTGGCATTCCATCGGCAACAGATTTCTCACCCTCCTCTCGAACATGTTCACCAACCTGAACCTCAGTGACATGGAGACCTGCTACAAAGCCTTCAGGCGGGATCTCATCCAGGGCATCCCCATCGAGGAGAATCGGTTTGGATTCGAGCCCGAGATCACCGCCAAGGTCGCGCGCCGCGGGGTTCGCATTTATGAGGTCGCGATTTCGTATTATGGCCGCACCTACGCGGAGGGCAAAAAGATCAACTGGAAAGACGGCTTCAGCGCCATCCGGTGCATCTTGAAATACGGGATTCCTGCGCTGCTCCGTTAGGACATGATGAACGACGCTCCTAATGATGTCGCGACAACGGCGGATTTCGAGTTTCAAGCTCTGAACGAGGCCGTATTCTATCGCCGGGCGATTGTTAAGGAATTTGCACTGTATCTTCACGGCCAGGTTATCGAAATCGGCGCGGGCATCGGACAACTCACCGCCCTCCTCGCCGAGGAAATCGGCCAAAGCAACATCCTGGGAGTCGAGCCAGACCCGAAATTCGCAGGGGTTTTCCGGAAACAACTCCCGAATGTCAGGCTCGTGGAGGGGACGGTTGATGAATTGCCTCCGGATGCCGCATGCCATACGATCATTAGTGTCAATGTCATGGAACATATCCGTGATCACGTCAAAGAGCTGGCCAAATATCATGCGTTGCTAAAAAGAAACAAAGGGCACCTGTGCATTTTGATCCCGGCCCGGCCGGAGATATATGCTCCGATTGACAAGGATTTCGGTCATTTCAGGCGGTACACAAAATGCTCGATTCAGGAAGCGTTGACCCTGGCAGGTTTCAAGACAAAAAAAGTGTTCTATTTTAATTTTCCGGGATATTTCGTGTGGTTTCTGAACTTCAAACTGCTGAAGACCCGCACATTTCATCCCGCGATGGTCCGTCTATATGACCGGACGGTATTTCGCTTGGCTCATGCCGTAGAGCGCAACATTGTTCGTCCGCCCATCGGCCAGAGCCTCATCGCTATCGCCCAAGCGCAAACGGACTAACGAGGAAATGTTTTTGGAATCTGAGGATCGAACGGGAGCATGAAGGACTATGCACGACCCCCAGTTTCCCCTATGAACGAGTGGGGATACCGCAGTTGGAAGTGAGCTTAAAAAATGGCAAGTTGACATGCGGATCTGGTCAGACCAGACTTAAAATATGAAAGTCATCAATGTCCAAGAAGCCAAGACCCATCTTTCGCGCCTGATTGATGCGGCCGCTGCGGGGGAATTCATTTTGCTGGCCAAGCACGGCAAGCCGCTGGCCAAACTATCTCGCTATGCGCCGGAGCGCGAGACGCGCACGCTGGGAGGCTTGGAAGCGCAGATCAAGATCGCGGACGACTTTGACGAGGAGGATCCCCGCATTCGGACGCTGTTCGAAAACGCATGAACTACCTGCTTGATACACATGTATTTCTTTGGATGCTTTCCGCGCCCGGACGCTTGAGCGCCAAGGCCCGGGCGGTCATTCAGAATCCTGACCGGGCCGTGTATGTGAGCGCGGTCACGGCCGTCGAGATTGCCATCAAGGCAGCGATCGGGAAACTGGAGGCACCGCAAAGCCTCTGGAGCGAAATCCCTGCAAGAGGCCTCCGCGAGTTGCCGCTGCGGTATGTCCATGGAGAGCGGTTGCGCTCTCTCCCGTTCCACCACTCGGACCCCTTCGACCGAATGCTCATCGCGCAGGCCAAGGAGGAAAATCTGACGATCATCACACATGACAAAAAATTCGCTGCCTATCAGGCCAAGGTCTTGTGGACTTGAGCCATGCGGGATTGTCAGCATGTGTCTGACATCTTGAAATGGCACATACACGCAAAGACACTCTGAACCCCAGTTTCCCTTCGACCATTCGACCATGGCAGATTTTTCCTCGCTTTTATCCGACCAGTATTTCAGTGTCCTTACATGCTTCAGTTCAGGAGTCGCAAAGAAAGGGCCGTTTTCCAGCTTTTACATCGCTCACGAGGGCTGACGCAGGATGAGTTGATTCAGCACACGATCTATTTTTCAAAAACACCCGCGGAAAGATGTCGAATCAGCCTCCAGTCAGCCCGTTTGTCGAATTCCTTCAGGCCCTTGAATCGGAGGGCATCAGCGCCATCCTGATCGGAATGATGGCGGCGGTCGAGCAAGGGGCTCCCTGCTCGACAATTGACTATGATTTCTGGGTGGATTTGCCCAAGCGCCAGGTTGTTCGCATCTATGCCATTGTTCAAAAACTGGGCGGCACGCTGCGTGCTCCCACCTTCTACGAACTCCGGGATGGCACACAAATCAATGAGGTCTTCAAGCCGGTTGGCCTGCGGTCGTTCCCGGCAGAATTTCAAGCCTCCCGCATCAGCGTGATCGAAAACCATAAAATGAGAGTTCTGCCTCTTTCCAGAGTCATTGCCAGCAAGAGAGCTGCCGGCCGAGACAAAGTCATTTCGGTTCTGCCGGTTTTGGAAAGAACACTTCGCCTTTCCAAAAAATTAAATAAACCGATGAAGAAAACACGCTGATAAATGCAAGAATATGCACACTGGCACCTCGGCTACTGGCCTCATGTGGAATTCGATTGGACCGACGCTGTGCGCACAGCCAACGAACTCAGCGCCGTGCATTCCCGCGACCACGCCATCCGTGCGATGGATCTCTTCCACGTCGCCATCGCCTGCGAGGTCGGCGCGGAGCAGTTTCTCACCTTCGACGAAGATCAGGCGAGGCTTGCGGAGGCCGCAGGGCTTGGCGTCTGGAAAGGGAGATGATGAAAGACTTCGCAGTCTTCCCCCTGAAAACGGAACACAAAAACTGAAAACCTTCGTCCCCATGCCCCACCCTATCGCTCCTTCCTCTTTCAAGTTTCTCATCTCCCTTTCTGATAGAGCATGAAAAAATCAAAGAAAAAGCGACCCGCCCGTGACGAGGCTGTAAAATCTTCCGAAACCCAAAATGTCAAAAAGCAAGGACTGACCCCTCGCTGTTTTGGCTCGTTGGACTGGGCCATTGCGGGGGCTTTACTTTTATTTCTGGGGTTCCAGGCGGCGACAACCTGGCGGAAATGGCCGGATCTCCTCATCGATTACGGACGCGAACTCTACGTCCCGTGGCAGATCACGAAGGGGGCGGTGCTGTATCAAGATATCCTCCATTATTATGGGCCATTAGGGGTTAGTTTGAATGCGGGGTTGTTCCGGGTATTTGGAGTGGGGTTTGATACTTTGTTCCTTGCGAGCCTCGTAATGCTAACGGGGTTCACCATCGGGCTTTATATGCTTCTGAAGCGGATGACCGACCGGCTGACTGCCGGCTTGGCGGTTTTTCTTTTCCTGTGCGCGTTCGCGTTCGGAAATTATGTGGGCATCGGGAACTACAACTTTGTGAGCCCCTACTCGCATGATACCGTCTATGGCCTCTACCTTTGTGTGGGAATGCTTGCGGCACTTTGGGCTTATCTATCGTCCGGAAAGCTGCGATGGATGATCCCCGCGGGCCTGACCTTTGGAGGCGCCTATCTCACGAAACCGGAAATCACCGTGGCAGCGGTCGCTGTTGCAGGGCTGGCTTTCCTTGCCTCGGTATGGCTGGCACTCAAACCGTCCATCGGAAGCCAATCCCAGCTGGAGGGACGACCTCCGTGTCGTCCGTGGATACTTGTCCGGAGGGTTGACCTTGGGCGCCTTTTTCTCCCTTGGTTCGTTTTGCTGGGATGTGCGCTGATTCCCGTTCTGGCATTCAACCTCTGGTTTGTCGCCCACATTCCTGGTAGTGCCGGATGGATCTCCATTCACAATTCGTGGGTTGCACTCTTTGGTAGCACGGCTATGCGAGGAGCCCCAACCACCCTGACATTCACGGGCATGGACAACCCCGGCGCGAACTTCCTCCGCATGGCCGCCGCTTCAAGCCTCGGCCTGCTTGCCATCGCAATACTCGCCGTGCTCGGGTTGGTGGCCGGACGCTATCGAAAATCCGCCCCCTTTCCCGCCATCATGGCCGCTGTCGCCTTGTTGGGTTATACCGCATGGCTCCTCGTCACGGTGGGGAAAGATTTCCTCCAGATCGGCCATATCCTCGTGGCCACCAGCGGACTCCTCCTGATTTTCCGCGTCACATGCTTCGTGCGTGCAGATGGCTCCCGTTGCGAGCGGGCTCACCTCGCGGCGCGGGCATTATGGTCCGCCCTCGGAGCGGCGCTCCTCCTGAAAATGTTGCTCAATCCCCGCATCGAACACTACGGGTTCTTTCAGGCCATGCCCGCCACTCTCGACCTGGCCATGTTCATGCTTTTTGACATGCCGCGCCTCCAGCGCCGCTTCGGTGGAGCTGAACAACTCTCCCGCATCGCAGGATTTCTGATCGTCGCAACAGTTGCCATCGGGTTATGCGTCCGCGCCCATACCCTCTGGAATCTCAAAACCTTTCCGGTCGCTGGCGGACGCGATACCATCCGTACATACTCGGAGAATGTGAATCCCATGGGGGCCATCGTGGAAACCCTGCGCAAACACGTTCTTCTCGACCACCCTGATGCAAAAACTCTCATGGTTTTTCCAGACAGCGTCAGCCTCAATTACCTTTTCCGCCTGAAAGACCCATCTCCCTTTTTCGAGTTTACTCCTCCCGGACTTGCATTTTACGGACACAACAGGCTGATCGGCGATCTCGACCGAACCCCTCCAGATCTTATCGTCATAATTTCCCGCGACTTGCGTGAATTTGGTTCGGCAGTTTTTGGTTGTGATGAAGTTTCCGGACGAAGACTTATTGATTGGATGCAGACTCGTTACCATGTCGCCATCCAGATTGGCGGGAATCCCCTTCAACCCAACCAAGCTGGCGTAATTCTTCTGGCGCGGAATCGACCCTCCCCCTTGTGAGCCAATCAGCAGGGAGATCGCGCTGCCGAACCGTCATTCGGCAGGCGTGTCATATTTTATTGCATTTCACACGCTCTTCACGGATCATTACTTCATGGCTTCAGTCACATTGAGCATTCGGGTTTCGGAGGACATGCGGAATTGGCTCGCGCGTTTTGCAAAAGCTCGGGGCAGCGTCGGCGGCACGGCGGCAAGACTTTTGGAGGAGGCGAGGCGCAAGGAGGATTTTCCAGGAGTGGATTTCCGCGATACCCCCCTCGGTCGTGTGGCTTTTGTGCAGGGAACCAGAGTGCAAGTGGCTTTGGCGTGCCAGCTGGCGCACGAGTGGGGATTTGACCCGTCCAGGCTCTCAAAGCACTACGGGTGGCCGCTTTGGACGGCCGAATCGGCAGTCGGCTACATGCGGGAATACGCGGAGGAAATCGCCCGTGACGAGAAAGACCTGCTCGACGCAACCGCACTGCGTAAAAAGCTGCCGCGCCTGGAAGAGTTTTCCGTATAGCCATGTTTTTGCTCGACGAGCACATGTCGCCGGAAATCGTTCCCATCGCCCGCACGTTGAACGCCCGATTTGCGGTCATATCGCTCCACGGCTGGTGCGATGGGCTTCTCATCGGGCAAAATGACGAGCGCATCCTGCGCGAGGCAGCGCGGGAGAAACTGACGCTTGTGACGTTTGATGTGAATACCATCCCGCCCCTGCTCCAAGAGATGGCGCGGGCCGGGGAGGATCATGCGGGTGTCGTGTTTGTTTCGAGCAAATCCTTTGCCCAGAACGACTCGGCGGGAATCGCCGCCGCGTTGCTCCGCCTTTGGCTGGCTAGCAGGCGCAGGGACTGGACAAATCGCGTCGTTTTCCTTTCTAAACAACACCTTGCGTGATACACCAAATTCCTCTGATTTCGGATGCCCTTCAGTGATCTCCTGTCAGATTCATTGCCATATGAAATTCAACATTTTCCATTCGAGGCGCTTGCGCATGACCTCATGAAAGTTTCCCTTTTTATCTCGACACTGAACGAGCGCCTCAGCATGGAACAGGTCATGCAAAAAGGAAAAGGAATCTATCTTCCCCCATGAAAGCCGAGAAAAAGCTAAGCATAACTTTGTTTATTCCCGTCATGAATGAAATTCATGGACTTAGGGAAATCATGCCGAGAATCAATCGAGAATGGGTTGATGAGATTTTGATAATTGATGGAGGATCCACCGATGGATCAAAGGATTTTTTACGATCTCTCGGATATGCGGTTGTAGGTCAAAAGAAAAAGGGTGTTAAGGCTGCCTTTTGGGAAGCTTTCGAAATAGCAACTGGAGATGTCATCGTTCCATTCTCGCCCGATGGAAATTCAATTCCAGAAGATATCCCTAAACTAATTGATAAAATTAATGAAGGGTATGACATTGTAATTGCTTCACGCTACTTAGAGACTGCAAAATCACGAGACGACGACTTAATGTCAGCCATTGCAAACCGATTTCTTACGTGTTTGATTAACCTATGCTTCGGTGCAAAACTTACCGATGCAATGGGCATGTTTAAGGCATTTAAAAAGCAGCACCTATATCTTCTGGAAATTGATAAACATAAAAACGAACATTCAGAAGTTATGCTCCCGGCTCGCGGATCACGATTTGGGCTTAGAATTATTGAAATTCCTTCCGAAGAACCGCCTCGCATAGGCCCACAAGGTAGCCATGCTCACCCGGGTCTACTGGGCAAGTATAAAAGCGGAGTTCTAATTCTAATGACCATTTTGCGTGATGCGATGTTTTATTGGAACCGTCAGCAGAATGCCTAAGACTCAAATATTCGCCTGTAAATCCAGAGATGGCATTGGGTTATGCCCGCATTGATGCAGAAAAATGATATTTGAATTGTCCGTTTGATTTTCCGTGCAATAATCTTTCATATGCTACTGATCAATCCTGCAAACGCTGAATACGGTGGTTCTCTCTCTCGATGGACGCCACTTTCGCTCCCGATGTCGATCGGCTGCCTGGCGGCCGTATTAGAACAGCATGGCCACAAAGTGGAGATCTGGGACGAGGAGCTTCTGCAGCTTAGCGAGGAAAATCTGGAAGAATTTGTTAAAGATCTTCCGCGGCCATATGTCTTTGGTATAACGGTTCTGACCGCGCAGGTTGCGCGCTCGTATGACCTCTGCAGGTTGCTCAAGAAGAAATACCCTGACTCTTCCGTCATTATGGGTGGTTTTCATGTGACGGCACTTCCCGAGGAACCGTTTAAACACTGCCCGGTGGATATAGTTGTCCGTGGCGAGGGGGAGCGCACCATTGTCGAGCTTTATGCGGCGATAAGGGCTGACAATTTCGATTTTGCGAAAATTCAAGGCCTGACCTACCGGGATAAATCCGGGAATCTTATAAAAACGCTAGAGCGACCGCTGATCAAAGAGCTCTCTGAACTCCCCGAGTTTCCCTACGACAAGTTCGTGGCCATGCTCGACCGGATCAACAAGAATTCCCCTCGCAAGAAAATCTACGATTGGGGATTTATTGTAACTTCCAGAGGTTGCCCCTTCCGGTGCAGCTACTGTGCGCAGCGGATGATGACGGGAAACACCTACCGGTGGCGTCCGATCCCGGTAGTCATGAAGGAGCTCGACACGCTCGTCAACCGGCTTGGGGCACGGCAGATATTTTTCCTGGACGACAATTTCTGCTTCAAACGGTCGCACACAATCGAGCTGTGTGAGGCGATCCGGGAATCCGGGCTTGGACAAAAGTGCGAGTTTTCTCTCCAGACACGCGCCGATAATTTTTACAAGGAACTCGTGCCGGTTATGGCGGCAGCTGGTTTCACCTCCGTGGGATTTGGTATGGAGACAGCGACGGCCCGGCTCTTGGACATCATAAACAAAGAGGAGACGGTGGAGCAGCATGTTGAAGCAATAGCCCGCGCTCACGCGAACGGCATGGAGGTCGCGATGTTTATGATATTCGGCCTCCCTACGGAATCCCATGCCGACAGAAAAGAATGTTATAAAGTCGTAAAGAAAATGAATTTGACGCACTTTAAATTCAACAATCTGATGCCCTATCCCGGCACGCCAATGTATAACGATCTGGTAAAGTCCAGTCGCTTTAACAAGCAGGGACACTATGAGAATTTTGTATCGGCACTTTCTGAAATGGGCCTGCCGATTTCAAGAAGGAAGCCTCTGCCCTACGTCCCCGAAGAATCTTCGGAAATTGAACTCATGCGCGACATGATTCGTTATAATCTGCTTATTTTGCTCCGCAGTTCGAGTATACTTGGGGTGCTTAGGCGTCGGAAAGGCCCTGGATGGTTTCAGTTGCAAGAAAATTGGTGGGCTAAGCCCGGCGAATGGATGCATATTACGAAGTTCGCTTGGATGCTGTTCAAAAACCTCGCTTTCTCGATGACCCCGCTTTTCATCCTCGAGCCCATATCACACTGGAAGAACCCAGCTCTCCAGCGCCGTGTGCCCAAGGATCAGATTACTGAATACGTGCCTTCCCGTTGGACGGAGGAATCTTGGCGCAAAGAAATGAAGTGAAGTTTGAAACGCGAGGCGCGGGGCAATTTTTGCATCCGGGGACTTCTAAAAACTCATTTATCATTAGGACCGCACACACAAATATTTGTAAATTGCAGACCCGATTGTGGCACGAGAACTGCTAAAATAAATGCATGGGTAAACATATTAAGGCTAAGGTTCAGGGAACATTGTTCGACAAGGTGGCGAGACTCGACGAGTTGCACGAGATGGGAGATCCGCTCGCCCGTCTGGACACGGTTATCGATTGGACAGTGTTCTCGCCAATCCTTTCCCGCTTGCCTAAGGCCGACCCGAAAGGGCCGGGCGGCAGACCCTCCTTCGAACCGGGGTTGATGTTCAAGGTGCTGGTAATCCAGAGCCTCTACGGGCTGAGCGACCACCAGGCCGAGTTCCAGATCACCGACCGCATGAGCTTCAAGCGTTTTTTGGGATTGAGCGACGCCGACAAAGCCCCCGACGAGAAAACAATCTGGGCGTTCCGCGAGGCAATCAACCGCGCGGACCTCTTCGAATCTCTCTTCACCGCATTCGGCCAGACACTGGAGTCTATGGGCATGATCGCGCGCAAAGGACAGATGATCGACGCCAGTTTCGTAGAGGTGCCCCGTCAGCGCAACAGCCGCGAGGAAAACGGGCTTATCCAGCGGGGCGAGAACCCGGCAGGTTGGGAACAAATGCCCGCGAAAGCCCGCCAGAAGGACACGGACGCGCGGTGGACCCGCAAGCACGGGCGGCGCTACTTCGGTTACAAGAACCACGTGAAAGTTGACAGCAAGAGCAAACTCATCACCTCTTACGCGGTCACCGATGCCGCTGTCCACGACAGCCAGGCTCTGGAGTCTCTTGTCGAGCCAGGCGACCCGATCACATTTGCCGACAGCGCCTACGACGGAGAGCCAAGCCGGGCCATGATGGAGGAACGGAGAGTCGAATTCAAACCAATCGAGCGGGCGTGGCGGAACAGGCCGCTGAACGGAAAACAGAGACGCTCCAACCGGTCTAGGTCTCGGACTCGCGTGAGGGTGGAGCACGTCTTCGCGACGATGGTCATGAGTATGAGGGCCGCGTGGAACCGGTGCGTGGGGCGTGCACGCAACACTGCGGCCATAGCCCTCACGAATTTGGTTTACAACATGGTGAGGTTCGAGCAGATCGAGCGTCTGGGCCTCAAACGCTGGAGGACGGCATGAGCGAACGCCAAACAGAGACCGATAGCCCTGTTTTTGGTGTGCGCGAGGATGCCTGCCCGCCGCCTGACGCAGACTTGGTAGTCCTCTTGCTTTCCTATGATTGACCATTTGAGTTTTCACCAAACACCATGCTGCTAAAGATGACGTTTTTAGAGGTCCCCATCCTTTATTTTCCTTTCTCCGTTTCCACGTGTCGTCTCATTTTTCTCCGTAATAATCCCCCCATTCGACGATGAGGGTGCTGCGCCCGTCATCGCGCAGGAGGGCCTTCTCATAGGCAGGAAAAATTTGGTCCGGCTCGTCGAGGCGGATGACCTCGACAGTGGAGCACATGAGGCGGAAAGCATCCGTAAAATCGCCGATGTGCTGGTGCTGGGGGTGGAGCGGGCGCTCGGAGCCGATGCCTGTGCGGATGATGGCTTTGGGCCGGTAGCCGCCGTTTGACATCACATCCAGTTTGTCGAGGTGGCTGACGAGTTGATTGACGGCCAGCAGGAGAAAATTCCAGCGCGGGTAAATCGAAACCGGAACTTGGCCCTGGAGCGCGAGGCCGACGGTCATTCCCATCTGCATCTCCTCGGCGACTGGCAGCTCGATCCGTCGGCTGGATGGGATATCTTTGACCGTATTGCTCATTGCCGTGCCGGGAACCTCGACCGCTTGCCCGATGAAGACGGTTCTTGGATCCTGAGCGAGCCATTCCATGCTGCGTTTGATTTCGTCGAAATATTTCATGAAAAGCTAAAATTGCACCCGGCTTCCCGCGCCGGCGTGGGGGTATTTGGATTCGTAGCGGTAGGAGATGAGATCGGGGGCATTTTTTTCGAGATCCCACCAATGGGATTCGATGGCCCATGCCGCCTTGGTGTCGGTGCAAACCGATTTGCCATTGTCCTCGATCACCCAAGTGACCGGGAGTTTGTGGTTGCGGCAGTATTTGACGCATTCGTGGGCGATTCCGGTCTCAGCCGTCATTTCTCCCATGAAGCAATAAACACGGGAGTCCTCCCCTGCTCGCATGATTCCCAAGGCGATCCCGGCGGCGATGGGAACAACCCCGCCCACGATGGCAGAGCTGAAGATCCGGTATTCCGGAAAGCAAAGAGATATCGAGCGACCCGCCATGATCTCGGCTTTCAATTGAGCCGGAGGCACTCCCTTGAGCAGGCACTGGTAGTGGCTTCGCCACGAGCAGAGCACCCAGTCCTGGGGGCGGATGTTATTAAACACCTCTATAATCGGCTCCTCGTTGCCAAAGTAGAGATGGACAGGAGCGCGGATTTTCGTTGCGTTGAATTCTGCGGCGATGTCTTCTTCAAAGGCGATCAAAGACAATGGGGAACTCATAGAAATGCAAAATGGAGAATGGGAAACTGGGTGTCAGTGTGCATATTCTTGCATTTTGATGGGAGGGGAGGAAGAGAAACTTGAAATGGGAAATGGATTTTAAAGGGCCTGGTTTTATTTGATGCTCGGTCAGATATCATCTTCGGTGAGGCCGGCGATTTTCATCAATGAACGCAGCAATCCGATTTTCAGCGGTTTGTTGCCATGTATCGGGATCACGATGCGTTCCAGGCGACCATCTTTGGTGAAAACGTGGTGGCTGCCTTTGATGCGCACACAGGACCACCCGCAGTCTTGAACCGCACGGGCAAGCGCTTTTCCGGTGACCTGTTTCAAACCGCGAGTTCCAAAATTTGTTCCTCATTGCCGGGCGAGGTCTCGTGCTCGCCGGCTTCCAGCCACAATTCGACCGCCTCACGAAGGTTTGCCTGCAACTCTTCAGGTGTCTCCGCCTGGGTGACACAGCCGGGAAGCGCTGGAACTTCCGCCCAATATCCCCCCTCATCCGCTTTGTGGACAATCGCTTTGATGATCATTTTTTAATTATAACTGCAAGGGTTCGAAAATCCAGCGCCTTTCCCGGAAGAGAAAAGCGGAAACACTGAAAAGGGAAAGGCAAACTGGGGGTCAGTGTGGAATGGCGCTAACTTAAGGCGGTTTTGGGATGGGAGAGCGACCGTCCCGGTTGCTGTCCTGCCGGGGAAAACAAGCGGGACGCTTGTTCTACTCTGGCTTAAGTTAGTGGCATTCGGGTCAGTGTGCATATTCTTGCAATTTGATGGGAAGGGAAAGGAAGAGAAGGTGGAGAGTGAAGAGAAACTTGAAATGGGAAATCGGAGAGCTGAAAGGTGAAGAAGTCGAGTGTCGAGAGGTGGAGAATCAGGCCCCTTTTGGTATCCTTCCGACAGAAAGAAATATCAAGCTGAATCTCAAATGAGAACCTGCGGAAGGGGTCAGGCATTGATTATGATATTTTGGCGGATGGCAGATGTTCGGCCTCATCACAGGCGAATCGCTTTATCTTGGATCTTTTCATGCTCGATCGGAAATGGGAGAAGAGAAACTTGAAAGCTGAAACCTGAGACTTGAGAGCGGAAGGAGCGTTGGGATCGTAGCGGCGTGTTCTTCGTTCGTTGCAGGTGAGGACAAAGACGAGAGGCCGTCTTTCAAGACATTCATGGGATCATTTCTCCTGTTTTGGCATGGTTTGCGGGAAGACCTTCACCCCGCAGGCTTTGGCGAGTTGCCGCTGATGGGCATCGAAGGAATGGAGAGAGTCCGCAGCGAGCACGAGGGCCGCTGCGGTTTGCAGGATGTCCAAGGATCTGGCCGGGATCTCGGGGGTATGCCGTTTTGACAGTTCCCTCGCTTTTCTGAAGTGTTCGCTTTGCGGGACGTCGCGACGGGCAAGAATTCCATCGGAAAGATCCGCCTCAATCTGTCGAAAGGCGGCGTCATGAACCGCCCGTGTGATGCGGCCCTCCCTAACTAAACGGCGGATCGTGTTCGCAACCTCCAACTCCGCGAGAAGAGTATAAGGAATGCTCTCGGTGAAACGCGTTGCCAGCGGGGTCGCGTGAGGGTGAAAAAAATCTCCGGGAAGAAGCAGGGCAAGCAGAAAACTGGAATCGCAGTAGGTCATTCGCCCCGCTCTATGGAAAGCACGGTTACGGCACTATCCTCAATCCGTCCGCCCGACGGGACTGCGCCACCAAATCGACCCCGGAAATCAGGCCTCGCCGAATTTCCCGCAGGAACGAGGTTCGCCACAATGCGCTTGCGCTTGGTGATGGCAATGCTTTCGCCTTCAAAAAGCAGGGCTTCCAGCCGGGGAAAATGGGATCTCAGCTCGCGGATCGTGGCCGTTTTCATCGTGAGACACTATTGCGTCACATCTGCACCGATGTCAACTTGGAAAAACTGGAAACTGGGGGTCAGTAGTATCAGATCAAATCAAGGGATAATTTTGAAAAAGAT
>JBAXXD010000003.1:0-92178 GCA_037128135.1 Verrucomicrobiia bacterium
CCCCTCGCCCCTCGACGCTCGACGCTCGACGCTCGACGCTCGACAATTCCGCTTTCTCCCTCTCCGCCGCCCATAAGCATCTATCGCGAACCTGCTGAGGGCTTTTTCAAACCGTGCTAAATGCTCATCTTTGCTCAGGAATTTGCCGACTGCTGACTCCTCAAGAGCACAGGTCATCCGTTCGGCTTTTTGGCCTGATGTTTTAAGGCGATTAATATGTTGCGGGGCCCGAAGACCCTCATCATCATTGCCCACAGATTTTCGAGCATCAGAGATTGCGATATGATCTGCTGTCTGGACCGAGGAAGAGTGCGGGCCTGGGGCACTCCAGAGCAAATGCTTATCCAAGACAAGCAGCTAAAATCATCCTAATGAGCAGCAAACAAAAAATTCTAATAACCGGAGCAGATGGTTTCATCGGTTCCCACCTGACCGAGGCCCTTGTGAAGAACGGGCATGATGTCCGAGCTTTCGTTCTCTACAACTCATTCAACTCCCGCGGGTGGCTGGATCATGTCCCGGGAGACGTTCAGGATTCCATCGACTTTTTTCCGGGGGATATTCGCGATCCCAATGGGGTAAGAATCGCCATGAAAGGTTGCGAAGCTGTTCTTCACCTCGCTGCGTTGATCGCGATTCCCTACTCTTACCACTCACCGGATACCTATATCGACACGAATGTGAAGGGCACGTTAAACGTGCTGCAAGCGGCCCGCGACCAAGGGCTCCGCAGGGTTATCCACACATCGACCAGCGAAGTTTACGGAACGGCGAAATACGTGCCCATTAACGAGGAGCACCCGCTGCAGGGACAATCCCCTTACTCTGCATCTAAAATCGGGGCCGACCAACTGGCCTACTCGTTTTTTTCATCTTTCAATCTTCCTGTGGTCATCGCCCGACCCTTCAATACCTACGGTCCTCGTCAGTCCGCACGTGCTGTCATTCCGGCGATCATCACACAAATTGCAGCCGGCCGAAGGGAACTCCAACTGGGAGCGACTACTCCCACTCGCGACTTCAATTTTGTTCAGGACACCGTGGCTGGCTTTTTATCCGCTTTAAATTCAGATAAGGGGGTCGGCGAAGTTGTAAATTTTGGCAGCAACTATGAGATTTCCATCGGCGAGACTGCCGAGATGATCGCGGACGCCATGGGAACAACCATCGAGATCCAGACTGACGAGGCCCGGCTCCGCCCGAAGAACTCTGAGGTCGAAAGGTTGTGGGCGGATAACAGCAAGGCCTGCCGCCTTTTTGGCTGGGCACCGGCCTACTCTGGGCGTGATGGGCTCAGAAGAGGTCTGGATAAAACGATCGAGTGGTTCAGTGCTCCAGCCAACCTCTCCGCCTATAAAACCGATAAATACGTCATTTAACGAATGAGATGCAACGCCCTTCCGAATTCGCCATCTCTACGCAAAACGACTTCACTTCGCATCTGTGGATCAGTTCGAAAAAACCTTGATCCGCTCCTCCATTTTCACTGGAGAAAACCCAGTCATTCTTGTAACATCCCAGAAAATGAGCCGGAAAATCTGCCTTGTTACAGGATCGCGCGCCGACTACGGACTGCTTCACAATCTGGCACGAGCGGTCCAAGACGATCCAGATCTTGAACTGCAGCTTGTGGCGACGGGCTCCCATCTCTCCCCCGCTTTTGGCCAGACGCTCCAGGAGATCGAAGGCGACGGATTCGTGCCTGCGGCAACTGTGGAAATGCTTGTGTCCTCCGATAGAGCCACCGGCATCGCAAGATCGATTGCCCTCGGCATCATCGGGATGGCCGACGCCTATGATCGGTTGAAGCCAGACGTGGTGGTGGTGCTGGGGGATCGGTATGAGATTCTGGCTGCTGTTGAGGCCGCACTGGTATGTCGGATCCCAGTCGCTCACATTCACGGAGGTGAGGCGAGTGCGGGGGCGATGGATGAGTCTATCCGGCACGCCATCACGAAGATGAGCCATATCCATTTCGTTGCAGCGGAGGAATACCGCTGCCGGGTGATTCAGATGGGCGAGTCGGAAGACCGGGTCTGGAACACGGGAGCTTTGGTGATCGATTCGCTTCGAAGGCTCCGGCTATTGAGCCTCCGTCAGTTGAGCTGTCGTTACCAATTTGATTTTAACCGGCCGTATGGTCTTTTTACCTACCATCCGGCGAGTTATGGCACCACGACGCCGGCTAAGGCAGTGGCAGATACTCTTGAAGTTTTGTCGAAACATACAGACATGGCGATCGTCATTTCCGGAGTCAACGCGGACGAGGGGAACAGTCCGGTGGCGCAGGAAATCCGACGGATTGTTGCGCGGGATCCACTCCGCCATTGTTTCCGGTCATCATTCGGTCATCTGGGATATCTTAGTTTGATGAGTCATGCCGAGGTGGTGGTCGGAAATTCATCAAGCGGGATGATCGAAGCCCCTGCGTTGGGGATTCCCACGGTGAACATCGGCAATCGCCAAGCCGGGCGATTACGCCCTGCCAGCGTGATTGACGCCGGGGAGAACAAGCGTGAGGTTGTGGCAGCAGTTCGGCGGGCGCTGTCGCCGGAATTTCAGAAAAAGGCGGCGCGTCGAGAACATCCGTTCGGAAAGGGCCGCGCGGCCTTGCTGATGCTGGACGCATTGAAGACGGTGGAACTTCGAGGATTGTTGTGCAAGTCGTTTTGCGATTTTCCTGCAGGGCACATTGATGCCGCGCGTCGCGTGAAGCCGGGGAACCGGCGGAGGAAGAGGGGATGAGACAGTGAGGACTTTCATCATCGCGGAAGCCGGGGTCAACCACAACGGGGATGTGGAACTGGCGAGGCAACTGGTGGACAGAGCGGCCGAGAGCGGGGCTGACGCGGTCAAATTCCAGCTTTTCGACACTTCACGCTTGGTGAGTCGATCTGCCTCAAAAGCCGAGTATCAGATCCGTGAAACAGGAAGTGCGGGAAACCAGGCGGAGATGCTGCGCGCCCTGGAGCTTTCGAACGAGGCTCACCGGGAGTTGATGGTTCGCGCTGCCTCGAGAGGAATACAGTATCTCTCTTCGCCCTTTGATTCGGGGAGCCTGCGCGTGTTGGTGGAGGAACTGGGAATCACCACGGTAAAGGTTGCTTCGGGTGAAATCACCAATGCTCCCTTTCTTTTTGAGGTGGCGAAGTTGGCCCATCACATCATTCTCTCGACGGGAATGAGCACGATGGATGACGTTGAGCATGCTCTCGGCGTTTTGGCCTTCGGAATAATATTGCCTGAGGAAAGGGATCCTTCGGAAGCAGCATTTGCCGAGTGTTTTGCGAATCCGGGATGCCGGGCGAGGCTGGAGGGAAGGGTGACATTGCTGCATTGCACATCCGAATATCCGGCCCTGATGGCTGACGTGAACCTGCGGGCGATGGACGCCTTGATGCAACGATTTCAGCTTCCGGTCGGGTATTCCGACCATACATCGGGCATTCATGTCGCGATTGCGGCCGCCGCGCGCGGGGCCTGCGTCATTGAAAAGCACCTGACTCTTGACCGGTCCATGCCCGGGCCTGACCACTCCTCGTCGCTCATTCCGTCGGAATTTTCGGCTATGTCAGCCTGCATCCGGGACATTGAAGCTGCTCTGGGGGATGGAACAAAGAGGCCGATGGAAGGGGAATTGAAGACTCGCGAACTGGTGAGGAAGAGCCTGATGGCCGCAGGGAGCATCCGGGCGGGCGAGACCTTTTACCCCGAGAACATCCATTGCAAGCGGCCAGGCACCGGATTTTCTCCATTCAGATATTGGGAGATGCTTGGACGGAAGGCCCGCAGGGATTACAAACCGGATGATTTTCTTGCCGAGTAGCCTGATGCTTTTTTGAGCCCACATGAATACCCACTGGACCTCCACGATAGTAGAGCAGGAAACGCCGTTAGGCGAGGCGATCGCCCGCATTGACCAGACGGGCCTTCAGATTGCCCTGGTGTTGGACCGGCAGCGCCGGCTGCTGGGTATCCTGACGGATGGAAATGTCCGTCGTGCGATTCTCGGGGGGAGGAGCCTGCAGACGCCAGTTTCGGAGGTCATGACAAAAAACCCAACAGCTGTTCATGCAGAAACCTCCCGGGAGGCCATGCTGGCAATTCTCCGCCGCACGACTTTTCACCACCTCCCACTGCTGGATTCCTCAGATTGCGTTGTTGGTTTAGTCACGCTCGACGAGCTGATCGGAGGGGCACATCGTCCCAACTGGGTGGTGCTGATGGCAGGGGGGGTGGGCTCCCGCCTTCATCCCTTGACTGAGGATTGCCCAAAGCCTTTGCTTTCGGTTGGCGGAAAGCCGATTCTCGAATCTATTTTGGAGCAATTTTCCGGATATGGGTTCAATCAAATTTATCTTTCTGTGAACTATCGGGCGGAGATGATTCAGGGGCATTTTGGCAATGGTGAACGGTGGGGGGTTGACATCAATTATCTTCATGAGACGGAGCGACTTGGCACGGCAGGCGCTCTCTCTTTGCTGCCCAGCACACCTCAGGAGCCCATTATCGTGATGAATGGAGATCTGCTCACTCATGCAAACTTCAACAATATGTTGAACTTCCACGCTGCGCAGGGTTCCGTGGCAACAATGGCGGTTCGGGAATACGACTTCCAGGTCCCATATGGGGTGGTTCGGCTGGACGGTGCGCACATTTGTGCGATCGAGGAAAAACCTGTTCAGAAGTTTTTCGTAAATGCCGGGATCTATGTGCTATCGCCGGAAGCGTTGACATTTCTCGATGCAGGCAAGCATCTCGATATGACGACATTGTTTGAACGTCTTATTGCTGAAGGGAAGGCAACGACTGCCTATCCGCTTCGGGAATACTGGCTGGACATCGGGCAGTTGGAGGAATTGGAACGAGCACGGCGTGAATGGAGGACCCATCCGGCTTGAGAACTCTGGTTGTCGGCTACGGTTCGATCGGGCAACGCCACGCTGGGATTCTTTTTGACCTCGGCTGTGAAGTTGCGGTTCTCACCAACAGAGAATGTCAATTTCCAAAGGTTTTCTCGAAACTGGAAACAGCCTTAGTCGAATGGTCTCCAGATTACATTGTCATCGCAAACCGAACAAGCGAGCACATCGAAACTCTTCAGGTGATATCCGGGTGCGGTTACCGCGGCCGGATACTGGTCGAAAAACCTCTCTGCGCTCAAGCGTTTGGCAGCGGGCTCACGCATCAGTTTTCTTCGGCGGTCGTGGGATACAACCTCAGATGCCATCCTCTTCTTGAGAGACTGAAAGAAATCTTGGAGAGCGCTGATTGCATCGTTTCCGCACACATCTACGCTGGATCTTACCTCCCCTCTTGGCGCAAGTCCCGCGATTACCGGGAGTGCTATTCTGCTCACGGGAATCAGGGCGGTGGCGTCCTTCGCGACCTCAGCCACGAGATCGACTCTGCCCTCTGGCTGTTCGGTTCCTGGAGACGACTTTCGGCTTTGACAGGAAAATTCAGCCGCCTCGAAATAGACAGCGAGGATACAGCGACGATCCTAATGTCCACGGATCGATGCCCGTCGGTTTCCATTCACCTGAACTATTTGGACCGCTCACCGCGCAGGTCAATGATTGTCAACACTGGCGACGATACAATAGTGCTGGATTTGGTGAACCACACGATTTCCATGGATGGGAAAATCGAAAAGTTGGATTTCGAAGTCGCAGAAACCTATCGTCTCCAACATCAGCGGGTGCTCACAAATCGCACCCAGGGGCTTTGCAGCTTTGAAGAGGGGCTGGATATCGTTGCTGCAATTGACGCGGCCGAGCGATCCTCATTGACGGGAACCCGGATTCAAAAATGAACCGCATTTGCACAGTTTGCGCCCGTGGAGGATCCAAGGGGGTGAAGAATAAGAATCTCAGGCTTCTGAGCGGCAAGCCCCTCCTCGCGCACACGATCGAGTTGGCAAAGAAATCTGGCCTTTTTGCGGCTGTGGCTATCAGCAGCGATTCTCAAGATATTCTGGACGCAGCCGGGATTGCGGGAGCCGATCTTCAAATTGCCCGCCCGTTCGAACTTGCCACAGATACTGCTGCGAAGCTGCCGGCAATACGGCACGCCGTTTCTGAGGCGGAAGCCCTTATGAATTGTCAGTTCGAAGTGATTGTAGATCTGGATGCGACTTCGCCACTTCGTTCCTTCGAGGATTTGCTCGGTGCGATCCGGTTGCTCGAGGACTCCGATGCCGACAATGTGATCACCGCTGCCCCGGCCCGCAGATCGCCCTATTTTAACCTCGTCGAACTGAATGAATCTGGGCTGGTCGTGCTGAGCAAAACGCTCTCCCTGCCACTTGTCCGTAGGCAGGATGCACCAAAATGCTTCGATATGAACGCCTCGATTTATGTTTGGAGAAGAGGACCGTTTTTTAAAAGCGATGCCATCCTAGCTGACCGGACCAGGCTCTATGTGATGCCTGAGGAACGCTCATTGGATATCGACAGTGAGATGGATTTTGAAATAGTCGAATATCTCATGGCGAAAAAGTCATGATAGAACGCCTCTCGTATAGAAAGCAGTTTGACCTCACGGGCAAAGTGGCTGTTGTGACCGGCGGGGCAGGGTTGCTAGGAGCACACTTCTGTACCGGGCTCGCTGAGTGTGGTGCTCACGTCGCTGTGGTGGATGTCGAAGGGGACAAGGCTGATGCGCTGGCTGCGGATCTCCAATCTGCCTATGGCGTGCCGACGATTGGCCTGGCTTGCGATGTCTCCGATCCGATCTCCGTGGCAGAGATGGTGGAGTCCGTGAACTCCCGTCTCGGGGACATTCAAATTCTTCACAACAACGCTGCCAGCAAGTCGGAAAATCTCGTGAAGTTTTTCGCCCCGTTTGAAACCTACTCTCTTGAGGAATGGAAAAAGATCATGTCAGTCAATTTGGACGGCATGTTTCTGGTGGCGCAGAGTGTAGGAAAATCCATGGTGGCTCACCGCAAAGGGGGAAGTATTATCCAAACGGCGTCAATATATGGGATTAGAGGGCCGGATAAGAGAATCTATGAAGGGTCCAGATATCTTGGCATGGAAATTAATACGCCCGCTGTCTATTCCTCCTCCAAAGCCGGAGTCGTGGGGCTGTCAAAATATCTGGCAACATACTGGGCCGATAAAAACATCCGCGTGAACACACTCACCCCCGGGGGAACACAAAGCGGCCAGAATAGCGAGTTTGTCCGCAAATATTCCGAGCGCGTGCCCATGGGGCGAATGGCCAACGCCCATGAAATGGTCGGTGCGCTAATCTTTTTGGCATCCGATGCCTCTTCTTACGTAACAGGTCAAAACCTTGTGATCGATGGCGGCCTCAGCGCCTGGTAGCGCACGGATTCCTGATTGAGAATCAGAAAAGGTTATGGCACTGAGAATCATACCACGCTTAGACATTAAAGCCCCGAATCTTGTAAAAGGAATCCGGCTTGAGGGGCTTCGAGTCCTTGGTGTGCCCAAGGAATTTGCAACCCGGTATTACCACCAGGGTGCGGATGAAATGATCTACCAGGATATCGTTGCGAGCCTCTACGGCAGAAACAATATTGCCGACTTGGTTCGGGAAACCGCCGAGAATCTTTTTGTTCCCCTGACGGTCGGTGGTGGCATACGCTCCATAGAAGACATTCAAAGGCTACTCAGGGCCGGGGCAGACAAAATCACCATTAACACCGCCGCTGTAACAAATCCCAGCTTGATCACGGAAGCCGGCCGCCGGTTTGGAACGCAGTGCATTGTCGTTGCCATCGAAACGATCCGGCAGACCGATGGAAAATGGAAAACCTTCACAGACAACGGACGCGAACACACAGGGCTCGACGCTTACGATTGGGCAATGCGGGCCATTGAACTGGGAGCGGGGGAGCTTGTCCTCACTTCGGTTGACTGCGAGGGAACATTTAAGGGATTTGAGCTGGAGTTTATATCCCGGATCGCGCGTCAGGCTCCCATTCCGGTGTTGGCTCATGGGGGAGCCGGTTCTTTGGCAGATATTATCGAGGTCGCCCGGTGCGGGGTGGATGGTGTCGTGATCGCCTCTCTTCTCCACTATAACAGGGTCACGGTTTCGGAAATCAAGGAGGCTGTAGCAGCCGCTGGCATCGAGGTGAGAACGTGAAAAGACGCGCAACGATTGTGGATTACGGGCTGGGCAACCTGCACAGCGTGGCCAATGCCTTGCGGTATATCGGAATGGAGGTCGAACTTGCGGAGACGGGAGAGATGCTCCATATGGCAACGCATGTGGTTCTTCCCGGTGTCGGAGCATTCGCAGACGCCATGGCCGGACTCAGGAACCGCGGCCATGACATCGCATTGCGCCGATTTGTCGAGTCGGGCCAGGGGCCGCTTTTAGGGATCTGTCTGGGTGCCCAGCTACTTTTGGGGGAGAGTGCCGAATTCGGAACCACCCAGGGATTGGGGATCATTCCCGGCAAAGTCGCTTCCGTTCCCGCAAACGGTCAAAAGATACCGCATGTGGGATGGAAAATGATAGAATTAACGAAGGAAGGACTACGACAGAACATCGTTCCGAGTGGGCTGTGGTCATACTTTGTCCACTCGTTCCATGCTGTTCCAAGCGATCCGGCGCACGTTCTGGGAAGAGTGAAATATGGATCCGACCATATCACGGCTCTGGTTGGTTATGAAAGAGTAATCGGATGTCAGTTTCACCCTGAAAAAAGCGGCCAGGAAGGCCTGGCGATATTAAAATCGTTTATGCAATTATGAAAAAATCAGAAGAATCAAAAAAACTCGAAACCTACTACGGACTTCCATCGGCAGTCCAGTTTTGCCAAAAATGTGTTATTTCAAATCAGAGGCCAAACTCAGCGGTGGAGTTCAAGCACACAATTAACTCGAAGAAAACGACGATCAATTTTGACGAGGAGGGCGTTTGCGATGCCTGCCGGGTTGCGGAGCGCAAGGCCGCCATTGGCTGGGCGGAGCGGGAGCAACAGCTGCGTGAGCTGTGCGATCGCTATAGGCGGGATGACGGACACTATGACTGTCTGGTTCCGGGATCCGGGGGGAAGGACAGCTTCTACCAGTCACACATCCTCAAATACAAATATGACATGCACCCCCTCACCGTCACATGGGCACCTCACCTTTACACGGATTGGGGATGGAAGAACCATCGGGCTTGGGTGAATTCAGGATTCGACAACCACTTGGTAACACCCAATGGGCGCGTTCATCGGCTCCTGACCCGCTTGGCTGTGGATAATCTGTTCCATCCTTTTCAGCCATTTATCTTCGGACAAAAGTTTTTGGCTCCCAAAATGGCGGCGATGTTTAATATCCCATTGGTGTTTTATGGAGAGGACGAAGCTGAGTATGGCAACCCGATTGCCGATACAGAAAAAGCGCAGCGGGACTATTCATATTTTGCGTCTGGCGAGAAATCTTCGATCTACCTTGCCGGGGTCTCCGTCGAGGAGCTGACGAACCGCTATGGGCTCCATTCCAATGATCTTGAACCTTATTACCCAGCCAATCCCGAAGACTTGCTGAAAAATAATGTCGAGGTTCACTACCTTGGATACTACCTTAAATGGCACCCCCAGTCCTGCTACTACTACGCCGTGGAACACGGGGGATTTGAGGCATCGCCCGAAAGAACACCTGGTACATACAGTAAATATAATTCAATTGATGACAAAATCGACGATCTGCACTACTGGACGACCCATGTGAAATTTGGAATTGGTCGGGCGACATATGATGCAGCACAGGAGATCAGATCCGGAGACATAACCCGCGAGGAAGGAGTGGCACTCGTTCGAAAGTTCGATGGGGAGTGGCCGAAACGGTTTGAATCGGAATTGATGAATTATTTGAGCATCTCTCCGCGCGAGTTTCCGGTTGCGAGCAGGGCTTTCAAGGAGCCGATGATGACCGCGGAAATGTTTGCCTCCATGGCGGATCAGTTTCGTTCTCCGCATCTCTGGAAGCGTGAGGAAAACGAGTGGAAAATCCGTCATGCCGTCTGGATGGAGTCAAACTGAGGAGTTATCCACGAGCGGTCATAGCAAGCAATGAATTCCCAAAAAGTATTGCCGTTCACGGAGGCTTTAGCTCAATTGCAAGAGAAGCGGTTGCCAGGCAAGAAAATCGTGCAATGTCACGGCACCTTCGACCTCATTCATCCCGGTCATATCTATCATCTCGAAGAGGCAAAAGATCTCGGGGATATCCTGGTGGTGACGATTACGGCTGAGCGTTTCGTTAACAAAGGCCCTGGCCGGCCATATTTTAACGACCAGCTTCGAGCTAAGAGTCTGGCAGCATTAGCTTGCGTTGATTATGTCGTCGTCGTGCCATTCCCGGCAGCCGTTGAGGCCATTGAATGCGTGCGGCCCGACATTTATTGCAAAGGGACAGAATATGAGGTTGCGGAGAATGATGTGACGGGAAATATAGGAGATGACCTGACCACAGTCGAGCGCCTCGGCGGCCAAGTGCGCTATATAGGTTCTGTGGTGTTCAGTTCGTCACGCATGCTGAATAATCACTTCGACCATATTGATCCGTCCATTAAAGACTTCTGCCGAACGCTGGCTAAAGAGTTCCCTCCCGACAAGTTCCGCGAGGCAGTGGATGGCTTTCGCGATCTCAAGGTTCTCGTGCTGGGAGACATCATATTTGATCGCTACACCTACATCAAAGTTCAGGGCTTGACATCGAAGAACAGAATGCTCTCGGGACGGTATCTGACGCGTGACGACCAGCCGGGCGGCGCGCTGGCGATTTATCGCCATATCGCCCAATTTTGCAATAACGCGCATCTGATTGGACTGGTCGGGACCGATGACTGGACTGCCCGTCAGTTGGCGCATTCCTTGCCGGAGGCCAGCGATCTCGTTTTGCGTGAGGAAGGAGTCACGACAGTTATCAAGGAGCGGTTCGTGGAACCCGTGTCCGAGGGCAAGGAGATGAGCAAGCTTTTCTCGGTCAATTATCTTGACGATGGAATATTAGATGAAGCTGTCGCCGTGCGCTTGGAGCGCTCAGTTGCCTCGGTCATCAAGGATTACGATCTTGTTGTCGTTGCGGATTTCGGCCACGGGATCATGCATGAAAAACTCCGACGTCTTGCCGAGGACAAGGCTTCATTTCTTGCGGTGAATTGCCAAACAAACAGCAACAATCACGGCTTTAATATCATCAACCACCAATATCAAAGAATGGATTGCTTTTCGTTGGACAACCAGGAGCTGATGCTTTCAGTAGGCCGCCGGCATCTCGATCACGCGCGCGAGCTTGACCTTCTGCGTCGGCGATTTCATGCGTCCTACGCCTGGTTAACCCGCGGGGTCATCGAGACCATAGGTTCTCGAGAGGGATATCCGCTCTGCACGATCCTTCCTTTCGAGTCGACCGTCACCGACACCATCGGCGCGGGAGATGCATTTTATTCGGTCGCGGCGCTTGCTGCCACCTGTGGTCTATCCAATAATCTTGCGACTTTTCTGGGCCAACTTGCAGGGGCTCAGGCGGTGGGCATCGTTGGAAACAGCGAACCTGTCTCAAAACAGCGTTTGCTCAAGAGCGGTATGACCATGCTTAACTTCTGAGAATTGAAGCGGCTTGTTTGTGCGGTTAATATCTTTTTGTCGAGCATTCAATATCTTTATACAGATTCGTTCTTGACGACATAAGCAGATTTAGTAAAAATAAAACTCAGAATATATAAAATACAATGAAAGACATATTTCGAATTGATAGCCACAAGCTTGTTTATCACCCCCAACGTGTGGCTCAATTTATTGAGGCAGGGGACGATTGGGAAAAAGCCAAAGCGATTTATCCAATATACATTGAGATATCGCCCGTTAGCGCGTGTAATCATCGCTGCACATTTTGTGCGGTCGATTACATCGGTTACAAGACAAAATCGTTGGATGTCGCGGTGCTTTCGGAACGTCTTGCTGAAATGGGTAGGCTTGGAGTTAAGAGCGTCATGTATGCAGGAGAGGGGGAGCCTTTGCTTCATAAGCAGATCAATGAGATCGTTAGAGCAACAGTTGATGCCGGAATCGACGTGGCCTTCACGACTAATGCCACACTTCTAAACGATGTGTTTATAGAGAAATCTTTACCCCTCATCTCCTGGATTAAAGTGTCTCTTAATGCTGGCGTGGATTCCACATACGCAAAGGTGCACCGGACGCGGGAGCAAGACTTTCATCGCGTTATTCAAAATGTTAAAAATGCTATCAAGTTCAGAAATGAGAACGGATTGGATTGCAAAATCGGAATCCAGTCGTTGTTGCTCCCAGAAAACGCTGAAGAAATGGACGCGCTTGCGCTAATATGTCGGGACCAAATCGGAGCAGATTATCTTGTAATAAAGCCATATTCTCAGCATCTTTTTAGCGAAACGCATCTTTATGAAAAGATTGATTACACGGAATATATTGCAATGGCTGAGTCAATGGAGAAGTATAATTCGAAAAGCTTTCATGTAGTTTTCCGTCAAAACACAATGAAAAAGCACGCGGAGGATGATGGGGCGCGATATAAGAAATGTCATGCAACGCCATTCTTCTGGGCATATATAATGACTGACGGCTCTGTTTATGGCTGTAGCGCTTACCTGCTTGATAAACGATTTGAATACGGAAACATAAACGAAAACTCTTTTCAAGAGATTTGGGAAGGCGAACGCAGAAAAAACAATGCCTGCTACGTGAGGAATGAACTTGATATCAAAGATTGTCGGAAAAACTGTAGGATGGACGAGGTGAACCGTTACCTGTATTCCGTTAAAGAGAATCTTGTTCAGCATGTTAATTTCATTTGATGGAAAAGAGGAAATCATCCGTCTCAGAATCTGAAAATCGGACAGTTGAGATGACATCGAGCTCGATTGAGGTAAAAAAATGAAGACAGTTGTAACTGGCGGTCTTGGCTTTATTGGAAGTCACCTGGCGGAATTATTGATTGCCCACGGCCACGAGGTTGTCGTCATCGATAATCTCACATCTGGGCGTCTCGAAAACATAAAGTCAATTTCTGGCAGCTCTAAAGTTCGAATTGTTAATGCAGATATACGGGACTATTCGGCCATCGCACCGCACTTTGAGGGTGCAGACTGGGTGTTTCACCTTGCAGGTCTGGCTGATATTGTGCCGTCCATTGAAATGCCGGAAAACTACCACAGTACAAATGTCACCGGGACATTCAACGTGCTCGAGTGCGCGCGGCAAGGCGGAGCCAAGCGATTTCTTTATGCCGCCTCATCTTCCAGCTATGGCATTCCCGATATATACCCGACTCCAGAGTCCGCCATGATACGGCCTCTATATCCCTATGCTCTGACAAAATATATGGGTGAGGAGTTGGTGCTCCACTGGGCGAATATCTACAAGTTGCCAGCAGTTTCATTGAGGCTATTTAATGTGTTTGGCCCCCGCTCGCGAACCTCGGGTGCTTATGGTGCTGTGTTCGGGGTTTTTTTAGCGCAAAAACTTAAAGGCCGGGCGCTCACCGTTGTGGGAGACGGTGCCCAGACGCGCGACTTTACTTACGTCACCGACGTTGCCGAGGCATTTTTGAAAGCCGCGGACTCGAGTGTTTCAGGCGAGGCGATGAATGTCGGTAGCGGTAGCCACTATAGCGTCAACCGCCTCGTTGAGTTGATGGGAGGCTCGGTCGAACACATTCCAAAGCGGCCGGGTGAGCCAGACTGCACGTTCGCCGATGTATCGAAAATAGCGCATTTACTCGACTGGCACGCAAAAGTTTCATTCGCGGAAGGTGTGTCCAAAATGCTTGAACGAATTGATGACTGGAAGGATGCCCCGGTATGGGATCCCGCAAGTATTACTCAGGCAACATCGGCATGGTTTCGCTATTTGGGGAAGGAGTTAAAATAATGGCACCACAAACGAAATTGATGGGATTTTTTGAGCGCGTCAGACAATTCGCTGCATTGGTTGAGAGTTCGACCTATACTAAACAAGATGGATCCGTGCTGGGGATTGAGGATGGCATGGCGGCGGCTTGTGAGATGATTTTGCTTGCGCGCAATCAGGGCTCCGCCGTATTTGTCATTGGCAATGGCGGTAGTGCTGCGATAGCAAGCCATGCAGTTATCGATCTCATCAATGTTGCAAAGATTCGGGCGTTCACGTTGCATGAGCCTTCTGTGATGACCGGCCTCACCAACGATTACGGTTACGAGAACGCATATTCGCGCATGTTGGATCAAATGTCAAAGCCGGGAGATGTGCTGGTCGCCATCAGTAGTAGCGGTCGCTCACTCAATATTTGTAAAGCTGCCGACCAGATGCTCAATAATGGCGGGAAAGTGATGACGCTTTCAGGATTTTCGCACGACAATCCTTTGCGCGCTCAAGGTGATCTCAACATCTGGCTGGATGCATGCGACTATGGCCTCGTAGAGGTTGGGCACCAATTTATTTTGCACAATCTCTCCGACCGTTTTGGCGCTGGTTACCTCTTATCTGAACAATAAGCGCCAAACAGCACGCATTCACATTGCTGAAATAGAATGAGAAGTCCGAAATGACTGAAGTCAATCCATTAATTCTCTTGCGTGAAATGCTGCGCATCAGAAAAATCGAAGAGGCACTCGCAAATCGCTATTCCGAGCAAGAAATGCGTTGTCCCATGCACTTATGCATTGGACAAGAGGCGGTTGCCGTCGGGGTGTGCAAAGCCTTGTCGAAAGACGATGTGATGTTCAGCAATCATCGTGCACACGGGCATTATCTTGCAAAAGGGGGAAACTTAAATGCGATGATTGCAGAGTTATACGGCCGGTCCACTGGATGTTGTGGCGGCAGGGGCGGATCCATGCATTTGATAGACATGGGTGTTGGTTTTCTTGGATCGACTCCGATTGTCGGTGGGACGGTTCCTCTTGCTGTCGGCGCCGCTTGGGCGTCTTCCTTGAACGAAGAAAATCGTGTCAGCGTTATCTTTCTTGGAGATGGCTGTTTTGAGGAAGGGGTTGTCCATGAGTCGTTGAACTTTGCGGCTTTGCACAAATTACCGGTTGTCTTCGTTTGCGAAAATAATCGATTCTCAGTTTACACGCGCGTGGATGAGCGGCAACCCGATCGCCTGATTTACAAGGTCGCAGCGGCTCACGGCGTCTCGTCATATACGGGCGACGGTAACAATGTGGAGGAAGTTCTTGCGCTTTCGCGAATGGCCGTCGGTCTTGCACGACGGGGCGAGGGGCCGCAGTTCTTGGAATTCCATGTTTATCGCTGGCGCGAACACTGCGGTCCTGACTTCGATGATCATTTGAACTATCGTACGACTCAGGAAATTTCCCGGGGCATCCAGGATTGTCCGATCGCAAGGTATATTCACGTATTGGATCAAAAGGCAGGCCTAAACAGACTAGCCCTTGAAAAGATAGAGCTTGAAATACAGGATGAGATTACTGCGGCCTTCCACTTTGCACTCACGAGCGAGAAGCCAAATATGATGGATGCCCAAAGAAAGGTCTATGCTTAACATGGGGGTTCGTGAGATCACATTCGCGGCGGCAATTCGTGAAGGGTTGGATCAGTCCATGGAGCGCAATGCTCGCGTGATTGTCGTCGGCGAAGGCGTGCCGGACCCCAAGGCGATCTTTAATACAACGGCTGGCTTACGCGAAAAATATGGGCGCAGGAGAGTTTTCGACATGCCGCTGGCGGAAAACGGGATGACCGGGATTTGTATCGGCGCTGCGCTATCCGGGTTGCGCCCGGTGATGATTCACCAGCGCGTAGATTTTGCCCTGCTGGCGATGGATCAGCTGGTCAACAATGCGGCAAAGTGGCATTATATGTTTAACGGCAAGGCATCAGTTCCGCTGGTTGTACGTATGATTGTGGGGCGTGGCTGGGGTCAGGGGCCGCAACACTCTCAGAGCTTGCAAGCCATGTTTGCTCAGGTGCCCGGAATGAAAGTGGTTATGCCTACGTCTGCACATGATGCAAAAGGTATGCTGATAGCGGCGATTGAAGATGACAATCCAGTTCTATTTATTGAGCACCGCTGGCTTCATCAGATTAAAGATATCGTTCCTGAAGAATACTACCGGGTGCCGCTTGGACAAGCGAAGGTGTTGCATCAAGGTGATGACATAACAATTGCCGCCTTTTCTTACATGGCAGTTGAAACCATGATTGCTGCTCACGCGTTGGCAGAGACTATGGGGGTTCATCTTGAAGTTCTCGACATGCGTTCGGTTCGTCCACTCGATGTGTCAAGCGTTGTTGAGTCCGTTCGAAAAACGGGGCGGTTGCTCGTCGCTGACACAGCCTCTCGCACTGGAAGCATCGCCGGTGAATTGGTTAGTCAGGTCGCTGAGAGTGCTTTTGAGTTATTAAAAACCAATCCAGTTTGCATTGCATCGCCCGATTACCCGGTTCCCACGTCTTCGTTTATGGCCGAGCAGTATTACCCCGGAGCTCAGACGATTGCAGATTTAGTGCTCGACATGCTTGGGCAGCGCAAAGATGGCGAAAAATATCATAAATTGTGTTTTAGCTTGCAACGTATCGGGCCGAAGGATACACCGAATGCTGGATTCACCGGCCCGTTTTGAATTTCCAAGAAAAGTCTTTCGCTATGTTAAATCTAACATTCACACGACGATGGCAAGCAACTTAGCTCATACAATGCAGCCAGAATCGTCACATCGCATCTCGCGTGCAGCTGCATTTATGCATTCAGCCGTGGCGGAATAGAAGCAATAGTGGGAAAACAAACTCAAAATATTATGGATGGAAACCTATATAACGCATCTGCTAACACCCCGCTACCAGCTAGTGCATGGAGTCAGCGGTCTGATGATGAGCGGCTTGCTATTGTCACTGAGACGATAGACGCCCGATCGACATTTTCAAACAAAGGACTGGTTGCCTTGGAAGCTAAGCCGGATGGCCAGGTGATCATGAGGCTCCTCGAGCCTTTGCCAGCAGACAAGCGCGGAACTCTGCTGCTTGATCTCGAGGGTATACTCAAAGAAACAATTGACCCAGGGCTTGTCGTTTGGCTCGAGCCACTGGGTGATCGTAGCACGCTACGCAAACTGCGCGGAATTGAGGTGAAGTCATGAGTGCTGCAGTCCAAACAAAAGATGGAGTATTGATTCTCGACTCTCACAAGCTTTCTTACCATGCCGACCGCGTTGAGGCATGGGAGGCTGGTGAACGAATAGCGCCGGTGAGCGTTGATATGTCTCTCACGCGTTCGTGCGGGGCGATGTGCTCTTTCTGCTATGCAATGATGCAGGAATCGCAGGCTCGGAGCAGTATCAAAGTATCCAATGCACTAAACCTGCTTGACGACTTCGCAGAGATCGGCATCCGCAGTGTCTCACTAGTTTCTGATGGTGAAAGCTCACTGTCAAATGCGTATGTTCCATTTGTTCAGCACGCCGCACAATTAGGAATAGATGTCGGTAATGCGACAAATGGATGGGAATGGGAGCCCGAAAAAATCGAGAAAGTATTGCCTCATTTTACCTGGGTGCGTTTCACAGTTGCGGCCGGGAGGCCGGAAAGTTATGCAAGTATCATGTACAAAGGGCCTGAGCATACTCGGGTATTTGATCGCGCAATTGAACACATCAGGTACGCTGTAGCCTTGAAGAACCGCGATAATTTGCCGGTGACGTTAGGCATTCAGATGGTGCTGATGCCGCATTTGAAAAATGAGATTCTTCCCTTTGCGCAACTGGGGCTTGACCTTGGCGTTGACTATGCGGTGATCAAGCATTGCTCGGACGACGAGCAGCATACCCTTGGGATCGACTATAGCCAGTATGAAAGCCTACACGATTTGCTTTTTCAGGCTGAATCGATGAGTAATGATAGAACCAAAGTCATTGTCAAATGGGACAAAATTAAGGATGGAGATAAACCCTCTTATAAACGTTTCTACGGGCCGCAATTCCTGTTGCAAATAAGCGGGAGTGGCCTCGTCGCCCCTTCGGGCATGTTTTTCAATGCCCGCTACTCAAAACTTCATATCGGAAACTTTACCGAGGAGCGCTTTATTAATATCTGGAAATCAGACCGTTACTGGAGAGCGATGAACTATCTGGCATCCCCAGCCTTTGATGCCCAAACCATGATGGGAACCTTGCCTATTCAACACTATGTCAGTGTGGCTCTTGACAAGCATGCAAAAGGTATTGAACGGATACGTCCAGGAACCGGGCAGAAGCCGTTGCATGTGAACTTTCTTTAGGGATTACTAGCTTAATGTCTCAAACTCGGTTTAAAATTACCGCAATTATTCAGTTAATTATAGACTCAAGGGGCCGTAAATTACTTGGCCTCTGCTAAAACTAAAAAATCATTTTATATGGAGAAAAGCATGATCTATCAGTCGGAGATAAAGGTGCCCGATGTAGAGCAGAAAATCCTCGCTCTCGGAGACGAGCGGCCAAAAATTATTTTTGGAACCGGAAGCTATGGTGCGTTAGCGCTTCATGCGCTCAGAAAATTAGGGATTCAAGTTTCATGTTTTTGTGACAGTAATGAAACTAATTGGGGAACAGAGTTTTACGGCTATAAAGTTATTTCACCCAGCGAATTGGTTGGCAAATATTCTGAGGGTGTCGTTCTGACTGCATCCTTGCGCTATTGGTTCATGATGGAAAAGCTTAAAGAGAATTCCAGACTACAGGCTTTAACTTGCGATTTTCTGTTTTCGGCATTGGATCTTTCAGATATTGAAGTTTCCGTATCAATCGAAAGATTGATATGGATGCTCGATTTGTACATGTTTGCTGTTAATGCCGACAATGATAAAACCAAGATAAAAATCAAGAGTCTTGATGTTGTGGTTACAGAAAAGTGTTCTTTGCGCTGCAGAGATTGCTCGAATCTGATGCAGTATTACGACAAGCCTCGGGACAATGACATCGAATTGATGACATTGTCGATAAGTCGATTCATGGAAAATGTGGATGAACTGCATGAGGCAAGATTGATCGGTGGCGAACCCCTCATGTTTAAGCAGTTGCCAATAGTGATCAGGCAGTTGTGCAATTATACGAAATGCAGGAAAATAACGATCTTTACTAACGGGACGATTTTACCTAAAGGTGAAATGCTGGAGTCGCTAAAGAATGATAAGGTTTCTCTAATAATATCAGACTATGGGGGATTGTCTAAAAACTCGAATGCCCTAACGGAATTATTACTGAGAATGGATCTGCCATTCATTACTTATAAAGCAGACTGCTGGCAGGACTGTGCAAAGATCTACTATCGGGAAAGAACGAGCGAGCAATTGCAGAACGTATTTGGTGACTGTTGTGTGAATGATGCTGTTACTCTTTTGCATGGAAAACTTTATTCTTGTCCATTTTCCGCGCACGCAATTAATCTTAATGCAATCCCAGATGAGTTTTGCGATGATGAAATTAGTCTCTTCAAGCTGAATGACGCCGAACTGTCGGAAAAACTGCGGGAATTGAAATCACAAAGAAAATACATAAAGACTTGCGCTTACTGTGCCGGAAGGGATTACAGCGTTGGAAAAATTCAAGCAGCTATACAGTCTGCGGCTCCGATTGCACTTAAAAAATACATCAGGAATAGCTCAAGCAATCAGCCATAAGTCTGCCCGCTATGATGGTATCTATTATAATGCCAGTTTTCAATGCTGAGAGATTCTTGTCGCGATGCATAGAATGCCTTCAAGCGCAAACCTATAAAAGAATTGAAATAATTCTTGTTAACGATGGTTCAACAGATAAATCAAGTAGTATTTGTGATGATTACGCATCGCAAGATAGCAGAATTATAGTAATTCAAAATAAGAACTCAGGCCCATCTGCCGCCCGCAACCTGGGAATTAGTCAGGCAAACGGAAGGTATTTGATGTTCGTAGACGCTGACGACTATGTGGATGAGTCAATAGTTCAAGTCTTAGTTGAAACTCTTGAATCGAATAGAGTTGACCTCGCGGTATGTTCCTATACAACGCATTTATTCAATGCCGGCATCGAGTCAAGAATTAACTGTTGCCACATTAAGTCAGAGAAAATCTCAGCAGATGCTTTTTTGAATTTATCAACCCTCGAAACGAATGATCTCATTTCCACTCGGGGCAGAGCACATATTGCAGGAAATGTTTGGGGGAAAATGTATTTATCGGATCTGATAAAAGAGAATCATTTAAGGTTTGACGAAAATCTTTTTAGATATGAAGATATTTCATTCAACTTATGTTACTTGAGTATCGCCAATGAGATAAGCGTATCAGGCGAGACTCTTTATCATTATTGCGTGAATATCGATCATCTTTCACTTTCCGACATGGTGACAAGGAGAAAATTTGAAATGCTGGTCACATCCTACGATATCTCCTTAAATAAGCTTAAAGGCAGGCAATGCGATTACGTTAAGTACTACTATTCATATATAGTAATTGGTTATCTGGTGCGTTTATTTCAAGCCGAAAGTCCATTCTCTTTTAGTGAAGCATATGCAGAGGTGAAATCCGTATGCATGTCCAGTATTTATGTAAGTGTCATGAAATACTATCACAAACCTAAGGGCGGCAGCCAGCTTATACCAATACTACTCAGGTTAAGATTGTATTTGCTTGTGGCGTGTGTGGCAAAAACTCGGATGTTAATTGCGGGGTTCAGCAATATCCCAATTAGGCAGTGGTGTTTCTCCAACGATTCTAAGCCTCTCCGGTCAAGGCGGAGAATAGTTCATTCAGCGCTTGATTATACGGCGCGTGTAAAACGTGTGTTTCAAAGGATGCGATAGTGGAGGAGTCGTTGCCAATTATGAAATAATGCCTCGAAGGCCATAGAAATAAATGAAACATAAATAATGTGCTTCAATAATGTTAAGAAATGGGTTGCAGCGATACCTAGAAAAAATCTGGTTTTAATTCACGGTGATAAAACGCACGATGAATTGGTGACTGACTACGTGATTCATCCGAACTCCATGCTCTATAGGTTATGCGATTGGATTGGTGCGAAAACGGGAACCGTTATTTTGACTCCTCACTTAGTTGCGGTAGGAAACTGTGCAGAGGATGTATATTTCGGGTTGCTTAAGGCGCGCAGAGAGAGGAAGAAACTCTTTATCCTTTGGCCCTATGAGCTACCTTGGCGTCTGAAATTCGGGCTGACCAACATTGAAGTCATAAACATCGGGTCTGAGTATAGGGCTTTCTGCCATGATAGCCTTATATGTATAATTAGTCGAATTCTGATTACAGTCTATTTTGCATTTTTTCGCTCGTTAAGTCTGCTGAGGCGTTTGGTGTTTGGTGCTCATCTAAACAACGTATATAGAATACCGATCATTGGCGAAAGCACACTTTGGCATCCTGTGAATGAGCGGAACTTTTCCTGGGATGTGGTTGAAGGGTATGACTGGCCGAAGCAGCTTGAAACTTTGTTGCCAGTTTTCGTAGAAAAGAATAAGCGGGAGGAGGCAGAGAGGCAACGAAAATTAATGGGGCTTCCAAACGATGCTTGGTTCGTTTGTCTGCACGTACGTGAGTCGGGGTTTCGCGACACCAGCAGATTTACAGAAGGTGATGCATATAGTGAAAGAAATGCAAAAGTTTTCAACTACATAAGCGCAATAGAAGAAATCACAAGACGTGGGGGCTGGGTTGTCCGGATGGGTGATGCGTCGATGACCAGGCTTCCAATCATGGAACGCGTGATCGATTATCCATTTACTAAATATAAAAGCGCTCTGATGGATGTGTATTTAATCAGCCAGTGCCAGCTGTATATAGGGATGATGACTGGAATTTATGACGTTGCACGAGTATTTCAGCGCCCAATGATTATGACTAATATGACAAATTGGTTGTTCACTTATCCAATATTAAAAGACGACTTGGGTATACCAAAGCATATTTATTCAAAATCAAAAAAACGTTTTTTGTCTCTAAGAGAGTGGCTTTATGAGCCATGGGCTGGGGTGTCGTGTGCGCACAAGATTGGAAATGACTACATCTTCTATGAAAACTCTCCAGAGGAGTTGAGAGAGGTTGTAGTGGAATTCCTTGACAGGACTTCCGGTTGGGCAGCATCGGCATTGCAAATCGAATTTAGTAGGACTCGGATCGAAAGAGGAAAAGAATTATTAAGCCAGATCATATATCATGAAGATGACGTTCAGCATTACTATAAAAAGAATGTGACTGACTACGATTTGGTGGAGCGATATCGTCTAGCTTCCCGTTTGGAGGCGGCTGTCGGTGTGCTCGGAAGCAATTACGCTCAGCAAAACTGGGCCTGTGACATTATGAACTCAGACGTGCGGTAATAGAAGTATTTAAACTCAAAAAATATTTATGGGAGAACACACATGAAAATTATGCTATGCACGGCACCGTGCGAGCCTTTCGAATTCTTGAAGAAGATGGGCAGAACCGTTCGCGCGGGCGGAGAGTTGCCTGTAACACCAAAAGTTGCAATTATTTCACTAATCAGGTGGATGGAAAAGCAAGGATATCCCCGCTCGGATTGTGAGTTCTTGGACATTGACATGCTTTTGCCAAGTGACGGGGAGTTGCTGGAGTATTTTCGGAAGTTTAGGCCGGACGTTATTGGCATCAGTGCAGTCACGTCAGGAGGCTACAGGCACGTCAAACATATTGCCTCAATTGCTAAAAGTGTTTGCCCGGATTCATTAGTTGTGTTGGGCGGGAATCTCTCAGCATCAGCAAATTTAGTTCTTAGAAAAGCTAAGGTTGACTTGTGTGTCGTCGGAGATGGGGAAATCGCATGGGTCAAGCTTCTAGATCAATTTAAGCTTCATGGCTTAACAACCGATAACGACAATTTAAAGGAGATTCCGGGTCTTGCCTATTTAAATAATGATGATGATTTGGTTTTTACTGGTTACGGTGAAAGGCTGTCTGAGCAGGAGATGGATATTATTATAGACTATGGCATTCTTAAATCTGGCCTGCAGGGGCAAGACCATCTTCTTGCTAATTATTTTCGGCCGGGGAGGGCGTGCAGTTGGTTCAATCGCAGCCCAAGAACACATGAAGCCGATCGAAAGCCAAATGTTGCATCAATCATTGTTAGCAAGGGTTGTGTTGCTAAGTGCACATTTTGCCAAAGAGCTACGAAAGGGTATCGGCAGGCATCAATCAACAAAATGGAGGAACATCTTGCTTGCCTGATCAATGAATTTGATGTGGGGTTCATCCATATCGTGGATGAGAATTTCGGTTCTGACAAGCTCCACACAAATCAGTTTGTTGAGTTAATGAAGAAATATGACCTGTTGTGGTCTGCCACTGGAGTGCGGTGTGATAGCGTCTCACATGAGCGCGTAAAGTATTACTCTGATAACAATTGCGTGTCGCTCAAGTTTGGCGTCGAGTCGGGCAGCCAAAAGATTCTCGACCTTATGGAGAAAAGATTCACCACTGAGGAGGTTAAAAAGGCAATTATCTGGTGTTCAGAATTTAGTATTTACTCACCCCTCGCATTAATGTTTGGCATGCCTGGCGAAACACTTAAGACGGCGAAAGAAACGGGGCGATTCCTGGCAGATATTGCACTTGGAACCAACACTCTGCCATTTGCCGACGACGTATTTTATTTGATTCCATTTCCTGGAACTCCAGCATACGAATATGGACAGCAAGTTGGTGTTCTCGGAAAATCTTTAGATGAAGAAGAGGATTATTTGTTGAGTGTAAGTTCCGCGCCTACCCACAAGCTTTCATATACTAATCTGAACGGCGCACCGCTTAGCGAGGTTTTGTTTTGGGACGTTTTGGCCCAGTGTGAGGCGATGCGCTATTACGTTAAAGATAAGAAAAACTACAGCATCCCGGTTACATTAGGTGCTATACCAGGCGTGCCTGCGGAAATGAATAATGCAATCTTTGCAGAAAAGATCTCCGCAATACTTAAACGTAAATTGCTCGCGCGAAAATGGCGCCTTTCATTTTTACCATACGTTTCCATGTTCATTAAAAAGAAGATTGCAACATCACAATTCGTCGCTAAGATCCCCAGAGGTGTGGTTTATCCGATTATTCGATCCCTATTGTTGATCGAGCATTACGTGATGTCCTATATGAATCGCAATGAGGGATGCTACAGATCTTGGCGTGTTAAAAAATGCTGCCCAAGAATTGCTGATGATTATCGGGATGCTTTTCCAGATAAAAATATTGTCTCCCTTAGAACGATTACTTCGGAACTCAGGGGGGTGCCCCAAAATACGACGGAACAGAGCGTCATGCATTTGAAGCGGGGGAATTGACATGTCACTTTGAATGTGCATTAGTTATACTGACCTAGTAGTTCGCGCAGAATGAGCATAATAAATCAACAGATCAATTCGCAACTCATTCCGCTACATATATTGCTGTGGCGTCTCTGGGGCCACCTCAGTCGGCGCCGTCGTTGTCAGTTTTGGTTGGTTCTGCTTTTGATGCTAAGCAGTGCGATTTGCGAAACGGCAAGTCTTGGCGCGGTGGTTCCTTTTTTAGGCGTGCTTGTCGCGCCTGATAAGCTTTTTAACTACCCAATTGCTACCCGTACTGCCGACATCTTTGGAATTTCGTCGCCATCAGATTTTGTGCTTTTCTTTTCTGCCGCCTTTGCTGTGGCTGCTCTTGTTGCCGGAAGTGTGCGCATGCTTTTGCTGTGGAGCAGCACGCGATTAACGTATGCATGTGCTTCTGACATTGGCTTTGACGTATATCGTCGGACTCTTTATCAGCCTCTTCAAGTCCACATGGCACGAAATAGCAGTGAAGTCACAAGCGGAATAGACTACAAGGTCGGGTATGCTATAAACGTACTCTTTAAGACATTGTCCCTTTTAAGCTCGTTGATGCTGTTGTTTGCTATCATGTCGGCATTGCTCGCTATAGATGCGGCGGTGGCATCAATCGCTGCTGTCAGTTTCGGGATATTTTATATTCTAATTTCTTTCATGTTCCGCAACATGCTTGAAACCAATTCGATGCGTATTGCCAAGGAGACAACCCAGGTGGTCAAGGTTGTCCAGGAGGGACTGGGAGGTATTCGCGATGTTTTACTGGACGGAACTCAACCCTTTTATTGCGGAATTTATCGCCGTGCTGATTTGTCGCTACGGTTGGCAATGGGTAGCAACGTTTTTATTGGCGGGAGCCCACGTTTTGTCATGGAAGCTGTTGGCATGGTCTTGATGATACTACTTGCCGTAAGCCTTTCTCGTGGCGAAGGCGGTATCGGTTCATCGTTGCCTGTATTGGGAGCTCTTGCTTTGGGTGCGCAAAGGCTGTTGCCTGCTTTGCAGCAGATTTATGCATCATGGGTTGGTATTGTAGAAAGTCAGGCACCTTTAGCAGAAACGCTGGCTTTTCTCGAGCAACCTTTACCAGAGCACGCGGAGCAACATGCGCCAGCGCCATTATGTTTTAAGCGTGCTATTTGTTTCGAATCTGTGCGTTATCGGTATGCTGAAGATGCTCCTTGGGTGCTCGATAATTTCAATCTCCAAATTCTTAATGGTCAAAGGGTCGGCGTAGTGGGGGGGACTGGTAGCGGCAAAAGTACCATGCTTGATTTGCTCATGGGCTTGATTGAGCCTGCGGAGGGAAAGATTCTAGTTGACGGCATTTCGATCGGGGGAGAGGCACGTCGTGCTTGGCAACGAGCTATTGCTCATGTGCCGCAGAACATTTACTTGGCCGACACCACTTTGGCGGAGAATATTGCTTTTGGTATCCGATATGAAGAGATAGATATGCAACGAGTTCGGGATGCTGCCCGGCAGGCGCAAATATCGGATTTTATTGAGAGTCGTCCTGGAGGCTACGGAGCTTTTGTTGGCGAGCGCGGAATACGGCTTTCAGGTGGGCAGCGGCAGCGCATTGGTATTGCAAGAGCCCTCTATAAGCAGGCCACGATGTTGGTGTTTGATGAGGCGACAAGCGCTCTCGATAACATTACTGAGCAAGATGTGATGAGTTCGATTCAATGTCTCGATATCGACCTGACGATTGTGATAGTTGCGCACCGTTTGACGACCATCAAATGCTGCGATACCATCGTTGAGCTCTTAAACGGTCGAGTGGTGGCGCAAGGAACTTACGACCAACTACTGGAGTCCAGTCCGAGTTTCCGACAAATGGTAATGGCATCGGAATAAACACTGGCTGATGGTGCTGCGTGAGAAAAAATGGAGATTAATCATCCTGACAAAGACAAATGAACATAAAAGAAGACGATCAAACGACTAACGAGCGGTCTGAAGCCAAAAAGGCCTGCGCGATAGGGAGGGGCGAATTGCGGGGGCCGGATATAAACAATGTGAACGTTGGTTCCCTGCCGAGCATGCGTGTCGCGTTGCTTGACCTAAATCACCATACCGTAGGCATACATACCAATACCGTCCCTCTTGGCAGCGGATTAATTGCTGCATACGCGAGAAAGAAGCTGCCAGCGGAGATTCCTGTCGATTTTAAAATCTTCAAGAATCCAAATGACTTATTATTAACTATCAAGACATGGCTGCCCGATGTTGTTGGGCTGGCGCAGTATTCCTGGAATAGCGAGCTCAATTACTTTTGTGCTTCACGGATTAAAAAAATCAATCCGAAATTATTGGTGGTAGCTGGCGGCCCGAACCTGGAATTAGCCGATTCTCGCCGATTGGCACATTTGCGAAGATTGAAGAATGTCGATCTCGCAGTTGAATTCGATGGGGAGATCCCATTTGCCGAGATTATCATTCGCGTCGCGAAAGGTGAGAGCGTAGAACAGATACGGAGCGACCCGCCTGCCGGGGTATATTCCTTATCGTTTGATGGCGAGAGACTGTCGCATGGGAAGGGAATGCCGCCGCGCCTGGCGGATCTCAATGATTGCGGCTCCGTCTATGCGGAAGGTATTTTCGACGAGTTTTTGGATTCAGGCTGGCATCCGTTTGTGCAAACTCATCGTGGCTGCCCTTTTGCATGTACCTATTGCCATACAAGCCACCGTTACTACAACAAGATGATCTTTCAAGACACAGAAGTGTTTCGAAAAGATATTGAGTATCTTGCGAAACGCTTCGCTGGGCAACACCATATTGTTCTGTATATTGCAAACACGAATATGGGGTTGTTTAAAGAAGACTTCGATATCGCCAGGGTTATTCGTGAAGTGCAGGATAAGTATGATTGGCCGAAATATATCGACTGTAATTCCGGAAAAGATCCTGTGAAGCTTCAGAAGCTTACGCAAATTCTCAAAGGGTTCGTTCCAGCGATTGCATTTCAATCGCTGACAGAACAGGTGCTTAAAAACATCAATAGAAAAAATACAGAATTCTCAGCTTTCCAGGATTTTCAGCTGCAGGCTCTCCGAACATCTGCCGAGCATTCCGGGACAGAGATTATTCTTTCACTTCCCGGGGAAACTCGCGAAACCTTTTTAGCAGGACTTCGAACGTTGATTAATTCGGGCTTGCAGGATATTTGTATTTATACACTGATGAGTCTTAAGGGGACACCGCTCGGATCAGACGAACATCGTTCAAGATATGCGCACGATATCAGGTATCGGGTCGTTCCCAGGCAATTCAGCAAGCTGTATGGTGAAACGGTTATTGATACTGAGGAGGTTGTTGTTGGAACATCGACTATGCCTTTTTCTGATTATCTTGACTTAAGAGGGGTGTCATTTCTTGTATCGGCTATCTTTTCTGCCCCTGAGCTCAAACCATTAAAGCAATTTATGATGGATTATCGCATCGACCTTGCTGACTGGATCTTTACCTTGCATGGTCGAATCCCAGAAAACAGGGAGTTAAAGACCATTTATGGAGAATTTATTAGAGAAACTGAAGAAGAACTGTTTGAAACACATGAAGCATTAATGGAGTTTTACCGTGTCGATAGGAATTGGGACTCTCTTGTAGCGGGAATTAACGGCGATAACATCGCGCGAAAATACAAATGTTTAATGGTATCAACTGCTTTTCCGATGATGTTGAAGGCCTCGGTTGAATGTGTGCGCGAGCTTGTAAACGATTTTACCGATCGAGGTAATCTCAACGGAATGCTGGATGAACTTGAGCGCTTTCTATCATTTCGAAATCTAGAGCCAATTATCCGTAATGGATACGGTCAGGTGGCTGTCAATATGCATTCATTTCAATACGATCTTCTGAGCTGGATAGAATCTGTCGATCCTGAGCGTCGTCTAGATTACTATAAACAGCCCTGTGTTCTCGAACTCAAGGCTCCTGACGGTGGCGAGCAAAAGCTAAGGGATCTTCTCAGCATGAATCGTGATGCGAGCCTCTCGCTGCAGATCCTCGTTCGCGACAATCGAACTCGTGACTTGTGGCCGATTTGGGCGAGGGCTGTTTGTTCTCAGCCCGAATCCGGGGATTGCCCACGAAGGAGCGAAGGCGCGAAAGGGAATATGTGACGAAAACCGGGGGATTTTCTGCACGGTTATCTTTTCAACCTTTCCACAGTGCATCCCCGATCTCTGTGGTTCAGACCCGCGTTTTGGATTTCAGTGATCCGGTCACCTGTCAGTAAAGAGCAATAGCTGATTTACTGTTCCGTCGGATAATCGATATGAATTGGAGTTAGTCCGTGAAAAAATTCGACACATCGAGAAAATACAGAAACGTCCTGATTCTGGAGTCCAGGGACTGGGATGGTGCATCCCGTGATCAGTTTGATCCTGCGTTGGACCTTGTGCTGACATATGATTTTGCACTCAAAAAAGAGATTGATCAATTGGAGGGAAACGCTTGCTACATTGATCACTTGGTCGATAAGCGAGCCATGCATGAGAACAATTCTTTGATCTACCATTTTTTCGGCCGGTGGCATTACGATTCATCCGGCAATGACATATTCATACATCGCGGTGTTCCGTTCGGGTTCGCTTTTCGCCAGCAGATATGGAATGACTTTACTTCTTATGTCAGGAATAGAATCTGTTTGGAGCGACTTCGGGAGTTGACATTTGAGCAACTTTTGGTCGGGCAAAATCTTGAAGACGTAGAGCGCATTTTTGAGGACATGGGCCTCTCGTTTTCGCCGGTCTCTGTAGATGCAAAGCACTCTTCGACAACATATTATTTTCCCGCCTTCCAGTGGATTGACGAAAAAATACGCGCTCGCAGTGCGAAGCATGTCTTCAGGGATGTGGTGACGACAGTTCAGAGTATTGTTAGGTCCTGGATTGATCGTATCCTCGGGAAAAGCAGTGTTCCGGGGGTATTCGTGCAGGAATACTACCCGACGCGTGACCTGCTGCAGCGTATGAAGAGGGACGCCAGCATCCGTCTTGTATTGGCCCATTTCTCGTGGAGTTCAAATATCCTAAAATACGTCACAGAGCGCCCAATTCCCATTTGGGGAAGACTTAAAATGTTTCAGGCAGAAGCCGCCCGCCTCATGCAGGACTTTCGGCGTTGGCGCTGTTGCACGCTGATCTTGGCAAATGGAGTTGATATAACGGACTGCGCATATCGAGTTATTGAGCGTCGCGTGGCCGAGCAGATTGCCCATGTGCTGCTTTCACTTGATTGTGTTATTAATTATCTTGACAGGCATCCAATAAAGCTGGCCGTCTTAATTGCTAATATTGGGCTCATTGCTTGCTTGGTGGATTGTGTGTGCAGAGCAAAGGGAATTTCCACCTATTTGATAATAAATGGACTGATGTCTGGGGAGTTTGCGGATGAAAGTAAATACGCGAATGTTATTAATTCCTATTCAGAAAGTATCAAGGAGCACTATTTTAGAGGCATGGACAACATAGTATGCCTTGGAGATCCGCGCATGGATGCCTATGCCTGCGAGCGCGCGCCGCGAGTGATCAATCGGAATTCATCTACAATAACAATAGGAACATCTGCATACAGCCCGATTGATCTGAACTCGTATCAGGCTGTCGAATTTGAGTTTATGCATGATGTCCTTTCCGCTTTGCAGGTTATGAGGGGGCAGGGAGCGAAGGTAAAGGTTGTCATCAAGGTAAGAGCAAATGGCTATCGTAAGCAATATCAAACATTTGTGCAGGAATACTTTCCAGGGTTGGTTGACAAAATTGTGGACGTCATTCCTTTCAGAAACGTTTTAGAGCAGACCGACTGCTATATTACCACCTATTCGCAAACGCTTTTTGAAGCTTCCTGTTTGGGAATACCTTGCATCTACTATAAGAATGATTGTGAAATCCTTGACCCGCCATTCGACACTTGCTCTGAGCTTGTTACTGTCGAATCAGTGGTAGATCTTGTTCAGGCCCTCGTTGATTTCCGCAGTGGTCATGAGAGGTTTAATCCGTTTTTGCAGCCAGCCACAATGGGAAAATATATTGGCCCATTAGATGGAGGAAATCTGAAAAGAAATCTGGAATGTATTCGCATGCTTTTGAGGCAGGATGGCTATGACATAGCTTTAGACAAAAATCGGGCGCTTATTCAGAACCTGCATAAATCATCTTTGGTAAGCACTGACCAGATGAGGAATTCCAAATGAACACTAACTGGATTATTGAACAGTCTCAAAAAAACGTAGCGCAGTTTGATCAGGATATGGCACTGGCCTACCCTACCCAGAAAGCAGGCATGCATTCTGCTCATGAATATCTGGATACGATAGGGGGAATCTGCAACTATATTGACGCATGCGAGCAAGTAGATTGGCTTCGTTATCTCCCACTTAATTCTAAAGTTCTGGATATCGGCTGCGGAGGAGGTTGGTTATCTGCACTTCTTTCCAGACTCGATGAAGTCAAGACTGTTTACGCGCTCGATTCAAGTCGACATTATCTATACAATCTTCTTCCACAGGTTATGGAATTAATGCAGGGAGAAACTGAGAAGGTGATACCTATTGAAGGCCTGTTTCAGCCCCTTCTGTTCGAAGATAGCCACTTGGATGCAGTGGTCGCGTCTTCAGTGCTTCACCATGCTGATAATCTTGAGTCTATCTTAAAAGAAATTCGCCGTACATTAATGCGCGGCGGCGTTTTGATCGTGCTCAATGAAACTCCCCGGAATGGCTTTCGATATTTATTGTCTGTCATTGCCGCAACTGTTCGGATTATTCGAAATCTGCTTTTGCATCGCTATTTACCTCTATCTCCATCAATATCATCGTCTGGATATCTCTGTGATCCTAAACTAGGTGACAGGGACTACCCTATGTGGTATTGGCGTAAGGCGTTTACTGCCTCGGGTTTTTGTATGGAGATGACAATCAATACAAAACTCGCGACCCTGAAAAGGAAGCATGGACGATCATTGATTCACTTTATTTGTCGAGCTGTGTAATTGTCTGTTAACACGTAAAATGAAATCAAGTGGCAATAGACATTTAGCTTTCTTTGTGAATAGAATCAACTGCGACGGGAATTTTGTTTTGGTTACACAGATGGTTTATGATTTCTTCCCAAAATGCCATGTCGAGCTAATTATTCAAAGGAGGCGCGAATGATTGGGGTGCTCAGGACTTGGTGGCGTCATAGAATGTTGCTACTTGCTAATCCGACATGTCTGTTTCATGGTCGGGTCAGAGTTGACCGACTCTCCTCGCTCGGCGGATTTAATGTGATCTTTAATGACACAAATGTTGTCGATTCCAAGATCGGCCGGCACACCTATCTCCAGAAAAGAACTCTTGTTTTTCGGTCTGATGTCGGTAACTTCTGCTCCATCGCCATGGGAGCCTCGGTCGGGCTGCCCCAGCATTCCACAAATATGGTGTCCAGCCATCCCGCCTTCTACCTCAAAAACACGCCGCTGGTAAAAACGTTTTCCTCTTCCGATGTTGGCGAATCTTCTCCGCGAACTCAGATCGGACACGATGTCTGGATCGGGCAGAACGCCTGCATAATGGCTGGGGTGCGCATCGGGTGCGGTGCGGTGATTGGTGCAGGCGCGGTGGTGACAAAAGACGTGCCAGGCTACGCCATCGTAGGTGGAGTGCCGGCGAAATTGATTCGCTACCGTTTCAATGAATCGACCCGGGCCTCCTTGCTGGAATCTGCCTGGTGGGATCGCTCCGATCTCTGGCTTGAGGAGCACGCGGCAGACTTTCTCTGCGCGGAAACCTTCACAAAATCAAGTCGGGAAATCTCTTCGCCAGTCGGTACAGCGGCGCAGAAATGTCCCTTATCAACCCCGACACAATGAGCAATTCTAACGAAGTCAGCCAGGAGAAGTGGCATCAGGACGAGGAAAAGTGGTGGAACGATCATGGCGACTACATGACTTTCCAGTGGCGTCTCACGCCGTTTATGAATCGCGTCGTGCGAAAAAGGATGGAAGACGATAGGGACCGTTATCTTCTGAAAGCCGGGGATAAGATGATCGATGTGGGCTGCGGAAGCGGATGGCTATCGCATTTCTATGCGAAGGAAGGGATGGAGGTCTTAGGAGTAGACGTTTCTCAGGAGCAGATCAACGCTGCCAATCGCATGAAGGAAAAGGGAGCGGCCGGGCGGGTTTCTTTTGTTTGCTCTGATCTTGTCTCCTGGGATTCCGCAGCATACTCGGGATATTTTGACTGCGCTTTTGTGAATGCCTTCCTTCATCATCTTCCGGAAATCGAACTAAAACTGACCTTGGATAAAATTGCAGGGGTTCTCAAGCCGGACGGGAGGGCTTATTTTTACGAGCCACTCACCTCGAAACAGGTTGACCGGAATGGTTTTGTTCGCGCAGTGGACTATATATGCAATGGGCTCATCGTTGTGCTTCTTTCCATCATCCCCAGAAAGTTTGGCCTGTTCAGTGATCGGCATCGGGCTGCACTTGCCTGCGGGTACACCATGTGCAGCCCGCATGAGCGACCTGTCGAAATCGAAGTTTTATCAAAATATGCCAGTGAGGCGTTTGAGATGGAATCTGTGCAGCCTTGGCATTTGTTCAGCATAGGGGTCTCAATGCAAATTATGGGGCTCAAAACGCGGTTCCAGTCTCCATGGTCGCTGCTGGCACCGTTCTTTTACCTTGTGGATTGTATTGTTTTTCGACTTCAGGACTGGCGAAATTTCTCCCTTTCAGGCCGATTTATTCTGTGCTCAGTAAAAATGTGTCGGAAGCAAAACCAGCTAGGCTAATACAATGAGGCGTATCTGGATTTCGCTTACAACGTTGGCCCGGCAGTTTTTCCCCGGAACATCCGATTTACGAGTTGCAGTTGGATCTCATACGTATGGTGTTACATCAAAAACCGTTCTCCTTTTCAAGAAGACCGATCGAGTAGTGGTCGGAAAATATTGCAGCATCGCTTATGGGGTAAAAATCATTGCCAGCGGAGAGCACTATTATGAGAGAGCAGCCAACTACCCGTTTCGCGCCAGGTGTCTCGGCGAAGACGGAGAATCCGAGACGGCTACCAAAGGCGAGGTGCGCATAGGTAACGATGTCTGGATTGGGGCCCGGGCGATTGTGCTGTCAGGAGTGACGATCGGGGATGGGGCGGTTATCGGAGCGGGGAGTGTCGTGTCCCATGATATTCCACCCTATGCCATCGCGGCGGGAGTGCCGGCCAAGGTTCTGCGGTATCGGTTTTCTGAAAATCAGATTCAGGATCTCCTTCAGATCAAATGGTGGAATTGGGACCACTCCATCATCCTCAGTCGATTGAAAGCTTTTGAGGGGGATATTAACGAGTTTATAGTAGCGGCAATGAAATTCTGATGAGACAGCATATTTTTTAAGCAACATGATGCGTCATATCCTCATCACTGGCGGGGCAGGGTTCATCGGCTCAAATCTCTCTCTGGCTCTGCTTGACAAAGGCCACAAGGTCAGGGTGCTGGACAGCTTAGCTCCCCAGATCCACGGAGAGGGAGGGACAGAATCAGCCCTTTATCGAAGTATTGCAGGGAAGGTTGAGTTTGTCCGAGGAGACGTGACCTCCCGGCAGGACATGTTAGGTGCCATGAACGGCGTGGATACAATTGTTCACCTCGCTGCCGAGACTGGAACAGGACAGTCGATGTATGCGATCAGACGGTATGCAGGGGTGAATGTCGGTGGCACAGCGGAGATGCTGGATCTGATCGCAAACGAACATCTGCCCATCCGACGAATTGTCGTGGCGTCATCGCGTGCGATCTATGGGGAGGGCAAGTATCTATGCGAGGAGCATGGCGTCTGCTACCCTTCCGCACGCAAGGAGGAGAAGTTGGCACGCGGAGAATTTGAACCAGTCTGTCCTGTTTGCTCTCACACAATTCAGATGCTTCTGACGGATGAGAATTCCGAGCTGCATCCGACCTCGGTCTATGGCGTCACCAAACTTACACAGGAGCAGTTGATAATGACGGTTGGGAAGGCGTTGGGGATCTCCACCATCGCCTTTCGTTATCAAAACGTTTACGGGCCGGGGCAATCCCTGGCTAATCCCTATACCGGAATCCTTTCCATCTTTTCGACGCGCATCCGCCATGGACGTGGAATCAATATTTTTGAGGATGGTCGGGAAAGCCGCGATTTTGTCTTCATCAGCGATGTTGTGGAGGCCACACTTGCGGGTATTGAGCACCCGGATCCCATCACGGATTCATTCAATGTGGGGTCAGGCAAAGCCACCGATGTGCTCACTATCGCAAACACGCTGCTTTATCATTTTGGCGTCGAAGCGGAAATCAAGGTGTCCGGACAATACCGGGCAGGTGACATCCGACACAATGTGGCCGACCTGACGAAGATATCACAGACATTCGGCGTTTCACCAAAGGTGACAATTGTTGAGGGGATCTCCCGTTTTGTCAGATGGGTCAAGGGAGAGAACATCGAAGCGGACCGCTACGAAGAGAGCCTCAAGGAAATGACGGGGCGGGGACTGTTCAAGTGAAAACTGCACCCGCCAAAGGGCTGGTGAGCATTGTTGTCGCTAGCTACAATCACGCAGGGTTTCTCCAGCGGCGGATGGATAGCCTGTTGGCCCAGACATATGCGAACACCGAGATCCTAGGCATCGAGGATTGCTCCCCCGATTCAAGCCTGGAGGTTCTTCGAGGCTATGAAGCGCATCCGAAAGTCCGACTCATCGTTCGCGAACAGAATGGCGGTTGGGTCACCGTCAGCAATCAGGGTGTCGATTTGGCATCGGGCGAATATGTCCTTTTTGCAAATTGTGACGATGAGTGTGAGCCTAGGATGATCGAGCGCCTCGTTCAAGCGATGGAGGTCTGGCCCAGCGCCGGAATAGTCTATTGCAGAAGCCAGATGATCGACTCGCAAAGCCGTGTTCGCTCGGATGATTTCGTCGTCAGGGAAAAAGCATTTCGAGACCGCTGTGCACGGGATACCTTGCTGTCCGGTGCCGAGGCTACCAGGTTTCTCTTGCACTCATGCGTGATCCCCAACCTGAGCGCGGCGCTTTTTCGTCGCGAGTGTTTTGACAGGGTGGGCTACCTGTCATCGAGTTATCGGGTTTGCTCCGACTGGGATCTATTTTTTAGGGTGGCGGCAGAGTATGACATGGGTTATATCGCCGAACCCCTGAACCGGTTCCGCCAACATGAGACCACCATTAGGAGTGCGACGAAGGACCGGGTTGTTTACGACGAATACTTCCGCCTGCTTCTCAGACAGGCGGCACATCCCGGCTTGTCCGAATGGCTGAAGACAAGAACACGTCTCCGTGTCATGTATCTCTGGGCGGTCCATCTCACGGACAGGCGGGGTGGAGGCCTTCTCAATTTTCCACATCATCTTCGAGCGGTCCTAGCGGAAGACGGTTGGGCGCTCGTGATGTTTTTTCCAAGCCTTCTCGTGAGGGCTTCCGAATGTTTGATCAAATTGACGTTCAGGATTCTAACAGATGGTGTGCATTTGAAAAGGAAGTTGCACGGGGGGTTTTCGATCGCCTGAGGAGTGAAACTCCGCCACGAAATGCCAAAGCCGTATTTCTCCGTCATTATTCCCACTTACAACCGGGCAACCCTGTTGTGCCGCTGTTTGGAATCTTTGACGCGGCAGACCTTTGAGGAGTTTGAGGTGATTGTCAGCGACGACGGCTCCACAGACTCAACTGCAGACGTCATTGATATGTTCAGATCAAGATTGTCTCTTCAGTATATCAAAAACGAGAATTTTGGCGGCCCCGCCAAACCTCGAAATGTTGGGCTTGAAATGGCGGGCTCCGATTTTGTTGCTTTTCTTGATTCAGATGATTGGTGGGAGCCAGCAAAGCTGGAGTGTTGTCTCAAAGCCCTCCGGAGCGGGGCAGATGTCGTTTACCACGATTTGTGGCAGGTTGCTCCCGGCAGCGAGCAGAAGCACAATAAGCGAATTTTTTCGGGGGAGCCCCTAGCGCCCGTATTTAGAAACATTCTCTGCGCCGGAATTTCCATGCCGAATTCAAGCGTTGTGGCGCGGACGGAACTTCTCCGGCAGGTCGGTGGATTTTGTGAGGACCCGATGCTGATCGCCGTGGAGGATCTCGACTGCTGGCTGAAAATAGCAATGCTCACAGATCGTTTTGAGCGCATCCCCCGAGCACTTGGATCTTACTGGTCTGTACCCGGCAGCATATCGACAGCCTCGGCCCTGCAGGTTGCTCGCTTGAAGGTCGTATATGATCGACACATCGGCCGCCTTCCGAGTGAATGGCGGAGCGCGGCAAACGCGTTTTTTTATTACCGCGCTGCCAGAATTCACCACGCGTGCGGAAATGTCGTGAAGGCCAAGGCGGAATACTGCCATGCATTGAGGGAACGGCTGCCGCTGGAATTCCAACTGAAAAGTCGCCTTTTTTTAACAACTCTTCTCTTCAAGTGAGCAGCTCCTTCCGATGCATATTAGTAACTGGAGCAGCCGGTTGTGCTGGACGTCACCTCCTTGAGCTGGCCCTGACCCGTGGAGTTGAGTTACACGGAATCGTTCGTAGTCACAGAGCTTCGACAAACTGTCATTTACATGTTGGGGATATTTCAGAGTCCCATTTTATTGACTCGGTCATTGAAGAGGTCCGTCCCGATGCCATTTTCCATCTCGCTGCAAAGATCCCAGGCGGCACCCCCGCTCCCACGCCGGAAGAGTTTATCACTTCAAATATCCTAGGGACGCATAATGTTCTCTCGGCTGTCTGCAGGCGAGCTCCCTCCGCAAGGGTTCTCGTGGCAGGGTCCTCAGCAGTGTATGGCCGTCCGCAGTTCCCGGACGAAGTGCTTTCAGAAACGGCGCCATTTCAGCCGCAGTCCATTTACGCAGTGACGAAGGCGGCACAAGACATGTTGGCTGCGCAGTTTTTTACGGAATACGGGCTGCTGACGATCCGGGCCAGAACCTTCAACCAGATCGGTCCGGGCGAGCCTTCCGGTCTTGTGGCGGCTACGCTGGCCCGGCAGATCGTCCGGATCGAAACCGGCCTTCAGGAGCCGATACTACATGTGGGAACCCTTCTCCCGAGCCGTGATTTCACTGACGTCCGGGATGTTGTCCGGGCCTATTGGGACGCCCTCGAACATGGCGTGGCGGGTGAGGCATACAATGTCTGTGCAGGACAGACCACCTCCGTCCGCGATCTTGCCGATGCGCTTGTCGGCTTGAGTCGAATACAAAATATCGAAATCATCGAGACGGGCCCCCCACCAGGGCCGTTGGCCATCCTAACACAGAAAGGTGATGCCTCCAAACTATCCGCAGCCTCGGGGTGGACTGCAAAGTTATCCATCCGTCAAAGCCTGAAAGATCTGTTGGACAGCCTGCGCACTCTCCCCCCGTTAATTACATGACCAGTATCTCCGTTATCATCCCGACAAAAGGCCGGGGGACGACAATTGTGGGTGCCCTTCAATCCATCGGGAATCAATCCGTCCCGGTGGAGGAAGTCGTTATTGTTGATGGAACTCCCCTGGCAGCAGAGGCTGGCCTTTTCAAAGAATGCTTCTCCAAATGTGCGCAGGCACCACGAATTCGATACTGCCACGCACCTGAGGACAGCGGGCTGACTGCCGGCCGAAATAGAGGCATCAGGGAATCCACAGGTGAGATTATTCAGTTCTTGGACGACGATGCGGTGCTGGCACCGGACTACTTTGAACATCTTTTGGAAACATTTAAATCTCCCGAGGTCGGAGGAGCCTCCGGTGTTGTGATTGAGCCAGAAAGACCTCAATCTACAATGAAGAGAATTTTTTTCAGATTTTTCTATATCGGCCCGTTCCGGCAGATCAGGGAGGAAGCTTTTCTTTATCCGAGCAGGGAGATTGTTCGTACAAACACCCTGCCCGGAGTCGGGGCCTACCGCCGTCAGGTATTTGCTGAGGAGATGTTTGACGAGAATCTCACCGGGGCTTGCATCGGAGAGGATATCGACTTTTCCTACCGGGTCGGCCAAAGGAGCGCGCTTTTCATCCAGCCGCTGTCCAAGGTGTATCACTACCCGTCTCCAGCCGAGCGGCAGACGGTGCGGCGAAACTATTGTGACAAGGTCTGCTTCTACCACTATCACTTCAAAAAAAATCTGGCGGCACTGCCCGGCGCGCGCCTGACATATCTCTGGCTGAATTTCGGATTTGCCATCCATGCGCTCTTCCGATTCCAGGCAGGCGCCGTGCTCGGCGTATGCGATGGATGGCGGAAGAACCTGCAAAAGCCTCTGGAGGGAAGGCTTTGAAGGACGAACAAACACAATCGGATCATCGATCTGCTTTGCTTTTTTGGATCATCGGCTTTCTCAATGCCTGCTTGATGGCGCTGGCCATGCAGAAGCTGCTTCTGCCGATGGTGCCTGCGATGCATGCCGGGCATGGGTTGCTGAAGAACGATGCGATTATTTTTCATGAAGCCGCCGTTGAACTGGCCGGACGAATCCGCGCCCATGGATGGTCTGAGTGGACGCTTTACCCTCCCCCCAATTTCACAGGAAATGTCGGGATCCTCGCCGCTCTTTACGCTGTCTTCGGCCCTGAACCGGCGGTCTTTATTCCCCTCAATGCCGCCGCGCATGCCACCGGAGCACTCATGCTTTGCCTCCTGGGGCCGGTTCTTTGGCCTGGCAAGACCGGGCGCGTTGGCGGTCTGGTTGCCGGCATCGTCTTCCTCGCTTTCCCTTCTGCCCTGCTCTGGTATGGGCAAAATCACAAGGATGCCTTTGCCATCGCCGGCACGCTGATGATTCTGTATGCTTGGCTGCGAATCCCCCAAGTCAGCCGTGCTCCCGTCCGCATTGTCAAAATGTTTCTGTTGGCCGGGCTCGGAGGAACCCTGCTGGTAGTCGTCAGACCTTACTCCACAATGATAGTCGCTGGTGCGCTCTCCTGTTCATGGTTGGCTGTTCTGGGAGCATGTCTCTTCGGAAAAAGCCGACGGGAAAAGATGTCGAATCTTATAATTCTGCTCTTGTTTGTGTGCCTGGCCGGAGCAGTCGCCTTCGGCGCATCCAAACTCTCCAGCGCACGCAAGATTTACGAGGATCCGTCAGCAAATGAGAGTTGGTCAGCAAATGCGAATTGGAAATGGAAAGAAAGCGACTGGCTCCCGTCGAAAACTGATGCTTTTTTGAAGCGGGCATCCGAATTGCGGGTGCATTTTATCGGCTACGCCCAATCAGTCGGGGCGGGATCGGGCATTGATGAACATCGCATGCCTTACGACGCGCTGGGAGCGCTGGCCTACATGCCTCGCGCTTTGTTTGTAGGCATGTTTGCCCCATTTCCGGACACGTGGAGCCAGCGGGTTTCGCTGCCACGCCTCGCCGTCGCCATCGAGACGTCGGTCTGGTATTTCTTTTTTCTGGGGCTTATCGTTCTCGGGTGCCGACACCCGAGCCAAGCCCTCTTGGCCGGTTTGGTTTTTTGTGCGGTGATTCTCGTGGTGCAAGACTACGTCAACCCCAATGTCGGAACCCTCTACCGCCTGAGATACGGGGTCTGGATGTTTCTTCTTCTCGGGGGGGCTGTCGGCTGGGTGAGCGTGGGGGTTGACCTTCTCTCCCGCGTTGAGAGATCCCATCAGAGAGGGCATGCGATCCCTGCGGGAGCCGGCATCCAGGAGAAGATATCCGGGCTGAGCACACTGGCCGCCTCCGGCGCTCTCACAATGCTCATCACTTTTGTTGGCTATCTTGGGTTCCTTGCGAGGGATCTTCTGCTCGTTCAAGCCAACGGTCTGAACTCCAGCATGGATTCGCTTTTTGCGGCGATGATGCTGCCCATGGTGTTTGTGAACTGCCTGGCCATCCCGATTCCCGACGCGATCACGATGCCGTTCGTCAAACTTATGACGAAGGGAGACCCGGAGGAAGGAAGGCGCTTTATTCGGAAGGTTCTCTTTATGGCGGCTCTGGTCATGGGGGCGAGCGCTGCTGCGGCATGGGTTTTCGCAGCTCCAGCCATGCGAATGATTCTCGGCAGCCAAGACCCTCAACAGGTCGCAACAGGGGCCGCGCTGCTCAGACTGTTTGCCCCGGTTGTCCTGCTGAGTGCGTGGACGGTTATTGGAAATGCGGTGCTGAATGCGCTCCACCGGTTCCGGGATTCCGCCTTGGCGCAGCTCTCCGTTCCCGTGTGTTCGATTTCGGCAATCCTCCTCGCCCCGCCAGGATCCCTGCTGGTCTATGCCATTATTGGCATGGTCGTCGGCGCGCTGGCGAATGCCGCGATCGTTGCGATCCTTTGCAACCGCCAAGGAATCGAGCTGAGACCCTCAACAGCAAGGATCCCGGATTCCTCAATCCCGATTCTCGACACCTACGGATGGCTGGTTTTCGCCGCGCTGTTTTCATCCGCTGCCGCTCCGGTAAATTACGCATTCGCTGCGATGGCTGGAGTCGGCGCCGTCTCCGGGTGGGCTTTCGCGAGCAAGATGATTCTATTATTTAACGGGCTGGTCATCGCGGGGGTGACTTCGGTCCTGCTGCCGCATATGGCCCGGACGATTTCCCGAAGCACCGCCTCGCAGACCGGGAGCTATTTTGTTTTCCTGCTGCTCAGCGGCACATGGGTTGGAGGGGCCGTGCTTCTCGGTGTGGCCGTGTTCGCCGAGCCGATGGTCGCCGCCCTGTTTACGGGTTCCAAAGTGACGGAAGCGCAGGTCCAGACGTTGTCCCAAGTGCTTCGAATCGGCGTCGTCCAGTTGCCCGTGCTGGTGGTCGGGGCCATCATAATCAAAGCGGCCGCCGTGACACAATGTTCCTCCCGTTCTGTTCTGGCCTCCGCCGTCGCGCTGGTTGTGAGCGCAGTCACGAGCAGCCTTCTGGTTCCATCCCTCGGGATCCTCGGAATTGCCTACGCGTCGCTGGGGGCCACCGTTGTCGGAACCTTGTATCTGGTTGGCGCTATGCGCAGACAATGCGGGATGAGCCCGTCCGTTCCGTGGATTTTGCTGGTTACCTGGGCTGGCTGGGCCGCGATCTCCATGGCCATGACATCCGGGCAGGGGCTTGCGATCGCCGAGGTATTCGCCGCCATTCTGCTTTTGGGGCTCCTGCATTATTTTGTCTGGCGCAGGAGCCTCGCTGGAGTCATTGGCGTGGAGAACTTCTGAATGAAAATCAAAAAAACTCGGCGCCTCGCGTCTCTGCGGGATAAGCATCCACTGAAAACAGCGAAGAACTAAATTTTAATATGAAAGACTATGACATTGCGGAGATCCTCGGCTCGGGTGATAATAGCGGATGCGCCGGAAATTCCCTCCTCCCTTCACACAGACGACACCGATTTGCTGAATCCCTCCCGCTGGTCTTATCCATGAAACCGCTCACTTCGTTATTCGCCCATCGTAATTCGCCTTGCGCTACCGACCCATTTATGCATAAATATGGCCATATATGAAAACAACGATTGATATGCCCGATGCCCTTTTTGAGCGGACGAAGATCGCGTCGGCGCGTCGGCACACGACGATCAAGCGGCTGGTGATTGAGGGGCTGGAACGGGTGTTGGAGGAAGCGGCACCCCGCGCGGTACCGTTAGACGCTCTGGCTCGGTTGCGATCCGGCTACCATCTCGGCGGCAAACCCCTGAGTCGGGAGAAAGCCCATGCCGGCTGAGCGTTTCCTCGAGGCTAAGAAGATTTGAACCACGGGCAGGACTACGGCGGAGTGAAGGCCATCAACCCGTTCCGGGAAAGACCAAAAAACAAAGGTTGAATCGGCCAAGAAAGTCCTATGATCTACCTGAGCAAAATCCTACCGGTCTTTCTTTTGCCGGTCGGGGTCACGTTGATCCTGTTAATCGCGGGGCTGCTGACCCGGAGGCGGATCCTGTTCCTCGGTGCCTTGGCTTTGCTTTACACCTGCAGCATCCCGCTGGTTGGAAGACAGGCGATCAAATTGATCGAGGGGGAGGCCGTTCGGGACCACCCGCAATCCGCCCCCTCCGGCGATGCCATCGTAGTTTTGAGCGGGGGGAGGATTGTTGCCCCCGGCCCCGCAAAAATCAGCGAGTGGACGGATGCCGACCGGTTTTTTGGAGGGGTGGAGTTGTATCAGGCCGGCAAGGCACCGCTCCTGGTTTTCACAGGCGGGGCGGCACCCTGGGAGCCTTCTGCTCCGTCGGAGGGGGAGATTCTCGTCGGGTTTGCTCGAGGATATGGGGTGCCTGCCGAGGCCGTGTTGACCACCGGAAAGGTCTTTAATACGGCTGACGAGGCAGCGGCCGTGGCCGCCCTTCTCGCGGGCAAAGCTCATGCCGGAGACGGAAAAAAACCGTGGCGCATCCTCCTCGTAACTTCCGCCTTCCACATGCCGAGGGCGAAGATCCAATTCGAGGCTGCAGGATTCCAGGTCGCGGCTTACCCGGTTGACTTTCTCGCCTCATCGGAAAGGCAAACGACGATTTTGGACTTCCTGCCATCTGCCAACGCGCTGAGCCAGACAGAACTAGCGCTCCGGGAGTTCTATGGGCGGGCATTCTACCGGATCCGCCATGGGAAAAACTGAAGCCGAGAAACCCAAGGTCTGCGTCGTTGTCTCATCGCCGATGACGGTGGCGGCCTTCCTGCGCGACCAGCTTCGCGAGCTTGGAAGCCGATACGATCTCTTCGTTGCTGCCAATGCGGCCGACGGTGGGTTTCTTGACAAACTGGGGATCCGCGCCCGATTCGTGAGCGTCCCGGTCGAGCGCAAGATCCGGCCGCTTACCGACCTCAAGGCATTGCTTGGCCTCTTCCTGTTTTGTTGTCGCGAACGGTTTCAAATCGTCCACTCGGTCACCCCGAAGGCCGGACTCCTTGCGATGGGTGCCGCATTTTTGGCCAGGGTCCCGGTCCGGGTCCATACCTTTACCGGTCAGGTTTGGGCGACAAAGTCGGGCCTGCCCCGTGAGTTACTTCGTTCTCTGGACAAGCTGATCGCCGGGTTTGCTACGCATGTTCTTGTGGACAGCTTTTCGCAAAGACAGTTCCTGATGGAGCACGGCGTCGTCAGCCATAAAAAATCTGCCGTCCTCGGGAGCGGTTCGATCAGCGGCGTTGACACGCATCGTTTCCGCCCAGACCCGGAAGCCCGCAAGGTGCTGAGGGAGGAGAACGCGATTCCGGAACAGGATGTGGTTTTTCTTTTTGTCGGCCGCATGAACCGCGACAAGGGGATCCCTGAGTTGCTGGGCGCGTTCGAGAAGGTTGCCGGGAAACTTCCCGGCACCTGGCTTCTGATCGTCGGGCCGGATGAAGAGGCGATCGGGAGCCTCATGGATGCCTCTCCTGTGCGCGACCGTATTGTGAAAGTGGGATACACGGATACCCCCGAGCGCTACATGGCGGCGGGCGACGTCTTTGTCCTCCCGAGCCACCGAGAGGGATTTGGCTCAACCATTATCGAGGCGGCTGCTGTCGGACTCCCCGCCGTCGCATCACGGATCTACGGGCTGACCGATGCCGTGGTGGATGGCATAACCGGCATCCTGCACGACCCTTGTGATGTTGCGGGGTTGTTCGACGCCATGGCGCGGCTTGCTGAGGACGAAGATCTGAGGCGGGCCATGGGAAATGCGGCACGCCTGCGGGCTGAAAAAGATTTCGCCATGGAGACAGTGACCCGGCATGTTCTGGATTTTTATGAAGAGGTGCTTTGATATTCTCGCGTCCGTTTTCGGACTCGTGGTATTCGCGGTCCCGATGGGGGTCATCGCCCTCATGGTCTGGTGGAAAAAAGGCCGCCCGATTTTCTTTCGCCAGCAGAGGCCCGGCCTGCATGGAAAGCCGTTCGTACTTCTGAAATTTAGCACGATGCTTGATGCGTTCGACGCCAAGGGGCGGACGCTTCCGGATGCCGAACGTGTGTCCGAGTTTGGAAAATGGCTGCGCAGCACCAGCCTGGACGAGCTTCCCGAACTGTGGAACGTGCTGATCGGGGAAATGAGCATGGTGGGGCCTCGCCCTCTTCTCATGGAGTATCTTCCGCTTTACACTCCTGAACAGGCCCGACGCCATGAGGTCCGATCCGGGATAACCGGGTGGGCTCAAGTCATGGGTAGGAATGCCATTTCGTGGGAGGAAAAATTCAAGCTGGATATTTGGTATGTGGACAACTGGACGTTTTTTCTGGATTTGAAAATCCTCCTGCTCACAGTAAAAAAGGTTATCCTGCGTGAGGGGATCAGCGCTGCCGGGGAGGCAACGATGCCGAAGTTCACGGGTTCGGCTCCCGCGCCCCAAACACTAACTCCTGCCAACCCATGACGCGCTATGCCATTTTTGGGGCCAGTGGGTGTGGGCGCGGAGTCATGCCTCTTCTCAGGCGCCAGTTGCAGGAGACGGAGAAAAACCCGTGGGATTTGGTGTTTGTCGATGACAACCCGCCTGCCAGCGAGCTCAATGGTCACAGGGTCCTGACTTACGGTGAATGGCTGGCCGAACCCGCAGACTCACGGCATATTTCCCTGGCCATCGCCAACGGCAGCATTCGAAAAAAACTTGCGGAGCAGTGTGCGGCCGATGCGGGGCGTTTTGTTGAGGTGAGAGCCGCAAATGTGGTTCAAATGGATGACGTGACCATCGGCGAGGGGGCGATCCTTTGCCCTTTCGTGACCCTCACGAGCAACATCAGAATTGGCAGGCATTTCCAAGCGAACATCTACAGCTATGTGGAGCACGATTGCGTGATCGGCGACTATGTGACTTTTGCGCCGGGAGTGATGTGCAATGGCAATATCGTGATTGAAGATCACGCGTATGTTGGCGCGGGTGCGATGATTCGACAGGGGAAACCCGGGCAACCGCTTGTGATCGGGCGCGGCGCAGTTGTGGGCATGGGCGCGGTTGTTACAAAAGATGTGCCTCCGGGAGTGACGGTCGTTGGGAATCCCGCCAGGCCGCTTGCCAAAGCAACTTCGAAATGCTGAATACTCCGTTTGCTCCCTGGCCCTCGTTCTCCGAGGAGGAAATCCAAGCGGTCGCGCGCGTTCTTTCATCGAATCGTGTGAATTATTGGACCGGCGATGAATGCCGCCTGTTTGAAAAAGAATTCGCCGCCTGGTGCGGATGCGATCATGCCATCGCTCTCGCAAACGGCACGGTGGCTCTCGACCTGGCTCTGAAGGCGCTGGATATTGGCCCGGGCGATGAGGTGGTTGTGACGCCCAGATCTTTCATCGCCTCCGTTTCTCCGGTCGTGAACGCCGGGGCTGTTCCCATATTTGCCGATGTCGATCATGAGAGCGGGAATATTTCCGCCGAAACAATCGAAGCGGCTTTGAGCCCGCGCACGAAAGCCGTGATCTGCGTGCATCTGGCCGGCTGGCCGTGCGATATGGACCCCATCATGAAGTTGGCTCATGCCCGGGGTTTAAAAGTGATCGAGGATTGCGCGCAAGCCCACGGGGCCCGCTACAAGGGGAGAAGCGTGGGAACTATCGGGGATGTGGGGGCCTGGTCTTTCTGCCAGGACAAAATCATATCCACCGGAGGAGAGGGGGGGATGGTGACAACAAATGATTTTGCGTTGTGGCGGAAGATGTGGTCCTACAAAGACCATGGGAAAGATTGGGATGCCGTTTACAATCGATCTCACCCCGAGGGATTTCGATGGGTGCATGATTCGTTTGGAACCAATTGGCGAATGCTGGAAATACAGGCTGCGATCGGTCGCATCCAGCTGCGACGGATGGAGGGATGGACAAACGCCCGAACAAGGAACGCACATGCGATTTGGGAGGCATGCCTGCCTCATTCCGCAGTCCGCGTGCCGGGTTTTGGATGCGATCAATGTCGCGGGAAATCTGAGTGCGCAAAAAAATGCGGATGCGTGCATGGCTATTACAAGTGCTACGTGTATGTCGAGCAGGGTCGCCTGGCTCCCGGATGGAGCCGCGATAGGATTTTGAGCGAAATCAACGCGAGGGGAGTTCCTTGTTTTCAGGGGGCATGCTCGGAGATCTACATGGAAAAAGCCTTTGACGGCAATGGATCGAGGCCATCTGCGCGGCTGCCTTTCGCCAGGGAGCTTGGTGAAACCAGCCTGATGCTTCTGGTGCACCCCACATTGACACGGGAGGAAATGGACAAGACATGCGAAGTTCTTCATCGGGTTTTGGCATCCGCTTCATTGCAATCATGAATGGAATTTACTTGGGCCTTGTGCGCTCGGCAGGGAAAGCCTCGCGCCTCATTCTCCTGACCGCCGCCTACGCCGCAATTCTATTTGTGGCGCTGCTCTCAGCGCTCTTGCTTCGTTTTGACTTTGCCGTCCCAGCAGATTTCTGGACGAGATTCTGGTATTCTCTGCTTTGGATATTGCCTTTGAAGTTGGCGCTTCTTGCCGTCTTCGGGCAATTCCGCAGTCTCCTGACCTATTTCAGCCTGCCGGACGCGAAGCGCATCGGCGCCGCGCTTGTCACTGCGGGCATTATTGAAGCTGCCGTTTGGGTTGCTCTTGCAGGGGCCATGGTTATCCCGCGCGGCGTCATCGCCTCGGACGTCCTCCTGTCTTTTCTGGCACTGGGAGGATTCCGTGTGGCTCTTCGGCTGTATCGCGAACAAACGCTTTCCGGCAGGCCAGAAGATCACCAGCTGGGTCGCAGGCGCGTGGCTATCATAGGAGCGGGGAGTGCCGGCGCAGCCCTGGTGCGGGACATTCAAAGCCGGCAGGGATTGGGACTGGAGGTCGTCTGCTTCATTGACGACGACCAAACAAAAATCGGCAACAGGCTTCACGGAAAACCGGTTTTAGGACCCACGCGAAAACTTGCTGAAATCGCCGAAAGTTTGGATCTCAAGAAGGTCATTATTGCGATGCCGACGGCAAAGCCGACGGTCATCAAGCAGCTTGTTTCCCAAATCAATGAAGCGGGGCTGGATCATGACATCCTGCCATCGGTTGATCAATTGCTCCGTCGCAAGGTCACCGTGGAGCACCTTCGCCATGTTTCCCCCGAGGATCTGCTTGGCAGGGAACCCGTGCAGCTCGACGATGCGGCGATCGCGGGGCTTATCAAGGGAAGGGTGGTCTTGGTGACCGGTGGAGGTGGAAGCATCGGCAGCGAGTTGTGCCGTCAAATTGCCTCGCATGCGCCAGCCAAACTGATTGTTATTGAACGCGCCGAACCGTCTCTTTTCTCTATCGAACAGGAATTGCGGAGGGATTTCGGGTGGCTTGATACCATTCCTCTCGCCGCGAGCGTCTGCAATCCCGAGCGGATCGGCTCTGTCTTTGAAATATTCCGCCCCAACCTGGTGTTTCACGCTGCGGCGCACAAGCATGTTCCATTGATGGAAGCCCAGCCAGCCGAGGCGGTTCTCAACAATGCCATTGGCACGATGATCGTTGCCGAAGCGGCCCGCAAACACGGCTGCGAGCGGTTTGTCCTGGTATCCACCGACAAGGCGGTAAACCCCACTAATGTCATGGGGGCTACCAAGAGGTTGGCGGAACTGGTAATCAATGGATTGCAGCACTCCTCGAATTGTGCAACGCGATTCTGTTCGGTGCGCTTCGGCAATGTGCTCGGGTCTTCCGGCAGCGTGATCCCGACCTTTCGCCAGCAAATCACCTCCGGAGGGCCGGTGACAGTCACTCATCCGGACGTGATCCGCTACTTCATGAGCATTCCTGAAGCGGTGGGGCTCATTCTCCAAAGCGCCACTTTGGCGGAAGAGGGGGATGTGTTTGTCCTCGATATGGGGGAGCCCATTCGGATCCAGGACCTTGCGCGGCAAATGATCGAGCTGTGCGGGTTCGTTCCCGATGAGGAAATCAAAATAGAATTCATAGGTTTGCGTCCCGGCGAGAAGCTCTTCGAGGAGACAATCCACAAAGGGGAAAACATTGTCGCGACCTCCCATCCGAAAATCCATAGGCTGATCAATGACCTGAGGGCCAGGGAAACCTTGGAAGCTTTGAAGGGCATCCAGGAAGCGAAGCTCTATTCCGCCAGCAGCGAGGAGATTAAAAACTGGCTCGCGCAGCAGATCCCAGAATATAAAGTCTGGGAAAATTGATCTGGAATCCAATAAATCGAATTGGATGGTGAACTTTCAATCCACAGAAACAAAGTCCGTGCCGGACCGCATTGAAAATATCTGGGGAGCATCGACGCCCAAGTGGATGTTCAGGTCTGTGTGGGGCGTCGTCCTGGCGGGTTATCTTCTTTTCGCCGCACGATTTGCTTTTGTCGGCCTGAACTTTCACGGCTTGCCGTCTCAGCCGGGATACCTCTGGTTTTGGGGGCTCGCCGGCATTGCGTTCGCAACAGGCTGGTTTCAAACCGGACGTGCCGGGTTGATTTACGCTGCCGCCTTCCCGGTTTTGCTGACCGTGAACAGCTTGGATTTTCTGCCGTTCACGCAACTACCAAGCCATTGCCTGAATTTCCTTGCTGTCGGTTGGTTGCTTCGCATTTTGGTTTTCCGCAAGGAACACGAACAAGCCGTTTTTTCATCCTGCCGGTGGTCTGACTTTCTCGTGGGCTGCCTGGGGGCGGCCTTCGTTTTGGCAACGCTATACGGGCTCGTGCAGCCCAATTGGAGGAACAGTCTTTCGATAGCTTTCAGTATTTTCGGTTGGAATCGGATCACCGACGAGTTCGAGGCCCTGTGGATGGGACAAAATCTGCTGTTCGGAGTTGTTTGCTACATGATCCTGAGGCATGCCGTCGAGCGTCAGGGATTGCAGGCCGCTCACAGGGTTATCCTCTTTCAGATTTTCTGTGTGGCCGCAGCGTGGCTTGCAAATTTGCTACATTGGAAAATCTCCGGGTTGCCGGAAACCACCACGATCAATTACTTCCCCTTTCTCATCAAACACGATGCGGCCGCGTTCGGGCTTCTGGGTTTCGGATACGTGGTGGGACTTGCGTTTTTCTCAAACTCGAAATGCACCGCAAAGAGTTGCCTCGCCTGTTGCTGTCCCGTTCTCTTCGCTTTTACCTTTTTTTCCGGCTCCAAGGCGGCATGGTTCATCATGCCGGTTGTGTTGGCGGGCGCGTTGATGGGTTGGAACTGGAAAAAGGGGCTCGTGCTGAGTTTAGTTTTCGCCGCGCTATTTGTGACGGTCGGCCGCTTGGCAAATGCCGGACTTTTCACCCAGCACATTGCAGGAAACATGTCGGAAATCAATTCCGATATCGGTGAAAACCTGAACCTCACCTACCGCCTGCAAATGTATGAGGATGCGCTTCGAATCTGGGCTGCCCATCCGCTTGCCGGGGCGGGGGTGGGGGCCTTCGGCTCTCTCGCACCTTTGATCCGTTGCGAACTCCTTTCCGATGCGGCTGGCTCCGGGCCTTGGTTGTCGGTTTTTGACTACCGCGTGTCCCCGTTTTTTTTCGCACATAGCGACTATCTGGATCTTCTCTATTCGTTGGGCGTTGCCGGGGTTTCCGTGTTCGTTTGTTTCCTCATTTTCCTGCTGTTAGTAAATGCGTTTCGAATATTCGACAGCAAATCATCTGAACTAAACATTTGGGCGGGTCTGTTTTTTGCCTTGTTGGGCTTCGGGTTGTTCAGCCTGATTGACTCCAGGCTCTGCCAATTTAACAGTGCTATTCCCTTTTGGACATTTGCCGCAGTAGCCGTGTCGGTCGGCACATCTGCAGTGCCCATACAAAAACGGATTTCGCTCTGGGGGCTCTGGCCGGTCCTTGCGCCGCTTGCCATTCTGCTTGTCGCACCTTTTCAGCTTGCCAGCGGCGAATTCGCGCGGAACCGCGACTTCGGCACCTGGAACTTTCGGATGAAGGACGCGGAGGGGTATTATCTTCTCGCAAAAGAGGCGAGGTTTTTCGTGCCCGCATCAGACGGCATCACAGCTCTGGCGTTCCGCCTGCCCAAGGACGCGCCGAAGGAAATGATGGAGATCCGGATCGCCATCAATGGCGCGCAGCCTCATAAACTTATGGTGAGGAAATCGGACGAAACAGTCATCCCGCTTGATGTGGCTGCAGGCGGCGGAGGCCTGACTCAGGTGACCGTGGTCTGCGAGGCGTGGTGCGGTCGGGGCGCGCTGGGTTCGCCGTTAGGAGTAAAACCTTATGCCCTGGCCATGCGGAAAATCCAGGCCTCAACGGATTGGAAATCCCGCCCGGAATGAAGCCGATCACTTTCTGCGTCGAATACTTCGATCCTCCCGATCCAATCCGGAAAGAGGAGATCCAAGGAACCCTGCGCCACAATCTGGCATTGGATGTCTTCCAGCAGGTTGTCATTTTCAGCGATGTCGAAATCCCGGAATTTGCCCGCATGGACAAAGTAGGCGTGAGGAAATTGGGCAAACGTTTTGTGTATGCGGATTTCCTAAGGTGCGCCGGGGACGCGGGGCGGGTTTACCTCCTGGCCAATGCCGACATCCAATTCGAAAAGGGAGTTGGCTTCTTGCAATGTGTTCCGAAAAACCAGCTCTGGGCACTCACGCGATGGGAGAGGGACGGCGAGTTGTCGAAAGGGGGGCGTCAGAGCCAGGATGTCTGGGCTCTCCGGGGAGGCGAGTGGGAAGAAGAATTGATGAGGCACTGCGACATTCAACTCGGATGGCCGGGCTGCGAAAACTCCTTTGCCGGACGAATTCATGAGGCCGGGCTCAGCGTCAAAAACTATTGCCACGACATCCGCTGCGTTCACATTCATTCGTCCACGACGAGAAACTATGGAGAAAAGAATCGAATCCAGAGGCCCTACTGCCTTCCTGATCCGCGCCATATCCCGCTGTGGATCAGATTAATGGCGCTGCTTCGGATCTGAGAGCGATGCCCGATATATCACCATTATCCGCACGGGGGCGCGCACGAAAACAGAGCGCGTGGCTGCCAGAATGATCGAAATCTGCTACTGCATTGACCGTAACGCCGAGGCGTGTGGCTTTGTCTCGCTGCATTCCCTTCTCCGCAGGGTGTCCGAAAAGACCTCGGTGATGATTTGCTACGACCGCGAGGAAAATATTCCCGGTGCGGACTGGGGAAGGCGGCTTTCCTCGTTCGGGTTCGATTTCGAACTGCGCCACCAGGGGATCGACAATTCCATTTTCAAAAAATGCCGCTCCACCTTTGGAAGCTATGCCGCCTATCTTCTGCTGGGTGCAGCTGACCATGCGGCCACGGAAAAACTGCTATGCCTCGATGCGGACTGCATTTTTACGGATGACATCAAGTGCCTTTACCACACGGATCTGGAGGGGAAGGATGTCGGGCTCCTGAGCTACGGGGACTGCAGCATGCGGGATCCGAACGAAACAAAGATTCTCAAAACGCACGGAAAAACTGCATCAAATCTCTATTACGGAACACAAGTCGTTTTGTTTGACACCGAGAAGCATCGCCAGTCCCGGCGACTGGAGCGGTATCAAAGGATCGCGACAGGGGATCCGTTTCTATTAATGCTCTGGGATCAAACGGTGATCAATTGCGCATTCGTCGATGACGAGGTCAAAGACCTGAAGCCTGCCTTTGGGGAGTGGAACCAGCAGGCGCCGCGAGACGGGAGCGCGCCCGTTTTCGCGCCCGGGATGATCCATTATGCGGGCACGCCAAAGCCCTGGGACCTTTTCGGGGAGTTCTTCCATCCCTGCCACCAGCAATGGCGGGAAGCCGCGGCTGCCGCCGGTTTGCGCGGGGTCGCGCTCAAGAACTATATTTCGCGAACCGCGATCAAGAGGGCGCTCAACGCCAGAAATCAATACGCCGTGTGGTTCAAAAAACCATCTCCTTGAGATGCCGGATTCCGCACGACCTGCCGCCATGGAAAACAAGCCGGATTTCAAGGGCTCGCCGACCCACCAACTGGCCAGCCAACTCGTTGTTCAAACGCCTTCCTCCGGCTTGCGCCGAATTCGATTCGGGAACAGCGGCGATGGAGGCTATGTTCTTCTGGATGCGGGGCTGGACCAGGTTGAGGCTTTCTATTCCTATGGAATTAGTGATGACTATTCGTTTGATCTGGATTTCGGGACGGCCACCGGCGCCCGGGGACGGCTCTATGACCCGACCGTTGATTATCCGCCAGAGATCGCGCCGCGGCTGAGCTTTCAAAAGCTCGGCCTCGCATGCAACCACGGAACAATCACCGAGCACATTGAATCCAACGGCGACAGGGGAAAGAGGATGGTGCTCAAGGTGGATACGGAGGGGCATGAATGGATCTGGCTGCAAGAAACAACACAGGAGGAGCTGTGCCAATTCGATCAGATCGTCATTGAACTGCATGGGCTGTGCAGCGAATCGAGGCATCAGGAGTTCGCGGAGTCCCTCGAGAAGCTAAACCGATCATTTTATCTATTCCATGTCCATGCCAACAACTTGTCCGGCCTGCGAGAAATCCAGGGATGCCTGATCCCGGATCTTCTGGAGTGCAGCTTTGTGAGGCGGGACATTTGCGAGTGCCGCGCCAACACCACCGTCATTTTTCCGATTTCCCGCATCGATTTTTGCAGTATTGAATCCTATGCGGACTGGCCGTTGGATTACTGGCCGTTCATCTCGGGCCAGCCGCCCGAGACAGAAATCCGAGCCCGCGAAAGCGCTCTTCGGCAGGCGATCAACCACCATGAGATCACCCGGCTTCGGAGGGCGCTCAAACACGCGACGTTTGAATTGGATTGCCATAATAAATCGGCGGCATCCAGGCTTGCCGCTCTCCTGCGGAACGCGCTGCTGAAAGCCAGGAATGAGTTATCGTAGAAAAAGCAGTGGGATTTCACGCAAAGGGCGCAACGCACGCTAAGAAAGATACGCAAAGGATTGGATAGAAAACGTGTCCCCCTGATGGTGGGTGCTGTATTTTTCATTAGTTTCTTTCTTTGTGTCCATTGCGTCCTTTGCGCGACTTCCTCTCATGATGATAGCTGTTCTCACATGCGCCCATGTCGGCCTCCTGGATGTCTTGCTGAATTTCAGGCATGCGGCATTTCGTCTGGCATACCGGGACCGGATGATCCGCCGTCGGCAGTATATGGAGTCCGTTCAGCGGTTTCTCACTTTTCGGGCATGCTTCGATAAAATCTATATTGTCGAGTGCGTGAGCCGTCAGGCCCCGCTCTATCTCGAGCGCGGAAACGGCGTCGAGTGCGCTATCTCGAGAAATTCTCTCGACTCAACAAACAAGGGAGTCAACGAGTTCATCAACGTCGCGAATTTCTTAAAGAAAGCCAATCTGGACGGGTCGCAGATGGTCGTGAAAATGACCGGGCGATATCTCCTGGAGCGGGGCAGCTTCCTGGAATTCTGCGGCAAATCATCTGCCGACGCGGTGGTTCGCGCCGACTCCGACGTTTGGGGCGACAAGGGCAAGGGCGTGCACACGTGTCTTTTTGCCGCCCGCCTGCATTTGATAGTCGGATTTGCGGCCTGGCTTCTGGAGGGGGATCGATTCAAAACATTTGGCGCGACCCCGATTGAATGGATTTTCGGCGACTACCTGAAAAACAGCTGTTATAGCTGGATCAACTACGCGGAGAAGCTTCACGTGCAAGCGCGATACTCTGAACTGTCCAGGCCGGTCCCACTATGAATTCCCTGACAAAATACATTACGCCCGCGACGTTTACCCGTCCGGACATCATTGTCCCCAGCACAACGTTCGGACACACGCCGTTTTTCTTCTGGCTGATCTCCGTCCTGCAACCCCGGAATATCGTCGAGCTGGGGTCGTTCAACGGGTATTCCTTTTTTGTTTTTTGCCAGGCGGCGGCAGCTCTTGCAGAAGAATCCCGGTGCCATGCGGTCGATACCTGGGAAGGCGATTCAAATATGGGGGCTTACGGCCCCGAAGTTTATGAGCGCGTCAAGGAGACTGCTGCCAGGTACTTCGGGAAGCAGGATCACGAGCTCCTTCGCATGACCTTTGACGAGGCCGCCAGGCGCTTTGATGAGGGGTCAGTTGATCTGCTGTTTATAGATGGCTGCCATACTTACGAGGCGGTGAAAAATGATTTTGATACGTGGAAGAGCAAAATGTCCTCCCGTGGAGTGATCCTGTTCCACGACACTGCGGAAGAGGCCCCGGGATTTGGCGTCAAGCGGTTTTGGGCGCAAATCAAGGATCTCAGGCCGAGCCTTGAGTTTTATCACGAGCACGGGCTTGGAGTTCTATTATGGGGAGAGAGCGTCCCCGGCATCCTCCTCGAGCTTGCGCGGGAACCGGATATTGTCCTCCAGCAGGTTCGGGATGCCAGCGAGGCGCTGGGCGAGAAATACCGGATCCAGTGGCAGCTCGAGGTCACGCAGCACCAGAAAGAGAAGCGCGAGAGGGATATCGGCAATATGAGAGGCAGCCTGAGCTGGAAGTTGACATCCCCGCTGCGGTATCTGGATTCGCTGGTCCGCCGAAATGGCATCCCGGGAAACAAAAATCACTAAGCGCGGAGCGCTTCCTGCATGAAATCAGCCATTCGATTTGCGGCCAGCCTTCTGCGGCTGCCCGGTTTTCAAAAGACCGTCCGTCCGCCCACACGCAAAGCCCTCGATTTATCGGCCGATCGTGAAATCCAGGTTGGCAAGAGCCATGTTTCGGTGGGCAGGTTTTCCTACGATTACGAATCCATGAAAATCCTTCAATGGGGTGAGGGGAGCCGCTTGAAGATAGGCCGTTTTTGTTCGCTCGCGCACGGGATCACCATCATGCTCGGAGGAAATCACCGGACCGATTGGGCCACCACTTTTCCGTTCGGGCATATATTCAGGAACGAGCTGGGGGATCCCGGCATTTTCGGGCATCCCGCATCGAAAGGTGATGTCGTCATCGGCAATGATGTCTGGATAGCCTACCGCGCAACAATCCTCTCCGGCGTGAACATTGGAGACGGGGCCGTGGTAGCCGCCAATTCGACGGTGGTCCGGGATGTCAATCCCTACGAGGTCGTTGGCGGCAACCCGGCCCGGCACATCAAACACAGGTTTTCTGAAGAGATCCGCAATGCGCTGCTTGAGTTGCAATGGTGGAATCTGCCGGTGGAATCCATCCGTCGTATTGCTCCCGGACTTTCGGCCGCTCCAACGATGGAATCCCTGACGAAGCTGGTCTCTGAATATTCCGCATGCCGTCGTCAATGAACCTAGAAAAGCAGTTCAAATAGCCACAAAAAGGCACTAAAACGCACAAAAACAGAAAGATATGATCACATTATTCCATGCCGAAACACTCGACCGCTGGGTGAATGGAAATCGCGATTTGAATCGCATGCAACGTGCTGGTCTTGTGACTCTTTGTGCCTTTTTGTGGCCAATTCATCTGCCGGATTTAGCATGAACGGAACTCTTCATGCGGCGATGGATAGCAGTTGCGATATTGTTGCAACCCTGCGTGTTTTTATTAAAAGCGGACTCTATCGTCGCAGCCACAACCTGTTCCAAGTTGCGGTCCATAAGCGCACAAAACTCACGCTAGGCCGCGGGTTTACCGTGGAAGGAAAGGCGTCCTTGCATCTGGGAGATGACGGCGGGCACTATCCGCGACACACCGCCTCGTCACTCAGGGTCGGCGACGGCGCCAAGCTCATCCTTGAGGGGAACCACCGGATTCTGTCGGGACATCAAATGGATATAGGCCCCGGCGCCGAAATACGATTCGGGGGTGGCTATATCAACCATGACGCCAGGATCTCGTGCCAGCACCGGCTGACTATCGGGCGCGGAACGATCATCGGCGAGGACGCCTGCATCATGGATTCCGACTCGCACGTTTTGGCCGGCAGCGCGAGTCCGCGGGGCATTGAGATCGGGGAGCATGTCTGGGTTGGCGCGCGCGTCCTGATCCTGAAAAACTCGGTTCTCCACGACGGGGTCGTCGTTGCCGCCGGCGCGGTTGTCTCCGGAGAATTTCCGCCGGGATCGCTCATCGCCGGGGTTCCGGCCAGGGTCGTCAGAGAAAATGTCGAGTGGCGCTGAAGATTTTCGCGCAGTCAAACTGTTAGATCTACATAAATTGTGCTGTATATAAATAAAATCTTTGGTGAAAAACTCAGGCGTTTGACTCGCGGGTTTGGCGGGGTATTTTCATCCGGTGGATCGCATCGCCCGATCGGCGAGGAACCATTTCTTATCGACCCCTACCAGACGGCCCAATATATCGCCGGGGCCATCGATCAACGAAAGCCGTTTTTCGCCGGCCGGCTTGGTTGGCTGGAGGCGGCGGCCTATGCCAGCTTTTCCACGGACGGACACGTTGAAAACGATCTGCTCATGCGGCTGCGGACCAACGCGGGTGTTTTTCCGGCTTCCATGGAGCAGTTCCAGCTATTCTTTGAGAGATACAAAGACGGGCTTGGGAGCGTCGATCTTCTCGCCCTGATCAACGACAGCATTCAAAGAAAAATCATCTATGACAACCCGTCGGAACGCCGGATCCTTTGCGCCGTGAGCTCATTGGAATCCTATTTGCACCCCTACCCATGGAGCCAGCATCTGGCCGGACGCAGGGTGCTGGTGGTCCACCCATTTGCAGTGTCGATCCAAAGCCAATACGACAATCACCGGGAAGCGCTCTTCACCAATCCCAACGTGCTGCCCGAATTTGAACTGAAGACGCTGAGGCCGCCGCAAACAGTCACCACGAATGACAGCGGATTTGAATCATGGGCCGGGGCACTGGCCGACCTGGAAAAAAAGGTGGCCGGGGAAGAGTTTGATGTGGCGGTTATCGGTTGCGGAGCCTACGGTTTTCCGCTGGGAGCTTTTGTTAAGTCGTTGGGCAAAGTCGCCATTCATATTGGCGGTGCCACGCAGTTGCTTTTCGGAATTTTTGGAAAGCGCTGGAACGAATGGCCCGTCTTCAGATCCGTCATGACCGATGCCTGGCGGCCGCCACTGGAATCGGAAAGGCCACCCGGATGGGAGAAGATCGAGGATGGATGTTACTGGTGATGCCGCGCGGGGCGATGGTGCCGGACAACTGGAGGTCAGAGGGCTATGACTGTTGCCGGTAGCGATTCCGATTTGCGGGTTCATGACGTTTTTGCGCGCAGGCGTCACATCTCCGAGTTGGACGGAATACGCGGCTTAGCCATTCTGGCCGTCATGCTTTTTCACGCCCGCGTGCCTCCGTTCGAGGGAGGATTCGCGGGGGTCGAAGTCTTCTTTGTACTGAGTGGTTTTCTCATCACCAGCCTTCTTTTTGTCGAGCATGAATCCATTAATCGGATTAGTTTAGGTTGCTTTTATGCGCGGCGTGCACTACGCCTTACACCGGCCTTGCTCTTGCTGATTGTGGTTTTTTGCATTTGGAGCTGGGGTTGGCTGCCGCTCTGGCAGGCCAAGAGTAACACGATCGACTCGGCCATCGCCTTCTCCTATCTGACAAACTGGGGCCTGGCGCTGTCGCTTCGCCCCCCCAGTATGGTCGGACACACATGGTCTCTTTCCATCGAAGAGCAGTTTTACCTGTTTTGGGCGCCGGCGCTCGCGCTGGCATTTAAGTGTTTAGGAAGGTCCCGGGGGCTGCTCGTGCTTGCCTTGTCGATTGCGGCCTTTTCGTGGGCATGGAGGATTGCGCTCCTCAGCATGGGGGAGCCATTCGTTCGCGTTTACAGCGGTCTGGACACCCGTCTGGATGGATTGATGCTGGGCGCTGCGACGGCCCTTGCGGTCAGCCTTGGGATCGCCGGAAGCCTGCTGCGGCGTCCTAGTGCGGGCACCGCGTTGAAGTTCCTCTCGCCCGTATGCCTCGCTGCACTTTTTGCCATGTGCGTGTTTGCCAGGTGGCAGGAACCTTGGCTTTACCGGTATGGGTTGGTCGCCATCGAGCTGTGCACTGTGGTGGTTATTCTGGATGTCATCTATACCCAAGGGAGCCCGGTTGCGGCAATGTTGAGAAACAGTGCCCTTGTGTGGATTGGAACGATTTCCTACGGGTTGTATATTTGGCACTACCCCATCTATCAATGCCTGCTTTTCATCGTGAAATGGGATCCGATTAAAACCTTCCTTCTCGGGTCACCGATCGTGTTTGTCGTTGCCGCTCTCTCCTACTATTTGGTGGAGCGCCCCATTCTGAGGTTCAAGAAGCACTTTGTCCCGAAGTGATTTTCTGCGACAAGGAATGACACCGCTCATCATCATCCACTACGGACCCGCCCGCTATGTAAGGTGGACCCTTGAGACTGCGCGACGGTCAAATCCCGACAAGCGAATTATTTTATTAGGGGACAGCAGCAACCGGCAGCTTGTTCCCGGCGGCGTTGATTTCTATGACTTCGAATCCTCTGCTGGGAAGAATGAGGAGGAGGAATTTCAGCGCATCTTCCAGGTTGTCAAGGGCGCGAGACATCGTTTTAGCAAGATTCACGGCGTCGAATTCTGGCTGAAGTTTGTCTTCCGGCGCTGGTTTTTGATTCGATCCTTTTTGGAAAGTCAAAAGATTGATGCGTTCTGGACCTTCGACAGCGACACCCTGTTCCTCGCGAACCTGACGGCAAGAGAAATCCGCTTTGCCGACGTGGAGGCGATGACCCAGTGCCGGGATCAATGCCTGAATGGCTGGGTTGGTTCAAGGGATTTGGTTGTTCGCTACACGCAATCCATCCTCGATCAATTCGGCGACATAGCTTTTCTCGACGCGCAGCGTGACAGGCTGAATGTGCATGCCGGACTGGCATTCAATGAGATGGATGCCTTCATGGAGTTTCGCCGCCGCGATAGCCTGAGGGTCCTCTATGGGGAAAAGCCGGTGGATAATGAAATCTTTGACGACGCGCTGGCTTTTGGAAATACCTTTGAAGTGGCTCGGGGGAAAGTTCTTGGAAGGACCCCCATCAAGCGGATTTGGACCGATGGAAATTCGATTTTCGCCAGGCAAAAGGAGTCCGGGAAATTCGTCCGCCTTCTCACCTGCAACATGAGCTGGATGCCGGACTATATGTGGAAGAGGATTATCGCCGCCACGCGAGGGGGCGGGGCAGAGACCCGGGGGACGGGAGTAGAGGACAGTATAAGGGAAGAAAACCTCCGAGAGATATCGCTCAGGGAACCGGTGGTGGATTGCATTCTCAATCAAGCGAAGCTCGCTGTTTTCAAGATGAGGCGTGCTTTACTGAGGAGTCCCTAGGCTGAAATACATAAACCTTAACCACAGAGAACGCAAAGATCGCAAAAAACAGACGCATTTCTTTGTGTTCTCTACTGCTCCTTGTGGTTCCATCTTCATTGTTTTTGTAGTTCAAGCTGCCGTTCTGTCAGCATGAAAAGAGAGTCATAACTTTCTGTTTTTGTGGTAATAACTCTGCAGTAAAAATATGCGAAATAGACTCCAGCAGGCACTCTCTTTGGTTTTCCCGAAAAAGCGCGCCGTTATCCGGCGCGAACATGCGGGCAAGCCGCGCGGATGCGTGGCGATTTCATACATCACATGGCCGTTCGTCGAAGGCTTCGATTCGCCAAAGGCCCGTGGGCATACGAATGCCTATGAGGTGATTGTCATGGCAGAATCGTTTTTGGATCTCGGATTCCGGGTCGAGATCATCGATTGGGATGATGCTTCTCATGCGCCGCCGTCCGACTGCCGGATTGCGATTGATATTCATGGAAATCTGGAGCGCTGGCAAAGCGCACTTCCTTCCGGCTGCAGGCGGATCCTGCATGCGACCGGTCCGCATTGGTTATTTTGGAACCATGCGGAACTGGCCCGCCTGCAATCGGTACAGGCCAGAAATGGGATCGCGCTAAAACCCCGCAGGCAGGTCGAGCCTTCACAGGGAGTGGAGGTCGCGGACGAAGTGGTTGTTCTTGGAAATGAATTCACCAGACAGACATTTGTATTCGGAGGCAAGCCGGTGACCCGAGTCCCGATTTCCTCCGCCTACGAATTTTCCTGGCCGGCAGGCCGGGATTTTGAACAGGCGAGCAAAAGGTTCCTGTGGGTGGGAAGCTATGGAATGGTGCACAAAGGACTCGATCTCGCCCTCGATGCCTTTGCCGGAATGCCCGATCTCGAATTGACAGTGTGCGGGAGGCCCGAAAAGGAGGACGATTTTTATCGTTTTTATGAGAGGCAACTGCTCAAGACGCCAAACGTCCGGCTGCACGGATGGCTTGATATGGCGGCGCCAGACTTTGCAGAGATCGCCCGCACGCACGCGGCGGTGATCTATCCCTCGAGCGCCGAGGGGGGCGCGGGAAGCGTGATCCACTGCATGCATGCGGGGATGCTGCCAATTTGCACGACGGAGGCTTCGATTGACCTTGGGGATTTTGGGGTTCATGTCGAATCCGGGACAGTGGAAGCCGTGCAAAAGGCCTGCCGCGCCGTGGCTGATATGCCCGGAAGCGAGTTGGAGGCGCGGGCGAGGGGGGCGTATGAGCATGTCAGGGCGGTTCATACGCGGGAGAGCTTCCGGGAGAATTACAGAAAGCTCGCAAAGCGAATTGCGGAGGGGATTTCAAATTGACATCTGATGCGTCAGACGGTATCATCAAACATCATGAGAACAACATTGGACATTGAGAATCCGGTGCTCGAGGAGTTGCGCGAGTTCGGTCGTGCCGAGGGGAGATCCCTCGGACAAGCCGCCTCGGAATTGCTGGCGGAGGCCCTGCACGGCCGGAAAAAGCTTTGCAAGCCAGTTGGGAGACTCGCTTGGAAATCCCATCCCATGGGGGCTCGGGTGGACCTTGCAGACAAAGACGCTGTTTTTGCTCTCCTTGACCGGAAATGAGCAGTTCCTTGGATGCCAACGTGCTGATCTACGCATCGGACGAGAGCTCGACGCATTACCGGCAGGCTATCGATTTTCTTGGCGAGTGTGTTGAGGGTTCCGACCTGCTCTGCCTCAGTTGGATTACGATCATGGCTTATCAGCGGATATCCACTCATCCGTCAATTTTCAAGAATCCGCTGAGCCCGGCGGTGGCGTGGGGCAACATCAGCCGTCTTCTCGAGCGCCCGCGGGTGCGCGTGATCGGCGAGTTGTCTGGATTTGTCCGCGAATACGAGGAAGTGACGAGATCTTTTCCAGTGCGCGGCAATCATGTGCCGGACGCGCACTTGGCAACAATTCTTCGACAAAATGGGGTGAAGACGATCTATACCGCCGATGCGGACTTCAGGAAGTTTCCGTTTCTTGAGGTGGTGGATCCGTTTGCCGTATAAACAGTTTACCTTCCGTTTTTGCGACTCCTTTTTGAGGCGATAAATTCTGAAAATCTGGGAAGGCAGTTCAACCACGGATTTCACGGATTTACACGGATAGCCAACCCCTTATGAAACGGGAGTCAGCAGCAGCCTCATTTTTTGTGACTCCATTCGCCTTTTTGGAGTTCATCCGCAAAAAAGTATGTTTACGAAATCTCCGGAAGGGATAAAAAATAGCCATGCCGCCTGCGGCGGGTAGTAGCTCGATTGATTGCCTATCCTTCTTCTATGCACAGAATTTGCGGAAGAACCTTTGTGGCTATGAAATCTTTTCAATCGCAGTTGATCCGTTCTTCAGCCGGGAAGTGGCTGCTCGGGCGCGCTGCGGAATTTTACGATTCCCGGATTTGCACCTTGGACAATGTCCGGCGTCAGGCTCTAGTCGGGCGCGATGCTAATAAGTATCCGCTCAGGTTTTCGGTCGGGATCCCCCATTTCAACCGGGGGGCGCAGATTTTCCGGCCGCTGTTCAACCTGCTCTGCCATCCGGCAGTCGAAGAGATCGTGATCGTGGACGACGGCTCCTCGCTTACGGAATTCGCCGCATTGGAGCGGACGGTGGAGGCGGTTGACGCAGGCGGGCGGGTGAAAATCCATCGCCGGGAGCAGAATCTGGGGGCGCTGCGCACGAAGCTGGAATGTGTGGAGCGGGCGGGATCCGACTGGGTGTTGATCCTCGACAGCGACAACACGGCATTCAGGCGCTATCTGGATGCGCTGGCATCACAAACGGCATTGAAGACGGACACCTTTTACTGCGCCTCCTGGGCCTTCCCGCTCTTTCCGTTTTACGAGCTCGTCGGGCGGGCGATTGACTTTGATGTTGCGGCGGAGCTGACGGCGACGAAAATTCTCCGCCGAGTTTATATTATCAACGACGGGAACTATCTGGTGCACCGCGAATCCTATGTCCGATCTGTCTCGGCCATCGGCAGAGTCGCCAGCGACGTGGCCGATGTGATGGTGGTGAACTATCATTGGCTCTCCCAGGGCGGGCTCCTTCAGATTTTTCCCGGGACAACCTATTATCACCGGGTCCACAAAGGCAGTTTTTGGAACCTCACACAAGATGAGTCACGACAACGTGTCGTTGAGCTCTTTGCCCGTTTCGAGAGGGGCTTGAAATGGGATGAAGAGGTCGCCTGTTCCTTGAAACAGCATTTATAGCCCCCCTTCTGCTTATGAGAAATCTTGTCAACCGTGGGCTGGAAAAGCTCGGCTACCGTATTTTCCGAACCACCGAGATGCACCCATTGGATACCGTGATTCGCCGTAGGCTGCACCCGGATTTCTTTTTTGTCCAAGTGGGTGCGAACGACGGAAAGCAATTCGATCCCATCAGAAGTTATGTCAGGTATTATCAATGGAAAGGGATTTTGCTCGAGCCAGTGGCCGATTATTTCGCCGAGCTGAAAGAAAACTACGCGGATTGTCCAAACCTGAAACTGATCAATGCCGCAATTGCCGATCACGAGGGCACGGTCACTATTTACCGGGTGAACCCGCTCGACAAGAGCCTGCCCAAATGGAAACAGGGGATAGCCTCATTGCACGAGGGTCACCATCTTCGCAGCGGGACTTCCGATGATGTGATGACCGCCGAGCAGGTTCCCTGCCTACCCCTCATGTCCCTGCTGGATCGCCACAATATCTCTTCTATTGACCTGCTGCAAATTGACGCGGAGGGCTGTGATCTGGCCATCATCAAAAGCTTGGATCTCACCAGAATCCTCCCAAAAATCCTCCACTTCGAGCATCGCTTGGGTGACAAGGTTCATTCCCAAAAGGACTTTTCGGAGGCCATGGGCATGCTCGTCGCCAACGGATACCACCTGTTCGTTAATCAGACGGATTGTCTTGCCTATCTGTGAGATTCGCGGCCGGTTGGTTTTTTGCGAAATAAATCCGCCTCTGGTTTGTTGCCAGTCGGTTCTTGTTGGTCACCGGAGGATGAAGAACGTGATTTTCAAGTGAGGCTCGGGAAAATGAGAATTGCCCGACCGTGGCCACAACAAACCCCGCCTGTTCCAGGCGGTTGGGGAAATCGTCGCCATACATGCGGACGTGGTCTTTCTGACCGAATCTCCTCTCGCGCTCCGGTTCGGATTTTACCGATGGGTCTTCCTCGGTTTGTGACGGGGAATCCATTTGCGGAACGGTGAGAATGGCGACACCTCCCGGTTTGAGAGTCCGGTGGATTTCACGAAAAGCGGCTGCGTCATCCGGCACATGTTCGAGCACATCGCAGGCGATCAGGACATCATAGCTGGCGTCTGCAACCTGCGGCATGGCGCTGATGTCGAGTTTGAGATCGCAATCGCCGCGGTCGAAGTCGGCGGTGGTATAGCGGGAGGCTGCCCGGCGGATCCTCTCGCGCAACTGGCGCTCCGGAGCAAAGTGCAGGATCGTTTTGCCGTCGAGCAGGGATTTTTCATCGAGATCAGGCACCGTGCAGAAGCCATCGAGCGCTGCCGCGAGCATCCGGTGCCGGACCTGGCTGCCACACTCCGGGCAGATTGTCCCCGGGTGCCAGTTGTCATCGGAAAAAGCACGTCCCTCCCACCCGCAGACATTGCACTTTGTCCCACGGCCCTGCAGGCGCTTCAGCAGGGATCTTTTTTTTAGCGCGCTCTGGCGGTCGTGCCACCAGCGGCCCAAGCGGCAGCGGATCGAGAGTGGAATGAGAAAACGCATGAGGTTCTGGAAAGAAAATGGCCACAAAGTGGCGCGAAAAGACACGAAAAAATCAGGTTCATCCGAAAATTCTGTGCATAGAGAAAGATCGGCAACGCATCGAGCCGCCTGCGGCGGGATATTCACACGAGAAAGTTTACCACTCATGCACACTCATCTGGCCGGGCCAACTCGATTTCCGTTCGCGGGGCATGAGGCTCATCGAACGCGCGCCGAAGGATGTGCTGGAGGACGTCCTGTCCCTCATTGATGCCTCGGTATTCTGAATGGCACGACTTGCAGGCATCAATCCGGATGGTCCCTTCAAGATCTACGGTTGCAAAACCATTTGGTGACTTTGGGAGGATGCATCTGCTTGCCAGTGGGAAACCCTCTTGTGTCTGCCGGAGTGTTCTGATGGGTTTTTTATCATGGGGATTTTGATAGCTGATTCCTGGCGGGAGTGGTGTGATGCCGTGTATTGGTGCGATGCGGGGCCACATGGAAACATGACGTTCCGGGCGGGGGATGTTGTCTTTTGCAAGATCGACGAGGTGCTGCGCTTTTTTGAGCAGCTCCGATTGACTCGGAAAAGGATCGTCCTCGTGACCGGCGAAGGGGATCTGCCGTGCGATGAGTTCCGTCAAAAGTTTCTTCCGGCGAATGTAATGCAGTGGTTTGCGAAGAATGTCACGGAATCGCACCCGCGAACGACTGCGTATCCGCTGGGTCTCGGCTCGCCGCGATCGGGCGCAACCTTGCGGGCGGAGGAAATATCCGGCCTGCGTGCAGCGGGGATGCCCCGCGACCGCTGGCTTTACGTCAATTTCCGGCCGGACACAAACCCGGCGGTCCGGCAGCCGCCGTTTGAATTTTTCCGGGACCATCCGGGCGCTGGCGATTGGATCACGTTCCAACCCCCTTCCGAGCGCGGAAGCAATCGCAAGTTCGCGGAAGCGCTCGTCCGGCATCGGTTCGTCCTGTGTCCTCCGGGAAACGGGGTGGACACCCACCGAATGTGGGAAGCCCTGCTTGCAGGGGCCATCCCCGTGGTCCTCCGATCTCTGGTGATGGAGCCGTTCTCGGAACTGCCGATTCTTTTTGTGGATGATTTGCGCGACGTAACCAAGGGGTTGCTGGAGGCGGCTCTCCAGAAGTATCCGCCCCCTCCGGCCATTCCTCCCTTGATGACTTCGGAATTCTGGCGAGAAAGAATCCGGGAGGCCGCATCAGAACTGGCGGAAAAACCAGTAATGGGGTGGGGAGAGTGGACCGGTGAATCTCTCGCTTACGGCACGGGGATGATAAAAAGAAGACTGAAACAGGAGGCATGAACGAGTCGAGGTTCTTGCGGATGAGACGCAGCAAGCGATTCAGAAATTCTGACGTGGCATGGGCATCTTGCCCATGCGATAAATCTAATATGACATGGGCAGGATGCCCATGCCACAAAGCTTTGTTTCTTCAACCGCCGACCTGCGAATGTCAGCCCGCATGAGCGAGACGAGCATCATTATCCCGGCCTTCAACTGCGCTGTGTGGATCCGAGCGGCGATCGAAAGTTGTCTGGCCCAGACGCGGCGGCCGGCGGAGATCATTATTGTTGATGACGGGAGCACGGACGGAACGGGCTCGGTCTGCGCGGATTTCGGGGAAAGCGTCCGGTATGTCAAAGTGGCCAACGGCGGGGTTTCCCGCGCGCGGAATATCGGAGCCAAAGTCGCGTCCGGGAAATGGTTCCTGTTTTTGGATGCGGACGACATCCTGATGCCGCAGGCCACGGAGTGGCTTGTGGATCGGGCGGAAAAATGTGATGCGGGGGTTGCCTACGGAATGGTGATCGAGCGCGCCGCGCCCGGTGGACTGTCGCGCTTGAACGGGTATGATTTCGCGGCGGGCGATCCGCCATTTCCCGCGATGCAAACGCTGAAGCGCGGGGCGGTCGCGACGCCGGGGTCCGCGGTCGTGCGTGCGGATCTCCACCGGAAAGCCGGCGGATTTGTTTCCGGCTACGAGCCGCTGGAAGACCGGGATTACTGGGCGAAATGCGGGTGCCTGTCGCGGGTGGCTTTCTGTGATTCCGTGGTTCTTGACAAAACCTGGCGGCCCGCTTCCCACGGCTCCCAGCACGCCAAACGGATCTTCCGCGGCCAGCGCGCGCAGCGGGATTTGCGCGGATGGCTCGCGAGCCGGAAACTTTCGACGGATTGGATGCCGAGCGATGTGCAATTTTTGAAATGGGCGCTCGACGAGGCGGTCTGGCGGCGCTGCCCGGAAATCATCCCGCCGCTCAGGAGGCTCGCCCGGACAGCTGGCGTCCGGCATGGGAGGTCGTGGCTGTATAGCCTGGTCGCTCGGGGACCGAAGCCGGATTGGCTCGGGGTTGAGCCCGAAGTGCTCGAGGAATAGCCACGAAGTGAAAGTATTGAAGTGAAAGTATTTGACACGAGCTGTGCTCTGTGCTACACGAAACATGTGAAAACGATCTCATTGACAGAATCCGCCTACCAGCGGTTGCTCTCTTGGAAAACCGGCGGAACATTCTCCGAGGTGGTCGAGCGAATGGTTCCCTGCAAGGGGACTCTCGGGGCGGCGGTGGAGGCTGCGCAGACACTTCCGGCACTCTCCGATGCCGATTTTGAGGATTTGGAGCGGATGGTCCATTCGACCCGCCACAGGCTCTCGACCACATGGAGCTGATTGCCGACACAACGGTTCTGATTGACCTCTGGCGGTTCAGGACGAAGCGGTCACGCATTGCAGATCTGGTGGAGAAAGTCGGGACTGCTTCCCTCGTGGTTCCTTGGATCACGCAGGCAGAGTTTTCCAGAGGCGCACTTTTTAAGGGCGTTGCATTATCCGACCTGACACCATTCTACAGTGGTTTTTTGCTCCAAGCTTTCGATCAACAGACGATGGATCGGTATTGCGAACTTTGGGTGGAAATGGCAAAGGGAGGAAAGGCGCCGGATTATCCGGATCTGTGGATTGCCGCGTGCGCCAGCGTCCGGGGAGTCGCCCTCGTCACCAGAAATCCGAAACATTTCAAGAATATTCCGCATATCCAATTGGTGAGTTATGAGTTATGTGTCCCATGAGCGCCTTTCTCCAACCCGCCGCAGGCGGAGGAATCGCAGCAAGATCTTTGTGCCTTTTTGTGGCAATAAATTGAAATTCTCCATTGCTTAAAAATAAAACATGGGTTAAAATATATTCCATGACAACAACAGTTACCTCGAAAAATATGATTTCCATACCCGTGGAGATTGCAAGAAAATATGGAGTGAAGCCTGGTTTCACTTTTGACTGGAGGCCATCTTCGAAGCCGGATGAGATTTCCGTGAGGGTCGTGCCCGATCGTGCGGCGCTTTCGCGGCGGCTGAAAGGTGCTGGAAAGAAATACTCGCCCGAAAGGGACTCTGTTGCGGAGTTGGTTGTAGAGAGGGAGGATGAGCCATCGTGACGTTTTGCCTGGATACGTCCGCCTTGCTGGCGCATTACCGGGATGAGGCCGGAGGTGATCGGGTTCAGGAAATCATGGATGGAGACCGGGTTTTTGTGGTCAGCATTACGATCACCGAATTCTCGCGAAGGATGCTGGCGCTCGGCTCCCCCGTTGATGAGATCGAGAGGGTTCTTTCGGATTACCGGCTCATGTTTTCCAGCGTTGCCACGATTGATGAAAAAGCCGCCGTCCGGGCTTTTGAAATCAGCTCCCGGGCGTCTGGGCGAATTCCTTTAGCCGACACGCTTATTGCTGCGGCTGCCTCTTTGAGCGGGTCGGTGCTGGTTCACCGGGATCCGCATTTTTCGACCATTCCCGCCGAACTGCTGGCCCAGGAAATGTTGTAGAAATGTTTTTCAGCGTCATCACGCCGAGCTGGAACCAGGGGAAATTCCTGCGCGCCTGCATCGGGTCGGTCTTGAGCCAGGGCGACCCGGATTTCGAGCACCTGATTTTTGACAATTGCTCGACCGATGAAACTGCCGCTGTTGCCGCAGAGTTTCCTCATGTGAGATTTGTGTCGGAGCCGGACCGCGGGCAGTCGCATGCTGTCAACAAAGGCCTGGCGGCCGCGCGGGGCGAGATTATCTGCTGGCTGAACTCCGATGACGAATATGCGCCGGGTGCGTTTGCTATGTTGAGCGAGGCGTTTTCCGATCCGGCGGTGAATGTTGTTTTCGGGGATGTGAGGCAGATTGCATACGACGGGCGCGGTGAAGAAGTGGCCCGCGGAAAGTTTGATTCCCGCCTCGATCTCATCCGCTGGTGGAGTTCCCGAGTGAAGCTCCACCAGCCGGCGGTTTTTTTCCGGAGGGAGGCGGCGGCGGAAGCAGGGCCGCTGCGCGAAGACCTTCATCTCGCGATGGACTATGAGTTGTGGTGGAGGATGTCGGAACGATTTGATTTTCGTTACATCCCACAAGTTTTGGCCATCCAGCACCGCCAGCCGGATTCCAAAACGATCCGGTCGTGGGCCACGGCGCTCGTCGAGCGCGAGAGGATTTTCTCCCCTTATTACAGTCTGATTGACGACGGAGATCTTCCGGCATTGATGCGGGAGAAGCGCCGGGAGCTGGGGCGGAGTTATCTTCTCCAGGCTTACGTTCTCGCGCCAACTCGCCGCATTGATGCGGTGTGCATGCTGGCCAAATCTTTTGTCGAGTGGCCGCAAGGGATTCGGGAGATGCGCTGGCCGGGTGTTTTCAGGCAGATGCTAACATGGTTTCCATCCTGATCAGCACATATGACCGCCACGAGGCGCTCGCCAGGTGGACCGCTGCAAGAATCAGGCTCCTGTGGCCCGGGCATCCTCCGGTGTTTTTTTCCGGGCTGACATCGCGTGAAGAGAGGTGCCTTGGGTTCGAAGGGGATTCAGGGGATTGGATGAATGTGAATTTGCAGGCGGTGCGGCAGTTGATCGATCGTGGGTTTCAGCGGGCCTACCTGATCCTCGACGACCATCCGCCGATGGGAGCGTGCCATGCTGGCTACCTTAATGCCCGCCTGCCTGAACTCTCGGCCAACCTCCAGGCGGCATATATCGGGCTTCTCGGATACGGGCAGCACCGCCACCGGGAAGGAAAAATCCTTGGCGCTGAAGAAGACTTCCTCGAGCATTCCCTGCCGGCCTATCGTTGGAAGTTCTCGCTCCATCCCGGACTCTGGAACCTCATAGACTTGAAAACGCTGTTGGAATGCCGGATGGAGACGTATCCGCCCGGGCAGCGAACCCCGTGGAATTTTGAGCGCCACCGCGATGTGCCGGGCGATTCCCGAGTGGATTCCATCGCCGCAAGGAGCTTTCGGGTCCGGGGCTCATCCTGCCTCGCCCAGGACGCGGGCGCACGCGCGACGCTGGTTTTGGAATCCGCGCTCCGTCTCGTGGCGGACACGGAACTCTTTGCGGCGAAGCTTGCCGGAGGGAAAGCCGCGAGGGATTCCGCCGAAATCCGACGGTTCTGGTTGTTCGGGCATTACCTCGGCCCGTATCCGATTTTCTGGAGCGGTTGCATGCGGCAGGGAAACCTCCACACGGATTTTGAAAAATGGGTCGTCCGGTTCGGCCCCCGCGAACTGAGATCGTCCTGGAGGGAGGCCAAGGAAAAATATTTTTCGGAATGAGTTCCCTTCGCCAAGCTGTACGTGCATTCCTGCGCTTTGTCGGGCGATGCGTGGTCGCGCCACTGGTCATCGCTGCGGGGCGGCGTCCGGAGGGGCCGGAAATTCCGGTGTCGGTCCACCTTCTCGTCTCCTCCAAGACCTGGCGCATGGGAGTGCTGTCGGCGTTGAGCCTGGAATATTTTTCCGGGAGACGCTGGAAACTTTTCATCCATGAGGACGGGTCGGTGGACGCGCGGTCGCGCGAGCGAATCGAGGCCCGGCTTCCGGGGGTGCGTTTTGTGACCAGACAAGAGGCCGACAAAGCCGCAGCCCAGCTCCTGAAGAACCACCCCGCCTGCCTCCGCAACCGAAGCCGCCACAACCTCTTTCTCAAGTTTTTCGATCCGATGGCTTTCGCCCCGGGCGACAAATTTCTGATCCTAGACGCGGATTTGTTTTTTTACCGCCGACCGGAGTTCCTTCTCCGATGGGCTGAAGGCCCTGAGCGGGCCTGCTACTACAACCGGGATGTCAAGGAGGTCTATTGCCTGCCGCGGGAGACAATCGAAAAAGTGATCGGAGTCCGGCTTTGGGAATGTTTCAACAGCGGGTTGCTCTGCATCTGCCGGGAGGCGCTGGATCTTGATCTCGGCGAACGCCTGCTTTCGGCTCTCGAAACTACCGCGCATCATCCGCAATTTTTTGAGCAAACCCTTTACGCACTGTGCGCCTCCGCATTCAATCGCGGCGGGCCGCTTCCCGAGCAATATGAGATCACATGGAATATTTTCCGCCGACGGGATTCGGTGTGCCGGCATTATGTCGGGCCTGCAAAGTTCGACCACCTTTACCTCGAGGGCCCGGCCAATCTTTTGTTCCTGATGGTGCTGCCTCTGACTGTGCGCCGCATTTTCTCTACGATTGGATTTCGTTGAAATGGCCGTTCTCCCCGGCGTTTCGACCGTGTATTCTCTTGCCTGACACCTGCTAGTTTTCCAATTTACCCACATGGCTTATCTCCGACATTCCCTGATCCGCCCGGTGCATCCGGGGTTCTGGATCAAGACTGCCCTCCACCTGCTCACTCCCGGCGGATTTGGATACATCCGCAAGCTGCGGCAGATGCAGGACGCGCGGTATGTGCATGAGCGCGACAAGCACGAGGTTCGCAAGAAGCACCACGGCGAGGGCGGGTGGAAGGCGGAGAAGGACGGCGATATCCTCAAGCGCGATTACGCCAGCTACGAGGAATACCTGACCCACCAGAAGCAGAAGCTCAACGAGATGCTCAAGCTCAAGGGAGGGTTCAGCAACTGGGACATCTGCGAATACCGGCTGAAGTTTTACTCCCGGTTCAAGCATCTGCAGGGGCTGGTCGCGCGCGATGCTTCGATCATCTGTTGCGGAGCCCGCCAGGGCACCGAGGTCGAGGTTCTGCGGGATCTCGGCTTTACCAACGCCTTCGGAATTGATCTCAACCCGGGTCCCGACAACCGGATCGTCCGGCAGGGGGATTTCATGAAGATTGATGTGCCGGAGAATTCTCTCGACCTACTCTACACAAATTGCGTGGACCACGCCTTCGACCTCGAGGCGATGATGGCCGAGCATGCCCGCGTCTTGAAGCCCGACGGGTTCCTTCTTTACGACATGGGGATCAACATGGAGGAGGGCAAAGGAGGGCCGTTCGAGGCGGTTTCGTGGGATCGGACGGAAGACCTTGTCGTCCGCCTGCTTGGAAAATTCCAGAAGCTCGTCCGCGCCGAACGCGACGACAATTTCGGCGGCCAGTGGCTTTGGGTTCTTGTGCAGAAGAAAATTTTGTCCTCTTTGCATGTTAATCGCTGAACAATGGGCTGACTGCGGAGTCGTCTATGCGGCGGCGGGGGCGAAGTATGTGCGGGAGTGTCTGAGTTCACTGGAAAGCCTGCGGAGGGTGTGTGCGTGGGTTTCGGTGACGATTTTCACGGATGATGTGAGAGGGTTCCCGTTGGGTGAGTTGGAGTACTGTGAAGTGAGAAAGCTGACGGATGCGGCGGATGGGTTCGGGTTTAAGATTGCAGCCATGAGGGGGTCGCCGTATGGGCGGTCTTTATTTTTGGATACGGACACACGCGTGCTCGGGAATCCCGAAATCCTGTTTGCGCTTTTGGATCGCTTCGATTTGGCGGTAGCGATGGAGACTTATCGGGCGGCAGCGGTGGATGGAGTGCCAGAGGGGTTTCCGGAGTTTAATACGGGGGTGGTGGTATTTCGGCGTGCGGAAGTGGTGACCTCATTTTTATCGGATTGGGAGAAATGCTATTCCCGCCGAAGGAGCGAAAAAGTGCCGCCGAAGCATGACCAGCCGTCCTTTCGTGAAGTTCTCTATTCTTCGGATGTGCGGTTGGTGCCGCTTCCTTCAGAGTGGAATTTTTGTGTCACGCACCCGGCGATTCTCAATGCCGGGGCATTGATCCAGATTTTGCACTCGCATGAACCAGAGCGAAGTGAGCAGAGGGTCTTGCGAAAGGTGGCTGAGCAAAGCCGGGTGTTTCTTCCGGGGGTGGGTGAGTTGAAGCCGTCGCGGGTGACGGTTTTTGATCGGCGGTGGAATTTTTGGTTTCGCGGGGTGTTGTGGCCGCTTCGTTTTTTAGGTTTGTTTTTTGGGAAAAAATAGAGGAGATGGACGAGGGAGAGCGACGCGTGATCGGGATTGTGCTGGTGCGCAACGAGGATCGATTCGTTCGCCAGGCCGTACGGAACGCATGGGAATTCTGCGATAGGATTCTGCTGGTTGACCACCAATCGGCCGATGCGACCTCACGGATTCTTCGCGAGCTCGCTGCGGAGCCCGACGGGAAAGCCGCCTTCCACTCGATTGCTCATCCTCGCGAATCGCATGAGCTTCTCAAGCAGTTTGTGGGGACCGATACCTGGGTGTTCGGGGTGGACGGCGACGAGATTTACGATCCCCGAGGGCTCCAGGCCTTCCGCGCGAGGCTGCTGGCCGGGGAGTTCGACAAGCATTGGATGGTCCTCGGAAACGTGTTGCACTGCGACCGCCTCGATCCCGTCGCCGGCGTGGCGTCGGGGTTCGCGGCGCCGCCCTCGCGGAGCATCACCAAGCTCTACAACTTTTCCGCGATTCGATCGTGGGAGGGAGAGACCCCGGAGCGCCTGCACGGCGGAACGCCGGTGTTTCGCGAGGGTTTCAGCGGCGAGGACAAGCGGCGGCTGGAGCTGGAATACGAGTGGGACGAATCCCCGCTGCGGTGCCTGCATGCCTGCTTCGTTTCCAGAAGCAGCCTGGACAGCGGCGTCGAGTCGCGGGAGAATATCATGGAAACATATTGCGGCGGCTGGACGAATTTTCTCAAACGCTGGGGCAGGCGGATGCTCGGCTGCCAAGAAACATCGGACTGGAAGCGCGAGCGGTATTCGCGCGGCGGCCGGGTCGAGGTTTCCACAAGACCATTTTTTCCCGAGCCATGATTTTCCAAAATTCCCCCGTGGCAACCGTGGCGATCAACCTCCGTCCCCGCGCCGGTTCGTGGGGCGGGGCGAACCAGTGGGCCGCGCAGGTCGTGCGGTGTTTCGAGTATCACCATTGGAAGGTGCGTTTTGATCTCCGGCAGGTGCCCGACATCGTGCTGATGACCCACACCGGGCTCTCGTTGCACACGACGTTCGGGGCGGACGATGTCGCCCGGATGAAGGAAAAGGCCCCCGGTGTTCCCTGCCTGCACCGGATCAACGACAACGATATCCGGAAAGAAACATCCGAAATGGACGCGGCGCTCGCGTGCGCGAACCGCGTGGCCGACCACACGGTTTTCGTTTCCAGTTGGCTGCGCGACCACCATGCAGCGAAGTGGTTTGATCCTGCCCGCCGGCACTCCGTGATCGTGCCCGGTGCCGACCCGCGGTTTTTTCATCCGGTGGGCGGAAGAAAACGGAAGCCCGGCGAGCCCTGCCGCCTGGTGACGCACCACTGGTCCGACAACTGGAACAAGGGATTCGACGTCTATCGGGATATCGACGCGCTGGCGGCAGGGCCGTTGAAAGGAACGGTCGATCTGAGGGTCATCGGGCGCTGGCCGAAGGAAATTGTTTGGCAGTCCGCCCGGACGTTCGCGCCGACGAGCGGCGGGCGGCTCGCCGGGCTCCTGCGTGATTGTGACGCGTATGTGAGCGCGTCGCGGTTCGAGCCGGGCGCGATGCATGTGGCGGAGGGGCTCCAGTGCGGGCTGCCGTTGCTTTATCACAAAGATTCCGGAGGAACCGTCGGGCAGGGACTGCTCTACGGGATGGAGATCGGCGATGACCTCGAAGCCACTCTGCGGGAGTTTGCCGGACGTTTGCCCGGGCTGCGGAAGCGGCTTCTCGCCTCACCGCCATCGGGAGCAGCGATGGCAAACTCCTACCTGCAGCTCGCGCAGAGCCTGATCGTCGATGCGTAAGGTCCATTACACGCAGGGCGACGGGGCCGGCTGGGCGCTCGATGAAGACCTGCGCCAGATCCGCTCTTCGCTGGGCGGGCTCGTCCGGGAGACAGGCGCTGCGGGAGCGGAAATCATCCATGCTCCGTTCTGGCAGAACCTTTCGATGGTCGCTCCGCCGGTTTTGAAAAACGCGTTTGTGATCGCGCATGCGGACAACCCCCCGTTTTTCTACGTCAAGCAGGAGGAGTTCGCATGGGGGCAGCGGGTCGTGGACATGTGGATCGCGCGATCGCGCGATGCGCTCTCACAGTTCCAACAGCTCTCGCTTCCTGCGGAATACATCCCCTACACGATTGACGCCGGGCTGTTTTTTCCGATCGCCGACAAGGCGGCCTTGCGGCGCGAGTTCGGGTTGCCGCAGGACGCCTACGTGATCGCGAATTTCCACCGGGACACGGAGGGGGCCGATCTCGCGACCCCGAAGTTTCAGAAATGTCCCGAGATGATGGCGGCGGTCTTTGGCGCTTTGAAAGAGCAGGGGGTTCGCTTTCATGTCCTGCTTGCGGGGCCGAGGCGGCATTGGATCCGACGCCGGCTCGAGCGCGACGGGATCCCGTTTACTTTCGTGGGCAAGCAAGATGTCGAAGGAGATGATTTCGGGGCGAACATCCTGGGCCGCGAGGTTCTCAACAAACTCTACAACGCGTCGGATTTGTATCTCATCCCATCGCGGTGGGAGGGCGGGCCGCAATCAGTGATGGAGGCTGCGGCCTGCCGTTGCAAGATCCTCAGCATCCCGCTCGGCGTCGCCGCGGATCTTCTCGAGCCGGAGTCGTTCTTTCGGACGCCCGGCGAGGCGGTCCGGATCATCGGCGAGGATATCAAGACGGGGAGCCTCGACAGAACGGTCGATCCACAGTTTCTCCGCTGGCAGAGTTCGCATACCACGGAGAGGCTCGGGAAATGCCTCCGCGAATTGTATGCCGGACTCGGCGAACGCCCGGAGTTCCGGGCGAAAATCCGGCTGAAACGCCCGCCCGGCCTGGTGGCGGCGGGGTGTCAATTCCGGCACGGAATCCGGCGGAGGTTAGGCAGGGAAAGGCTTCCCTCGCGGATTTTCTGGAATCACCAGGAAGGCTCTGATGAGGCGCTTGACCGCGTGATGCGGTGCGTTCGTGTGCTGTTGGAATTCTGGAAAGTCGAGGTCTGCGACGATCGTTTCTCACCGGTGGAGATCGCCGGGTGCGGGCAGTCACCGGGCACCGCGCCGTGCATCCAATTTGTGGTTCCCGGCATGAAGGCTCCCGCATCGTCCGAAAACACCGTGCTGGTCGCTCCCTCTGTCCAAGATGTTTTGAACTTGCGTGGCCTCGGGCAAACGGCGGTCGTGATCCCATTCCAGGATTCGTTTCCCGATGAAACCGGGGAGGGGCCGCTCGTGGTCGAGGGGAGCAACGAATCCCTGAGGGTCTGGGGAGCACTTGCGGCGGGGCGGCCGGTCGTTTACCCGGATGATTCCGCCTATTTTGAGCAGGTGTTCCATGCCGGGGTGGGGTTCGGACGGGCGCGCGACAGGGCCTCCGCCATCGCGATTGCCTCGCAGGATCTTGCCCGCTTTGCGGAATTCATCAGGATCCCCACGGACAAAGAATCTGCATCCGCTTTGAAAAAACTGATCGTCCAGCGATATGAAAAATTCTGACGGAAAGAAGCGATGCCTGGTGATCGGCGGTGCCGGGTTCATCGGGCGGCATGTGACCCGCCGCCTGTGCGAGTCCGGGCGCGAGGTGGTCGTGCTGGGCCGTCGCGCGAAGGCGGACCGCGACCTTCACCCGGACTGCCGGTATGTGAGCGGGGACTACGGGGATCGCAAAATTTTGCGCGGGCTTCTGGAACCCGGCTGCGAGGTCATTGATCTTGCGTATTCCACGGTGCCGAAGACGAGCTTCGAGGATCCGGTTTTCGATCTGCTGTCGAACCTTCCCGCGAGCGTGGGGCTTTTTCAGGAGGCCCTTGCCGCAGGGGCGAGCCGCGTCGTCGTCGTATCATCCGGCGGAACCGTCTATGGCCCGGCCGAGCGTTTGCCGATTGACGAGGGCCATCCGACGATGCCGGTCAGCCCCTACGGCATCACGAAGCTGACCACCGACCGCTACGCGATGATGTTCCATCACACGGCCGGGCTGCCGGTTATCGTCGTGCGCCCGGCGAACGCCTACGGGGAGGATCAGCGGGCGGGAACTGGACAGGGGTTCATCGCCACGGCCGTGGCGGCCGCGCTCGGCGGCCGCGAGATCGAGATCTTCGGGCCCGAAGGAAGCGTGCGCGACTACATCCATGTGAGTGATGTCGCCGCCGGAATTGTCTCCGCCATCGATCGCGGGTCCGAAGGCCAAATCTATAACGTGGGAACCGGTATCGGGACATCGAACGCCGAGATCGTCCGGATCATTGGGGAGCTTTTCGCGAAGGAAGGCGGGAGCGTCCGAACCAAAGTGCTGCCGGTGCGCCGGTTCGATGTCGCGGCGAATATCCTCGCTTCGACAAAGCTGGCGACATGTTCGGGATGGCAACCGCGGATTTCTCTGGAGGCGGGCTTGGCCCGGATCTGGCAGGCTTCGAGAAATCGACATGGATCAGGCAGCACTTTGGAGAGGCCGTCTATTACGAACGGCTGAATACGTCGGGGGCGTTGCGGTTGAAGCGGAATGAGGATGGGAATAAAAAGTGGAAATATGAAAACGGAAGGCTCAGGGAGCGGAGTGTCGGCCATGAAGAGGCGAAAATGCACGAGAAAAACAAGCCTGAAGCCCGCCGTTTTTGTGACGCCTTGCGCCTCTTTGAGGCCAACTCATTGCTGGTTTAGGAAAACCAATGAATAAAATTATTGGCAGCATCGCTTTTTACGAAAGCGGATTTTATCAGGCCAAGCCTGGAGAATTGGCTTACCGGCGCACTTTGGCGTATTATTTGAACCTGATCATTCCCGAGTCTGCAGACCTTTTGGAAATCGGCTGCGGGAACGGACATCTTCTGGAACTGCTCGCGAGCGGAACGAAGACAGGGATCGACGCGTCGGAAAGGCAACTTTCGGAGGCCAGGCAAAACTGTCCGGATGCCGCGCTACATTCCGGCGATGCGTGCGCGCTCGATCTGGGGGCAAACTTTGATGTGGTGTTGGTTTCTGACACGCTCAACCATTGCGCGGATGCGCAGGCTCTTCTCGAGGCAGCGCGCAGGTTTGCTCATCCCGGGGGAAGACTTGTCATCACGACCTACAATACGCTTTGGCGTCCCGTGCTCTCGCTGCTTTGCAAATGCGGGCTCCGTTCGCCCCAGCCCGAATCGAACTGGCTGTCGCGTGGCGATGTGCGCAACTTGGCGGAACTCGCGGGCTGGGAGGTCATCAAGTCGGAGAGCCGCATCCTTCTCCCCGCGCAGGTTCCGGTTCTCGCACGGCTTCTGAATCGTTGGGTTGCCCCGCTGCTCCCGCATTTTTGCCTGGTGAACATTATGGTGGCGCGCAAGGCTGAAAAAATGGCGGGCGAGCCGTCGGTGTCGATCGTGATCCCCGCGAGAAACGAAGCGGGCAACATCCCCGCTGCAATCGAAAGGATTCCGATCATGGCCCGCGACATGGAATACATCTTTGTCGAAGGGCATTCGACGGATGAGACATGGGCTGAGATCCAAAAAATCCAGGCCGCGCATCCCGATAAGAAAATCAAAATTGCCCGCCAGCCAGGCAGAGGGAAAGGCGATGCCGTCCGGCTCGGGTTTTCGATGGCCGGCGGGGACATCCTGATGATCCTGGATGCCGACCTCACAATGCCTCCAGAGGATCTCCCGAAATTTTATCGTGCACTGGCGGATGGGCGCTGCGAGTTCGCCAACGGCTGCCGGCTCATCTATCCGATGGAGCAGCGTGCGATGAGGTTCCTCAACCTTTGCGCCAACAAGCTCTTTGGGGTTCTGTTTTCCTGGCTGCTGGGCCAGCAGGTGAAGGACACCCTGTGCGGCACCAAGGTCTTGAGCCGCTCGAACTACGAAGCGATCGCGAAAAACCGGAGCTATTTCGGGGAGTTTGATCCGTTTGGTGATTTTGATCTCCTGTTTGGCGCGGACAAGCTGAACTTGAAAATCCGGGACATCCCCGTGCGCTACCGTGAGCGCACATACGGCGAGACCAACATCCACAGGTTCCGCCACGGGCTGCTTCTCTTCCGGATGGTCGGATTCGCCGCCAGAAAATTAAAATTTGTTTAGGGAAACCATGTTGAAGAAGATCCCTGTTTCTGTCTGGAGATTCGTATCCGCGAGCATCCTGCTTCTGGCCGCTGTCCTGACATTCCCCGGGTCGTTCGGGATTACGAGGACCGAACAGATCATGAGCATGGAAAAGCGCGACGGCTTTTTGCTCACTGCGGAATTACCACAGGGGATCAAGCACCAGCGCGGGCGCGAGTTCTTATTCCCGGATTACCCGGTTGTCTTCGAAGACGGAAAAGCTCTCGGGCGTCCGAGGGCGTCTGCCAAGGGAATCGCAAACGCGGGGAGGGGGAGGTATGAGTTGAGCGGTTCGCGAATTCGTTTTTCGACATCCGACGGTGGGGCTGTTGCGGGGAGGGTTTACACGGTTTGTTCCCCGATCTGGTCGCTTCGCGAACCCCTGCTGCTCGGGGTCTGGTTTCTTGCACTGCTAGCCTGCGCCGCCACACTCCGTCTGGCGATGCCGGGCGGGGAAGCTCGCTTGATTCGAAGTCCGCGCATCGCATTTGCGTTGCTGACTTTTTTCTTAACTCTTGTTGCGGGCTTTTTTTGCTTCAAGTCTGTTATTTCCGACCAAATGTTTCTGGGGATTTTCGTCCCTGCCATCTGGTCCGCCTTGATGGGAGTGAGTGCGCTACAAAAGCATGTGGCGGGTCGGGTCGGGCTGATCATTCTGGCATTGCTGCCCGCAGGGGCCGGATATTTCTACTACGGGTTCAACGCGGCATCTCATGGTTCTTTTCTTGTCGGGGGAATCATTCCCCGCAGCGATGCCATGGTGCATTTTCTGCAGGCCGCTGAAATCGCGGTTCAGGGAACCACTCAAGTTCTTTTCAACGGGCGTTTTCTTTATCCCGCATTTTACGCGGTGATGTTGGATATCTCGCGGCTCAACGTCCTCGTTGCAAACCTGCTGGTTTCCTCGATGGTGATGCTGGGGCTCGCGTTCACCTGCCCGCTGGTGGTCAGGAGGATCGGGGTTGCTGGCACCGCGATTTACTGCCTGCTTTTCTGGCTTTATTTTCGGGCCCATGGATGCGGGTTGCTGATGACAGAAAACTTGGGTTTGTTGCTCGGGGTGCTCGGGTTCGGGTTTCTTCTTTTCTCTGTCGATCGCGATAAAATTCGGCCGGTTTTCGCGGCGATCCTTTTTATCGGGCTCGGATCTGCGGCGCGCCCCGGCGCGCTTTTTGTTCTTCCGGCATTGGCGCTTTATGCGGGGATCCGGGTATGGCTGGCGCGGTCGGGACGAACAAGGTTACTTGCGGCTTCCGGAGGGCTGGTTTTGGGGCTTCTGCTGATCGCCGGGTGTTTTTCTGCGAACCAAATAGTGATGAAATCGCTGTCGCGCGGGGAAGGAAAAACTTTCGGAAATTTCGCATTCACTCTTCACGGACTGCTGAACGAAACCAAGTGGAGCACAAGTGCCGAGCAGTTCGGGTGGGATGCCGCTCTGGTGATGGAGCACAATGTCAGGCAAATCAAGACGTCGCCCGGCTGTTTGGCTCGCGGGATCGGAAGGGCCTATGGAGAAATGTTCAAGAAAGGTTTTTTGTTCCGCTTCGGCGAGGAGCGGAGGGTTGCGTCCGCCGGCATGGTGATGTTTTTGTTGGCGTCGCTTGCCTGCTGGCTGTGGGGGCCTCTGCGTGCCGATGCGCTGTGGATTCTTCTTGCTGGCGCGGGGATTGTTATGTCCGTCCCGTTCGCGCCTCCCTGGGATGCCGGAGAGCGTCCCTACGCCGCCACCCTGCCGGTTCAGGTCTTTTTAGCGGCGGCCGGAGCTGCCATGGCGCTCGATTTTGTGCGCAAGCTGGCGGAAAGGCAGGATCCGGTGGAGCGCAACGGGAGTTTCTTGAAGCGTCAGGACATGGGCAGGACGCCCATGTTGCGGTTGGTGGCAGCATCGGCTTTCAGCCGATGGGTTGCTTTCTGGTCCGCCTTTAAAAAAGCACCTGACGAATCCAGCGGGAAGTTGGGAGTTTCGGGCGGCACCTCGCTCATCGCCCTTGCGGTCTTATGCTTTATCCTGGTTCTGCCAGCCCCATTGATCCTGAAGCTGACCGGCTACAGGCATCCCTTGCCCGCCGGGAAAGAGGTTTTCCTGCCCGGTTCGCTTCTCGTGGTCACCGAAGAAGGAAACGTGCATTCCGGCATCGTTTCGAGGGGACAATTTCTCGACCGGCTCTCGGATCTTCAGGCCGTCTATCCTGACGAGGGGAAAAACTATATATCCGGGCCCGGGGATTTCCTGCTGGCGATCAACTGGAGCAACCTGGAGACATTTGTGCGCCCGTTATCCGGGAATCCCGGCGGCAACCCCGCCGATCCGCAATAATGTCTTTACTCGTGCCATGGCAGGTCAGGCAGGCCGTCCGGGATTTCCTGGAGTGGCCGGAACGGAGAAAGCTGGCGCCGCTGCGGCGGAAGATCCGGCGGCATGGCGGCGGAGTCCCGGTTGTCGGGTTCGGTTCCGTGTTGGACGACGGGCGTGCGGTGCATGGCGGCGCGGTCAAGCTGCTGCATTTGCGGGACGCGTTGCCGTCCGGCGAGGAGGCGTTCGATGTGCTGTATGCGGTGAGTAGCAGCCTCCCGCTCGCAGCTTTCGATCTTTTCAGAATCTGCACGGACCGCGGGATCAAAATTGTCTGGAATCAAAATGGGGTTGCGTATCCGGGATGGGCGGGCCGGGAGAGCGAGCGGTTCAATGCGCCGATGCGGCGGTTGCGGGATGCGGCCGATTTCGTTGTCTATCAAAGCGAATTTTGCAAAATCTCGGCCTCAAATTTTCTCGGCCCGTGTGACATGCGATCGGAGATCCTTTACAATCCGGTGGACGCATCGGTTTTTGCTCCCGGCCCGAAGAGGGAAGCCGCATCCGTGCGACTGCTGGCAGCGGGAACCCATGGGACGCGTGATCGTGTCACCTGCGTCCTCGACGCGCTTGCCGAGCTTCGGGCGGGCGGGATCGAGGCGGAGCTCACCGTTGCCGGTCAGTTCCAGTGGCCGCGCGGCGAAGAGGACTTTGTGGCCCAAGTTTCCAGGCTGGGACTGGAGAAATTCGTGCGTCGGATCGAGCGGTTTTCGCAGGCTGACGCCCCGGCTCTCTATCGCGGCCACCACATCCTGCTTCATCCAAAATACATGGATCCCTGCCCGACGGTTGTCCTGGAGGCGATGGCGAGCGGACTGCCGGTCGTCGGTTCGCGATCCGGCGGAATGCCAGAAATCGTGCCGCCGGACTGCGGGGTGCTCGTTGATGCCCCACAGGGTTGGGACACACGGCATACGCCGTCTGGAAGCGAACTCGCCACAGCTGTCGCAGGGCTCCTGCCGAACCTGCCCGCCGCCGCAGCCGCCGCGCGCAGGAATGCAGAAGAAAGGTTTGATGTCGGGAAATGGATCGAGGCGCACGGGCGGATTTTTCAAGGGGTGAGCTTGACATCTGAAAAAAGCGCTCCAAATTTGTAGCACAATGAAAACGGCCACTGTCCGGGACCTCCGAAACCACTATACCGGACTCCTTCGCTGGATTGCGGCGGGAGAGGAAATTGTCATCACGCGGCGGGGGAAGCCTTTGGCGAGGTTGATTCCGGAGAAGCCGGGTTCCAAACATGTCAATTGGGCCGATAGCGAAGCGGTGGCCCGCGATCGCCGCGGCGAGCGTGTCCTCACCGCCAAGGAATCTCTTCAATTGATCAAAGAGGCGGGAGGGCATTGGTGATCTGCTGCGACACGAGCTTCCTTTACTCGCTTTACGGAGGCGATGCCCACACGCCGAGGGCGCTCGCGTTCTTGCGGCGCATCAACAACTCCGTCTCCATTTCGGAACTGAACCGTTTTGAGCTGGCGAATGCGTTGCGGTTGGCTTCCTTTCGCAAACTCATTTCGATGGCCCAACGCGATCTGTTTCTTGCGCAATCTGAACGGGATATCTTGAGGGGCCTGCTCGCCGTCCAAATCATCAACCTCGCCGACGTCCTCGCCGAAGCAGGTCGGATTTCTGAAGCCCACACTCCAGCCGGCGGGCACCGGGGGTTCGATATCCTTCACGTTGCGGCGGCGAAGAAAATCGGCGCGACCGATTTTTTGACGTTCGACCAGAACCAGCGGAAGCTTGCCCGGGCTGTCGGGTTGAAGGTGCCTCTATGAACGCGGCCCGGCAATTCCTCACGCGGAGACGCGGTGAGCGCGGAGAAAAAGGATGAACGACAATCCGCTCAACCGATTCGACAAGATCGGGATGTTCCGGCTCATCGCGGACAAGATCGAGCGGGATCCTGCGCTGCTGCAAATCGCGCTCGGCAATATCGCACGATGGATCGCCAAGGGCGCGGACCAGCAGCACCGGCTCCGCCAGTGGGAGGGGATGATCCGCCAGGCTCAGGCCTCGAAATCCGGCATGGAGGTTTTGCTGGCTGCGCTGCGGGAGGACAGTGAGCAGGCCGCGCAATTGCGGGAGTTTGCGCCGTTTGATGGAGTGCTCACGACAATGGAACGCCGACCATATATTTTACAATGCGCCTTCCAGCACTAAAGCATCTGGTCGAGTCTGTGCGCTCACTCGGACAGAGCCGCAAAGTAATTGTTCTGGGGTCGGCTTCGCTTCTCGCCTCATTTCCCGAACTTGGAGAAATGGAACTTCTCGAAAGCACATACGATGGCGACCTTTTGCTGGAGCCAATCAATAAGGAAATAGCGGGCTATTTGGTGGAGGCAGTCGGGCAGGGAAGCCTTTTTCGAGCCGAGCACGGCTACCATGCCGACATCCTCCACCCGACGATTGTGGAAGGCCTGCCGCTGGGATGGGAGGAGCGGCTTGTGGCCATGGAAGGATTCGAGAATGTCTTTGCACTCGATCCCTATGACCTCGCAGCGGTCAAAGTTGTCGTGGGGAGAGAAAAAGATATGGCGCTGGTGCGCGGGCTTCTCGGGCTCGGGAAAATCACAGCCGACAACCTGCGCGAGCGCCTTCACGCGATGCCGCTCGGAGAAAAGGAAATGTTCCGGGCAGGGAGAAACTTTTCCGATTTGCTCGAACAGTGAGCGGCCTGTTTTTCAGCGAGAGGTTTCCGGCATGAATTCCACTCCGCGCATCTCGGTGCTGATGACGGTTTTCAACGGCGGAAGATTTCTGGCGGAATCGGTCGAAAGCATCCTGGCACAGACGTTCCGCGATTTTGAATTTGTGATTGTGGATGACACATCCACGGACGGAAGCGTTGCCGTCCTGGAATCCTACGCTTCGCGCGACCCGCGGATCCGGCTGATTTTGCGGAAGGAAAATTCCGGCCAGACCGCCTGCCTCAATCAGGGGCTCGAAGAATGCCGCGCGGACTGGGTCGCGCGGCAGGATGCGGACGACATTTCCCATCCGCAGAGGCTTGCTGCCCAGTTGCAGGCTGTTGAAAACAATCCGTCTTTGGTTCTTCTCGGTGTCAACGGCAGGATCATCGGCGAAGCCGGCGAATTTTGCGGGATGATTCATGTGCCGGCTCACGATGCCGGGATCCGATGGGCGCTGCCGTTCCGGAATCCGTTTATCCACACCGGGGTTTTGTTCCGGCGGTGCCACCCCGACGGAGCGCCGATCCGGTATGATTCGGAGTTCACGATCTGTCAGGACTGGGAACTCTGGGCGCGATTGGCCGGCGATGGCCAGGTCGCCAATCTGAAGGATCGCCTCGTGTTCTACCGGCATCGGGCAGGCTCGCTCTCGAATCAATTTTCCACGAGGACTCGCGAGGAAAACCGGCTCGTAGTCGCAGAGATCTGGAGGAGGCACTTTCCAGCGCGTCCGCTCACGTCTGAAGAGGCGACCCTTCTCGAGGCTTTCCGCGAAGGGCTTCTGCCGGAGCATTGGAAAAAATTCAAAACGTTTTATGACGGTGCCCGGAGAGCCTGGCTGGCTGGAGGCCCTGGCAGGAATCGCGACAGGCAGACGGAAGCGGTCCATTTCCTACAGGCGGCCGGGGCACTTGCAGGACACGGGCGGTCTGCTGCGGGCGACGCGATCGTGCAGGCGTTTTTTTCGGACCCGGCCTGGACGCTGACAACTTTATTCCAGCGCCTGTTTCCTGCTACTGGCTTCGGGTGAACGCGCTACGAGCGAATTTTTTTATCCAGGAAATAAATCCCCCGCTTCAACTGTCGGAGGACCGCCTGTTGGAGCGGGGGTTTCTTTTTCCAGGCATCCCTGCGGGTAGGAAGCTCCGAGGAACACAGCTCCTGCCAGAGCAATCTCACGGCATCCCGGGAACGCATCGCCGCCTGGGCGCTTCCGGCATCCACGATGGCTTTTCGCGATGCCGGGTTTTTTTTGAGCCGACAAACATGCGAGATGCAATCGTCGACGGATCGGGCAACGAGGTAGTCGGCACCTTCATGCCCCTCTGCGGAAAACGCCGAGTCGCGCCCCCCGATCAAGGGCACTCCCGCGAGCCAGGCGTTGTAGAGCTTTGTGGCCGGCTTGTTCAAATGGCGGGCACGGGAAAAATCTCGCACGGCCAGGACAGCGTCCACGTCCGAGTAATCGTGCCACCGGGTGTTTTCGTGGATTTCGAATCGCACGCCGGCCCGGGATTCGAGTTCCCTCGCGAAGGCCGGAGAGGAAAGCTCGCCGGCCAGGTTGGATGGATCGCCGAAGAACGCGATCGTATCGAAGCGGGTTCCCCGCGCCGGGTCGCGCGGGACGAGGTTCGGCTGCGGCCAGTGGGGCATAAAAATCGAGCCCGGCAAGCGGCGGGCGTGGGCCGCATTTTGCACGATTTGCACATGCGCGCCGGGGTGGGGGAGAAAGTCCGCCGTCACTGCGGCGATGAACTGGCTGTGCTGCGGCAGGAAGCCGTCCGGCAAAAAGTTGCTCAGCGTGACGATGATTCCCGAGGCGGGCAGTTCGTGAACCATCTCGATGTCGGCCTGCCCGCACAACTCCGCCCATGTCTGGAAAATCCAACTCTGGGCGCTTGCGGATTTGCCGCCGCCGAGAAGATCCGGGATCCGGCCCTCCATCCACGAGGCCTGGCGTTCAGGGCTGGGCAAATGGCCCTTGGGCAGGTAAAAGTGAATGCGCACGAATCAATCCGGTAAATGATTTCCTACATTCTGCAAGACTGGTCCGCGAACCGGGGGAGCCCGAAAGGCCGGTTTGTAATGGCGTTTTTCCGCTCGTGCCAGCTGGCGCGGCGGTTGCCGGGCGGGCTGTGGTTGGTTGGTTCCCCGCTCCTGGCGGGTTATGTTTTTTTCGTTCATTGGGTGATGGGCATCGAGCTGGACTACAAAACAGCGATCGGGCCCGGGCTGGCGCTGCGGCATGGCACCGGGTTGGTCGTCCACAGCGGTGCGGTCATCGGCGCAGGGTGCCTGCTCCGCAACGGGGTGACCATCGGCGAAAGGCGTCCTGACGGACGATGTCCGGTCGTTGGGGACAGCGTGGAGTTCGGGGCCAATGCGGTCGTGATCGGACCCGTGCGCATCGGAAGTTCTTCGGTGATCGGCGCGGGGGCCGTTGTCCTCCATGATGTCGAGCCCTCCACCGTTGTGGCGGGCAATCCCGCTGCCATGGTGCGCCGACTTGAGAGCCCGTGAAATTGCTTTTCTTATCGAGTTGCGCACACCTGATCCTGGACGAATCTTCGACGCGCACGTCCGGCGGAGCCGAGCTGCAGGTGGCGCTGTTGGCGCGGGAACTCGCCGCGCGCGGGCATGACGTCGTGCTCGCTGGCGGGGACATCGGGCAGCCGGACGGGGTGACCCTCCAAGGTGTGCGGACACGGAACGCCGGGAAATTTCACACCGGGCGTCTCGGCGAAATGATCGGGGCGATCCCGCACGTGATCCGCGTGCTGCGCGAGGAGCGGCCGGACTGGGTGATCGTCCAGGGATGGACGGCATGGCTGTTCGTTCTCTGGGTGCTCAGGCCGTTTCTCCGGTACCGCCTGGATTTCACATGCGCGCTCGACAGCGAGGTGAACGGTGCCTACCGGCGGGAGCATCCGTTTTTCGGGGCACTCTTCGAGTTTGCCATGCGCCGGTGCGACGCCCGGCATGCGATCACGCGCGACCAAAAAGAGCGCTTTGAAAACCGAGGCATGGATTGCACGCTTTACCGCTATCTGGTTTTTCCACGCAAACATCCGCCGTCCGGCGACAAGGATGTGGATTTTCTTTGGGTCTCGCGCTGCCAGGCGATCAAGCGGCCGCGCCTTTTCATTGAGCTGGCCCACGCGATCCCCTCGGCTTCCTTCGAGATGATTTGTCCGGCAGAGGATCGTGCGCTCTGGGAGGAAATCTCCCGCCTGGCTGCCGGTTGCCCGAACCTCCGGCTCATCGAGAGCGTCCCCTATCACGAGATCCAAGCGCACTACGATCGGGCCAGGATCTTCGTCAACACCTCGGAGTGGGAGGGTTGGCCGAACAGCTTTATACAAGCCGGACTCGGAAAAACCGCCTTGCTTTCGCTTCAGGTCAACCCGGACGGAATATTCGGAAAATTTTTGCCGGGCCATGAAGCCGGAGGCGATTTTCAGGCGTTTGTCGGATTCGCGCGCGCCATGATTTCCGATCCTGTCGCGCTCGCCCGGATGCAGGAAGGCTGCTCGCGGTTTGTCGCCGAAATGCACGACAACGTGAAGGAGACAGGCGTCTTTCTTTCAGCCTTGCAGCGAGCCTGCACGAAATGAGCGGATCTTTGCGATGACGGGAAGGTCGCGCCCGATCTCCGGGTCTCCCTCGGGGCCGCCCGGTCCGGAGGTGTAGTAGAAGATGCTGCCCAGAAGCGCCCGCTTCCTTTCGGGGCCGCGTGCCGCCCGGAAAAGCATCCGGAGCAAAAAAACATAGCAGCTTCGCAGCAGGGGGAGGCGTCGCAAGAGCGTTTCAAAAACCCCGAAGCAAAGTCCCGGGATCGCGTTGCGCCGCAAAAATATCCGCCGCGATCCTGCCAGGGAATAGAATGCCCGCCAGATCCGGAAGCGCGCGTCGGGCCCAAGGAAAAGCCAGGGCTTTTTTCCGGTCGTGAAATGGATCGCTCCCACGGGGGCATGCGCGGGGATTTCCTCCCGCTGCCAGTTCCAAAAGTCCGGCAGCAAACCAATCCGCCCGCGGAGCAGGTAGTTGAGCACGGTCTGGTCATGCCATTGGCATTGGTCGCCGGCCTCGGCAGCGAGAGCCATCGCCCGCGCCCCGACATTTTCCTTCAGCCACTGGCGCAGATCGATGGCCATCACCCCGGTGTTGAAGTACGGGCTTTCTTCATCCGGCAGGGGCCATGGGCAATCGTCGCGCAACAAGCGGATCTTCCGATCCTTCGCCGCCAGGACGAGATTTCCTCCCATCTCCATGTTCCAGAGATCCTCGAGACATCCGGTGATGACGACATCCGCATCGAGATAAATCACCTTGTCCGCGCTGACCAGTTCGCCGATGACAAGCCGTGCGTAATACATGCGCGAGTTCCCGATCCCGGCCCGAAAACCTGCAAACCGCGTCTCGTTCACCGGACAAAAACGGATCTGGCAGTCCGGATGGATCCGTTTCGCCGCCGCGCAAAGCCTGACGGATGATTTTTTCGAGAGCCCGCCATCAAGGACATGAACCGTCACCGGCCGGCTTGGCGGGAGAGAAAACAACGCGCTGGTGACCAGCACAAGCAACCCTGGAGCAAATCCCTCGTCCGCACCTGTTACGATATGGATCACAGACAGGGATTACTCGGAGACATCGACCGCCTCGGGAGTGACCGGGTCGGAGGCTTTATCTTTTCGCACAAAAACCTCACTGCGGAAGTAGCGTCCGAAAAGCACGTAGTTTTCCTGGAGCCATTGGTAGGGTTCCGGGGCCCAGTTGCGGAAGCGGGAAAATTCGCTCCGATTGATGGGGCGCTGGTCGATGACGACGACTGCCGGGGAAGATTCGGACATCAGCTTGAGAAAGAATTTTATGAATCCTTCGTCCGCCGTCGAGTTGTCCACATACAGGTTGTGGAGCGGTGACGGCCGGTCGGTCATGAAGTTGATGGTCGGGGAGTAGGGAAGGCACAGTACATATTCACCCGCAGAGGAGTGCCGCAGCACGGCATCCCGCAGCTTGGGCAGCCAGACCGCCTCGCGGTCTCGCACGTTGACGTTCACTCCATTGAGTGCGCGGAATGCGTGTGAGGCCTTTTTTTTTGCCGCGATCGAGCCGGAGGATTCCTTGGGGAACGCGTGGGAGAAGTAGATCGCGCCCGCTGCCATGCAGAGCGCGGCAAACGCCGCAGCAGCATATCGCGCGGCCGGGGCTTTCAAGAGCCGGGGCAGCGCCAGTTGTGCGGCGAGCCAAACAAACAGCGCGAGCGCGGCCAGGAACGGCACCATCATTTCCGAAAGGTGCGGGGTGTCGGGACGAAAGAAAAAGAACTGCGGGAAAAGCGCGAGCGCACACCCGAGAACGGTCAGCGGGTAGAGAAGCCGTTCCTTGGCATCCGGGTCGCGGCGTATCAATGCGGCAAGCAGGCCCAGCCCGCCCGCAAGGATCGCGATCGCAGAGATCAGGATCGGAAGATATGTGCTGGCCGCGAAGGATTTGTTGGTCCACTTCCGGCCGAAGAGCGTATCCGAGAGGGGCACTCGCGTGAGCGCGCCGCGGTCTTCCCAGGAGTGGGCGTGCGGGGCAGGGACGGAGGAGATGGGAGGAATGGGAGGAATGGGTGCGGTGGGTGCGGTGGGTGCGGCTGGCTTTTTGTTTTCGGCGAGGGCGGCGATTTCCTGGCGGAATTCCGAGAGGATCATTTCGAGCCAGCCGGTGTATTGTTCTAAAAATGCGCGGTCGTATCCGCGGGCTTTCGCGTCGTTCCACACTGGCAGGTGAACAGCACATGCGAGCAAGAGCCCGCACGCGGCTCCGGCCGCTGCCAGGCCGGCGCGCTGGAAGAATTTGTCGTGTTCACCGAAGGGATAAAGCACCGCCAGGCCCAGATAGATCGCCGTGCAGAAGACTCCGAGATCGATGCGGAAGAGAAACGTGACCCCGAGCCCGGCACCGGCGGCCAGCATCCAGGCGAGCGAACTCGCAGATGATTTTCTCCGCAGGACAAACGCGCGGGTCAGCAGGAGCGCGTTCAGGATTCCGAGGAATGGCATGTAATTCCGGAACTGCATTCCCGGCACCATGATCACCATCACGGCCGGGATGGCCGAATACCACGCATTGCGAGTGTAGCCGTGGACGACGAAGTAGGTCAGGAGGCCGGAGGCCGTGCAGAACGCGAAGAAATACCAGCGGAGCACGAGGTAGTTCGGGCCGGTGAGATCGAACAGCCACGCGACCGGAAAGAACCACATCACGTTATATCCGAGAAACGTGTCCACGATCGGCCGTTGGCCGGACATCAGGCGCATGGCCACGACCCCGGCCGTGCCCCCCTCGCCGCCGAGGTTCAGCCCGGCGTTCGCATAGAGCGAATAGTAGAGGATGGCAAACCCCGCAAGAATCCACGGGATGACGCGATCCGCGCGCGGGCATTGTCGAATCAAATCCGCAAACCGGCGGGCCTCATGCGTTGCGGGCGGAGTCTGGTGTTGCGAGGAAACCATATCTTGCCGTGCGTCCTGTCCTCAGTGGGGAAGGCGGGATGGGATGGCGCGCCGAAGCGGGAGCATTTTGAAAACCTGCGCAGCGAGCCAGAGGCCAAGGACAGAAGTCGCGAGAGCCTTCGCCCACAAATTGGTGAACTGGAAGATCGGCAATCCATAATTCTCGGAGCCGAGGAGCGCGGCCAGCGCGGTCAGCCATGCCGCCGGGCCCAGGCGGCGGAAGATGATCCCCTCGACGGCGGCCCACACAGCAACAAAAGCGCCGAGGATGACGTAGGAGTTTGTTTCGGTGCGCGGGTTGAAGAGCATGAGATAAATCGTCGAGAGGAAGAGCACTGTGAACGCGGCGCGCAGGGCATCGGCGCCTTTGGCGGCTCGCCAGCAGAGCCCGAGCGTGAGGATCCCGGCCAGCGCGCGGACGGCGAGCTGGATCGCCGCAGGAAGATCCCAGCCGAACACCCGGAGCATTCCGGCGAAGTCGCACCAGGAATTTCCGGTGGGCTTTCCGGCCTGCTGAAGGTTGTGCAGGAATGCCCCGTATTCTCCAAAGGCATACGCCGGGTTGGGATGGGCAAGCGGCGCGATCGCTGCGGCGGCAAGGGCGAAGACCAAAGGAATCCTCAGCTTCGGATAGATCGCCCCGCAAAGCAGGAGCGGAGCCAGCGCGATCGGCTTGAAAACCAATGTCAGAGCCAAAAAGACGGCTGCCGTCCACCACTTTTCTCTTCCGAGAGCCAGCGCGGTGAGAAGGAACAGCGCGGCGAGCGGCATGTTGATCTGGCCGTTCCGCGCGCTGGCGAAGGTCGATGGCAGGACGAGCACGGTGGCGATCAAAAAGACCGCCTCTTTTTTGTCCGGGGCCAGCCGCGAAGCCGCCGCCCAGAGCGCCCATGCCAGCGAGGCGAGACAGGTCAGCCGCCAGAGCGGCTCGCCGATCCGATCGGGCAACATCTCGTAGGGGGTATAAAAAACCGCGAACTGCGGGAGGTAGAGGTATCCGTTTTTCTTGCGGTAAAGCGTCTTTCCTTCCCACCAGTTGTTCGTCGCGCGCTGGTATTCCAACGTGGCGGAACGGCCGGAGGGATCAACGGCAACGATCGTCGCGATGACTCCGGCATAGACGGCCCAGATGAGCAGAGCCGCCCGCAGGCACCGCACGGCAGAAAGGGAGCGGACAAAATCCCAAAGCTTCTCCCACTTGGCACGCATCGCGTGATGCGGGGCGACCGGCTACCAGCGGAAGTGGGCGAACGCACGGTTGGCCTGGGCCATCTTGTGCATGTCGTCACGCTTCTTGATCGCGTTTCCCTGTCCGGCCGCCGCATCTTTGAGTTCGTAGGCCAGCGCGTTTTCCATCGGAACCCCCTTGCGGTTGCCGGCGAAGGTGACGATCCAACGCATTGCGAGCGCGATCTGGCGGTCGGCGGGAACCTCCATCGGAACCTGATAGGTGGCACCGCCCACGCGGCGGGATTTCACCTCGAGGCGGGGCTTCACGTTTTCGATCGCCTTGTTCAGCGTCTCCAGGGGATCCACCGTGTCGCTGCCTTCGCGGCTCTTGTCGATCGCCGTGTAAACGATGCGCTCGGCGATGGACTTCTTCCCCCGGCGCATGATTGCGCTGATCAGGCGGGCAACGACCGGACTCGCGTAGCGGGCGTCTTTTTTAACTTCTTTGTGGATGACTCGGCGTCTGCGGGACATAGGTTTTTATAATGAGAAATGCGAAATTTTGAATGTGCAATTGTTACTTTTTCTTGGCTTTGGCCGCGCCCTTGCCCTTGGCATCTTCCTGGCCGGGCTTCGGTCGCTTGGCGCCGTATTTCGAGCGGCTGCGACGGCGTCCATCCACCCCAAGGCTGTCGAGAGTTCCCCGGACGATGTGATAGCGCACGCCGGGGAGATCTTTGACGCGGCCTCCGCGGACGAGGACGATCGAGTGTTCCTGAAGGTTGTGCCCCTCGCCCGGGATGTAAGCGATCACTTCCTGGCCGTTCGTCAGGCGCACCTTGGCGACTTTGCGAAGCGCGGAGTTCGGCTTTTTCGGCGTGCGGGTCATCACCTGCACACAAACGCCGCGGCGCTGCGGGCAGTTCACCAGAGCGGGCGATTTCGATTTGACCGTGATCTTGCGGCGTCCTTTGCGGACCAGTTGGTTGATTGTGGGCATTG